>CAZEIM010000013.1:66019-68094 GCA_964512145.1 uncultured Flavobacteriales bacterium
TACATATTGATCCATTCCATAATTATCATCAATATGTAAAAATCCTCCACTTAAAAGATATTCTCTTAAGTTAATGGCTTCTTCTGAACTAAAAATAATATTCCCATGTCCAGTCATATGTACAAAGGGTACGTTAAAAATATCTTTACTACCAACTTCAATAATTTTTTGTTCGGGATTAATATTTGTTTTTAAATTTTGATTACAAAATTTTATTAAATTATATAAGGATGTTTCTTTGTTAGCATACCAATCCCCTCCACCTCGATATTTTAACAATCCTATTTCATAAGAAAAGTTGTTTTGTGTCACAACAGATTGTAACTTTATTACAAAACATAGCGTTAAAAGGAAGTGATTTTTAAATTGCATATGTTATATTATAATTATTTAAGACATTGATTTTTAGTATGTTCATTTTATTTTTTTTTAAATATAACCTTATTTTAGTCTTTTTTTATACTTTAATAAAAAATTTAATATCTCTATTTTTCCGTTATTGTTATAATAATACATTCTATCTATGAAAAAACAAATACTTTTTCTTTTTTTTATTTCAATATTTATTTTTGGATATAATCAAAAGGCATCAGCTACGCACTTAGCTGGTATGGAAATAACTTATAAGTATTTAAGTCCGAATACATATGAGATTACTTTAACGGTTATTAGAGCTTGTGAATCAGGTAGTGTACCTGCTAGAGCTTTTTATATAATGTCATTCGAGTCTGTTAGTTGCGGTTTGAATTTTGCCGAAAGATTTGATAGAGTAGCCGCAGAATCAGGAATAGATATTACACCTTTATGCTATGGTGTAAATAGTCGATGTACTCAGCCAACTTCTACTTTAGACGGATATCAAAAACATGTATATAGAAAAAACGTTACATTTCCAGCCCAATGTCCTGATTGGAAAATTGGTACTTGCGATTATGCCAGGAATACAGGTATAACTACATTGGTTACACCAGGAGGTCAGTCTTTATGTGTTTCTTCTGAATTAAACAATACCGCTTCAGTTGGTGTCAATAATTCTCCTACATTTTCTAATAATCCTAATGGTTTTGTTTGCGTTGGATCTAATTTTTGTTATAATAATGGTTCTACGGATATAGATGGGGACTCATTAGCTTATGAGTTGGTACAGCCTTCTCAATGTGCGTTACCCTCTGCTGATTGTTTTAATGATGATACGGTGTATTATTCTTCATTTACTCCTGTTACATGGGCTAATTTACCCGGATGTTACTTAGGCTTACCACCTAATTTTGACAAACCATTTTGTTCGGATAGTTTGGTTGATTTTAATCCTCTTAGTGGAAATTTTTGTCTTTCACCAAATGCTCAAGAAATTACTGTAATTGCAGTTAAAGTTAACGAATATAGAAATGGAGTTTTAATTGGTTCGGTTATAAGAGATATTCAAATTAAATCTTTTGTTTGTGGAAATGCTCCTCCAATATTAGGAGGCTTAGACTCATCTTTGTTTGACAATAAAACAGATACAACTGTTTGCCCTGGAGTGCCTCTTTCTTTTTACATATTAGCGTCAGATCCTAATAATAATGAGTTAAATATGACATATTCAAACCTTCCAGCAGGCGCTAATTTTAATGTTATTAATAATATAACTCCAAACCCTATTGGACATTTTACGTGGACTCCAGGCTTAGCAGATACAAATCAATTATTTTGTTTTTTAGTAAACGTTTCCGATCGGGATACTAACTGCCAATATTATTCACAAGTATCAAAATCTTATTGTATTAATATTGATTATAACGATTTAGAAGCATTTATTGATACAGCAGGGCCTTTTTGTGTGAATTCAGCAAATATTTTTTTAAATGCTAATCCAAAATGGGGCGAAATCACATGGTCTGGACCTGGTATTCTCAACTCAAGTTCTGGGTTATTTAGTCCATCGGTTGCTGGTGCTGGTGTTCATACTATTTCATATTCTTATGAATTTGGATTATGCTCGGATACTACTAGCTCAAATATTCTTGTTGATGGAGGCCCCACGGTTAATGCGGGCACTGACACTACGATATGTCAGGGTAATTCGGTAACAT
>CAZEIM010000014.1:0-37729 GCA_964512145.1 uncultured Flavobacteriales bacterium
CTTCTAACAAAAGATGCATAATGTTTTTAGATAGTCTATAGCTAAATGAATCATTTAAAGTATTTGTAATATCAAAGCTTTCAATACAATGTTCGTTACTGGTTCCTAAAATTGAAGACATTGCCTGAGTGGTTTGGAATAATATGTTTTGATATATTTCTTCCGTACTTTTAAAATAATTTTCCGTATCGTTTTTTGTTATTATATATGCTGTGGCGGGTAATTTGTGGTTAGGGAAATATTCTTTTAGTATGATTTCCCATAATTTACGAAATGCTCTAATTTTTGCAATAGAAGAAAAAAAGTCGGATGTAACCCTTATAATAAATTGAATTTTATGGGCATTTTCTTCTCGTAATGTATTTTGTGCTAAAAACTGTTTTAATATTTGATTTCCTTCATATAGTAGCGTTGCTACTTCTTGAATAATATTACCGTTAATTTGTGTATTTATTTCAAATACTCGGAAATGGGTATTTAATAGTTTATCAGGAATCGTTGATTTTATATTTTGTTTATTCAGTAATATTACAGAACCTTGCGTTTCAATCATCTCAATTTTTTTTGTTGAAATGTACTGTGTCCATTGATCAAAAAAATTATAGTAATCTTCTGTATTTTGAAAATACCAATGTATTTGAATCATTTCAGGGAAAACTCCATCTAACAAAGTAGATATATACTCAATTTGTGTAGGACTTTGAATATAAAGCGCTAAAGAGTTTATTCCTCCTTGTAATTCTTCTAATATTTGTTGGTTATATTGTTTTAACTTACTTTGGTCAGAGATAACGATAGAACTTCTTAATATAAAAGAATGATTAGAAGTGGGAATACATAATTGAGAAAACTTAATATCACACTTTTTATAGTATGCATTTAGAATTAAGTTTGAGTTATTTTTCCACTTGAGCAAAGCATATTCCTCTTCTTTGAGTGCTTTTTTAGCTTCTTTGCTCCAAGTATTAGAGGTGGTGTCAAGCGTAAAATTATCCCAAACGGTGCTATTCATTAATTATTCTTCTACAATTATAAATACATCTTCATCATCCCGCTTCATTAGGTAATTTTCTCGGGCAAATTTTTCTAACTGATCTATATTGGTGGTCAACTCTTTTAACTTTTGATTTGTTTCTTCAATTTCTTTTACGTAATAATTTTTATCTTTTAACATACTTCGATATTGCGCGTGAAGACTGTAAATTGTTTTAATATCATATTGGTCAAAAAATATCATCCAAACCACAAATCCTAATAAGGTTAGCCAATACTTATTTTTTTTAATATATATATTAAATTTATTCACCTTAATTTTATCAGAAGATTTATCAAAAATAAAAAATACTCTGATATTTCTTAATATGTAAGAACATATTGTTACTATTGCTGTATTGGTATTGAATTTTTAGAAGTTAATCGAGCTAAATAAAATAATACTATTATTACTCCTAATAAGCTAAGCCAAACCCAAAGTATAGATTGATCTCCAATTTCCATTTTATTTATTTCTTGCAAGGAATGTTGCTTTAAAAAAATGTATATGGCAATAACTTGCACTCCATTATTTAAAAAATGTCCAAGTATTGGTATCCATATATTTTTACTATACCAGTATACATAGCCTAACAGTACTCCTAGTAACATTCTAGGCAACAATAAGAAAAACTGACCATGTAATGCGCTAAATAATAACGCAGTAATCCAAATAGAAATATGCGGTTTATTACTTAATTTAATTAAATGATTTTGAAGAACTCCCCTAAAAAACAACTCTTCACTAACTGCGGCAACAAAAGCTATAACAAACAGGTTAAGGGTTAAATCTCCAATATTTTCCATATTTAAAAAAATTTCCATCATCTTATTTACTTGTTCTTCCGATGTTTTTAATATTTCTTCAATACTTTTTAGGCTTTCGGGAAATTTTATCATGCTATTTACATTTCCAATATAATTTACCAATGGAATAGACGTTATAAATAACAGAATTGTTAATATGGAATATATAAATTGTTTTTTAGATTTCTTAAACTCTAAATATTCCCATTTTTCTTTTGTAAAGAAATTAAAATATACTAGGGAGGGAACAACAAATAAAAATACTACACTTAATACTTGCGAAATTTTTAACATTAAAATCTTTTCATTACTTAAATCATCAAACGAAATATCTGCATCAAACCCATACGATTGCATAAACATAAGTATTGCAAGTAAAATCGTATATCCAAATACAAAAATTGTAGAACGTATATTCATATTATCATTAAATTACTTGTAAATTTACATTTATTCTATATACTCAAAGGATATGCAGTTCTTAAAAAAAGTTATAATATGGATATTGATTATAATAGTTTTGCTTTTTTCTACATTAATTGTTTTGAGTAAAGTGTATGAAAAAAAGATTATTCAATTTGTACAGGATGAAATAAATACTCAATATGGCGATTTGGTTCATGTTGACTCTATTGACGATGTTTCATTTTTTAATTCATTCCCATCATTATCGGTTACCTTAACAAATTTAAAGGTTTATGAGTTATGGAAAAATAAAAATAAGAAACACTTAGCCGAAATTAGAACTGTATATTTAAACTTAAATATCTATAAATTATGGTTAGGTGATATTGTTTTTAATGAAATTTTTTGTAAAGAAGGATATATTGATATTAAACGAGGAAAATATGGAGATTATAATTTTATCTCAGAAACCGATACGGTAAATTCTCCATTATTACTACATATTAATAAATTGCAACTTGCTAATATAAATATTCAATGGCAAGAATATTCCAAAGATAAGATGAGTTTTTTAGTACACGATGTAATTTGTTCGGGTGATTTTTTTAAAGATTCATATCATTTTTTAATGGATGGTAAGATAACAATGGATTCAATCATCTCTTATAAATCCATGCTTTTAAATAAACCTATGGTTTATATACATTCTGAAACATATGTGGATAAAATAACCAAAAACTACCAAATACAGGAATTAATGGTAACAATTAATAATCAAATTTCGTGTAGTGCCAAAGGATATGTAGTGGTTCCAACTGAAAATAACTTTTCCTATTCTTTACAATTTAAAACCAATGAAATTGATGGAAATGATTTTATTTCGTATATCCAAGACTCTGCTGTTTCTAAACTTGTGAATAATTCAGCTGTCAAGGGCGCGTTTTTATTAAATGGTTCTATTGAAGGGAGCGATAAAAGTATCATTCACTCTTCCTCACAAATTGAAATAGTATTTAAAGAAATGGCTTTTGAAAATGATTCATTATCGATTTCATTGCAAAAAATTTCAGGAATTCTTTCTGTTAAAAATTTAAACGATAACCCAATGGTACAATCCAATAATATTACTGCGAAAATTGACCGAGGTACTATTGCTGTAAATGGCATGTATGAATTTTATAATAATTCCCCCAGATACAACGTAAACATTAATTTTGAGGGCATTTCTATGCAAGCTTTTGCGCCATGGTTAAATACTTCATCATTTAATATTCGTTCGGGGAGTGTCATCGGCAGTATTAAATTATTAAAAAATAATATAAGTCCTATGATTTTTAATATAAACGCTCAATTACAAAACTTTGAAGGGACAATTCAAAACCAATCGGTAAAAGTATTTGAAAGCTCTTTTATTGCAAATAACGATAGTATATATGTACAGTCATTGGAAGGTAAAATTCAAGATAATCCATTTGATGCTAAAGGAGTCTTATACTTTACAGCATTACATAATAAAAACAGGCATAATACATTTCATGTACATTTCAGCAAACTAAATATTACACCATTTTTAAAGGTTCAAGAATCTGAAAATAATGCCGATAGTAATAGAAATAGCTTTACAAATCATTATTTTACAAATGTTAACGGAAATATTACAATAGATTATTTCGAGTGGAATAGTATTCGTGCACAAAATATATCAGTAGGCTTGAAAAGCGATTTAAATCAATTTCATTTTAATTTGTATAAAACAAATGCTTTTTCAGGTGAACTGAGTGGGGATTTAGTATACTCAAATTCAACCATTGTAGGAAAAATATTATTGAATGAAATACAAATTTCAGATGTATTTAAACAGTTTAATAATTTTGATCAAAACTACATAACAGATAAGCATTTGTACGGAAATTCTAAAGGGTATGTTTATTTAAAAATTCCTTTAGATTCTACATTAACTCCTATTATTCCAAATATTTTTATAGAAGCCAATCTTTCTATTTTAAATGGTCAACTTAAACAGTTTGAACCACTACAAGATATGGTTGCGTATATACAAAACAAAAAGCTTTACAGCTCTTTTCTTGATTATAAAACAATGTCGTCAAAATTTAAGCATATTTTATTTGAAGAGTTAAATAATACCTTGTATATACAAGGGGGGCGTGTTTTTATTCCAAAAATGAATGTAATAACCTCTGCATATTCGTTTGAGGTAGAAGGGGAGCATGCATTTAACGATTCTATTAGATATCAATTTAATTTTTATTTAAGCGATTTACTTAAAAAGAAAGACGCAACGTTAGAAGATGGTATTTGGGAAATACGGGAAAATAATAAAAGATTTTTAAAGATTCCTTTGTTGATGACTGGTACTGTTGATAATCCCATTTTTACACTAAATAAAAAAGATGTTTCTACATCTATACAAAATGAAGTAGTAAAAGAAAAAGCAACTATAAAAAGTATGATGAAGACTGATTTTGGTCTGTTTAAACAAGATTCAACTGTGAAAAAGTATCAGTCAACAACACCAAAAAATGATTTACAGTTTACTCATGAGGAGTTTAATCCTCAAAGTGCGCCTAACATAAAGCAGACTACTACACCAACCATCAAAAAACATGACATCAAAAAGAATACTAAAGAAAAAGAAGATTTTATTCCGGAAGAAGAGTAATTATTTAATGACTGAATCCAAAAGAAAATAGGTGGTGTTTTTTACCTAAAAATATTAGGGTAGTAAAAAATAAAAATCATTTCGTTTTTGTAATGAATACATTAGTTTTGATAAAAAAATACTATGTCGGTACTGGATCAAATAAAAAAATTTGAAAATACTTCACCTGAAATCGTTTTTGAGTGGAACGATCTGCATACGGATGCGCGTGGTTGGATGGTTATAAACTCTTTAAGAGGTGGGGCAGCCGGAGGTGGTACTCGAATGCGAAAAGGACTGGATAAAAAAGAAGTTATTTCTTTAGCCAAAACTATGGAAATTAAATTTTCTGTTTCCGGTCCACCTATAGGTGGAGCAAAATCAGGAATTGACTTTGATCCCAACGATCCAAGAAAAAATGAAGTATTACATCGTTGGTATAAGGCATTAATTCCAATCCTAAAATCGTATTATGGTACCGGAGGCGATTTAAATGTTGATGAAATACATGATGTAATTCCTATTACCGAGCAATACGGTTTATGGCATCCACAAGAGGGGGTGGTAAATGGTCACTTTGGCTCGGTTGAGAGTGATAAAATTAAAAGAATTGGGCAGTTAAGACAAGGGGTTTCTAAAATTATTGAAGACATAGAATTTTCACCCGATTTGAGCAGAAAATATAAAATTGCTGATATGATAACCGGATATGGAGTTGCTGCCTCTGTTATTTCTTATTACCAATTAACGGGTCAATCTGTACAAGGTAAAAAAGTACTGGTACAAGGCTGGGGAAATGTAGGTAGTGCTGCAGCCTATTTTTTAGCTCAACAAGGAGCTAAGGTAGTTGGAATTATTGATAGGGCAGGGGGGATAATAAATCATACCGGATTATCCTTTGAACAGGTAAAAGAACTTTTTTTGAATAAAAAAAACAATGCCCTTCATACTTCTAATATCTTATCATTTGAAAAGGTAAACTCCGAAATTTGGGATATTTCAGCCGATGTTTTTCTTCCATGCGCAGCCTCTAGGCTAGTAGAAGCACCACAAATAGAGCGATTATTAAAAAACGGATTACAAATGGTTTCATGTGGAGCCAATGTACCATTTGCCGATCCGGAGATATTTTTTGGAAATACCACCGGAATCGTTGATGAGCGATGTGTTTTAATTCCTGATTTTGTAGCAAATTGTGGAATGGCTAGAGTATTTGCTTATTTAATGTCATCTACGCAGGTTGAAATTTCAGATCAGGCTATATTTCAAGACGTAAAATCTATTATTGAAAAATTTATCCAAAAGGCTTTAAATATGAATAATAGTAATACTCATTTCACAAAAACATGTTTTGAATTAGCGTTTGCGGAGTTGATGAAATAATTTTTCTTAAATAATAAAGTAATGGCTACAAAATTAGGATATTTTGAGATTCATAATGTTTGTGATAATAGAGTTGAAGGGTATTTTAAAAGTGTACATGATAAAAATGTTTTTAAACCTACTAAAGCATTTGCATGTGTGGTTTTATTTGAGGTATGGGAAAAATTTGAACACTTAAAAAGTATACCAAAATTATATTCAAGTTTATTAACAAATTCAGCTGTTACTTATTCTACTAAAGATTTGGAAAATTACATTATGGATGTTTCTTTTGAAACCGCATTAAAGCCTAGTACAAAATTTACGTTTACCGTTATAGATAAAACAATGTTAGATTTTTTGCCCAAAGGAAACTGTAAAATCTCTTGGGATTCTTATTTTTGGGGTTAAGTGATTCAATAATATAATGAAAAATTACTGATCCATGAAACTTGAAAGCAATTGGTTTTTTTAACTACCTCATCAAATACATTTTTCCAAAACCTCGGTTAAAATACTGGTCGGCCTGAGTTTCTCTGTTTTCAATGCTGTTTCCGTTGATTTTGGTAATAACTCGGTAAATATATACTCCATTGGCTAGTTTATCTCCATACTCATCCGTACCATCCCAGGCAAAATCGGTTATGTTTCTTCCAATTCGAATAGGGCCTAATTCTTCTTTAGTAATTTCTCGTACAATTTTTCCACTAGCTGTAAGTATTTGTATTTTAAAAACATCGGGTATTACCGAACCAGTTAAAGTAAATACAAAACGTGTAGAAGTTGAAAAAGGATTCGGATAATTCAGGATTTGCGTAATGCTAGATTTATTAATTACTTCAAAGGATATACTATACTCTGTTTTTCCCGATTTATTTCCCGATTTATCTTGTGCTTGCACTCTTAATACATATTTACCATCGTCTAAATTTTTTGGTTCAAATTGTATCGAAAATGGCTCCGATGCTTTTTTTGAAAGGGTATATTGTATATCGTATAATGCATTCGATTCAAAATTTATTGGTTTGGTTTGTCCGTTAGGATACTGAAGTGATAGATTAAAATTGGCTGTATCGGAATCTTCGTTAAGAAGTAAAAATTCATTGTTGTCTCGTAAGGTAATTAAAATATTAGGGTTTGGAGAAACAATATCTCCATCCAAAATATGAACTCCATCAAAAGTTACATCTAAAAGTGGATTTTCAGTGTCGTTTGTCACGAAAAAATTTTTTGAAATTATATTGTTAAAATGAAATTGTTCTAATTGCCAAACAGAATCTTTAGGATTTACCTCCATAGCCATGGTATATTTACCTTTTTTGTCGGAGGTTGAAATAATTAAAGTATCTGAAATAATCATTTCAGGTAAAATGAGCACATGTTTTTTTATAATACGCTCAGTTAAATTTTTATTTTCATCGGTTATCTTATATGCAATTTGCACACTATCCATAGTAGTTTTGCTGATATTTTGCACCGAAATATTAAATAAATATCGATCGCCTCTAGAAAGGGTGTCTTTATAAAATAGATAACTACGAGCATGGTTTAGAGCTAATTCAGGTACTTCATCAAACAAAACATGCCATCGATGATGGTATAATGGAGAATTAAAAACTCCGTCTTTTAATTTGGCTCTAAGTTTAATTTGAGGATAAATACTTGCCGGTATATTTGTTTCTAAGTTTAAGTCTTCTCCGGAAATCGTATTGTATGATGTAATTACTTGGTTATTAATATCTAATACTTCTAAAACAATGCTATCCGAGGCTTGAGACTGATTAAATGCCCAATGTAATGTTTTCCATTTTTTGGAGGGTCCAATAATAGTACTGGTTATTTCTCCATAATTCCCCGTGCTTTTTAAATTAGCTTGCACATTAATTAAATCCGTTTCAGAAGTACCTACTTTTTGAATGACGGTTGAAAGATCTCCCTTTTTAGTAAAAAATATCCATGGATAGTAGTCTAAAATACTATTTATTTGAGAAAACCCTAATGTTTGAAAAGCATTTTTTATTCCTGAACTGTTAATGTTTGGGTGTGTGTTGGTTTGCAGCCATCCGGCCGAATAGGCTAAAATATAGTGTCCGTTTGGGATTTTGTTTAGCAACATTTTATAGAGTGAATCCATTTGCTCCGCATCATTTTGCATAAAAGCAAATACAAATTCTTCATACCCTCTACAATTAATGGGTATAGGATCGTTCATGTTGTTTCCGTTTCCAAAATCATTATCCGGATTTATAACATTTCCGTTGACCTCTTTTTTAGTTCCCCAGGGTTTAAGACTTAAGGGGTCAAAAACGGCAACATAAATAACCGGAACACCTCCGCATAGATTGATTGCCTTGAGCGACCCATTTTGTTCGTAACGAATATTATCAAAATCGTTTGAGTTTACTGGGCTTCCTTTGGTTAGGCAAATAATTCCTGAACTAGTAGTGTCAAAAGAAAACGTTCTACTGTCTTTAATGTAGTTTATATTATTAAACGTATTGTTTTTTAATTGAAAAAAGTGATCTTGCCCCCAACCATTTTTATTAGGTATATATTGAAAGGAGTGTTCTTTCCACTTTAAATCTGTGCTTGTAGTTGAGTACGGAGATGCTCTCCAAAAATAAACGGTGCTGTCTAAAGCTACAGGCAACGATACTTTCCATTCAATTACACCCCCGGCAGAATTTATTATAGTATCTTTTTTGATGGGACTGTTATAAAAGTCTGAAGTATCTATTTGTATGATATATTTTTTTACAGGTAGTACTGGATCATTCGTAGAGGCTTTTAAAATAGGTGAAGAATTGTTGACTACAGCATAATTATAAGGGTACACAGGTGTTAATTCTTCGGATGAAATCCATAATTCATTATCATTCAATAAAATATTGTTATTAAATTCTGATATTTCCTCAATAAAGTTAAATGGATCTACTCGAACTTCAAACGTGTTTAATCCGGATGCCAAGTCACCAAGTACAGGAATGGAAATTTTGACTTCAGAATTATAATAAACATTGTTTAACTCTATGGTATATGTTGTGTCTGAATTATCCGGAAATATCCTGCGAATTTGCAAGGTAACATTTGTGTCAATGGCTTTCCCTAAATTAGCTACATTTATAATAATATGAAAAGAATCTAAATCGGTACTTACATTTTCCGGTTCAAATTTTAATTGAGACGGATTAATAATTGCATAATCAGGGAGGGGTGTGTTTGAAAATTTTAAGGCAGGATCACCATGTAAAATCATTTCAAGGCTTGTGGTGTAGGTGTATAAATCTCCCGGGTATTTATTAATGCTTTGTTCACTGGCTTTTTGCATAATTTTACCAATAGGTTCGTTGTACATGGTATTGGATAAATTATAATAAAATTCCCTTGAATAATAGTGTAAATTACTGGCAATACCTAGATGAGATTGAGCAATAAAACCTACTGCTCCTTTTTCTGGAATTAATACAAAATCTTCGCTAATACTATTTGTACTTGGTTGATGTAAATCTCCTGAAAAGCATCCATTGGAGAGCAAAAAGAAATATTTGTCTTTATTGTCGTAGTTTGAAGCCTGATCAATATTAATATCAAAGCTGTTGGCTGTAGAGTGACCAAAGAAGCTTAATAGCTTAACACCATTGTTTATAATGTTTTTAATAGAGTCGGCTAAATTAAAATCGATTGCATCTGCTGTTGCTTTGTAAAATTCTGAAACTTTCCCACCAAAAAATGATTTTTGAATAGTATCTTGATAAGATCTTAAATATCCTTTTAATAGAGATTGCTCACTAGAACTAGTTCCACCTCCAAAATGCACAATATTTTTATGCCATAAACGTTCGCTTATATTTCCAATCGGGGGCTGATTATTTAATTGGTTTTCATAGCTAATTAATTTGTTTAAATATGCTAATACATCCGAATTATTTGTGGCGGCAATTCTACCCATTTGAAGGGCGGGTATATGTTCAATACCTAAAAAACCTTCAGTAAAACAGTTGTCTGCTGCCGGGTAACTGTATGAAGGTATTAAGTTTTGCTGAAAAAACGTACTGTTTTTTCTAAAATATTGCTGTTGATCCATGATAGATTTTCCGAGTAATAATACGTGTTGAGGTTTTTCTGTCCAGGTAAACCAGGCCTTTTTTAAAAAGTTTCGAATAGCCAATGGGTGTTTTTTTATACCATAGGCAAATTGGTCGTATAACTCATCTATATTTACCAACAACACTCCATATCCTGTTGTGTTTCTGTAGTTTTGATACTGCACCGCACTACTCCAAAGTATAGGATGAGTAATTATAATATACGGATTGATGGTTTCTGAATACTCTGTAAAAAAACCGGTATTTGTAACTGGAGTTAATACACTTACATTTTCAATTAAATTATCATTTATTACAAAGCATTTTTTTTCAGAAAAAGCAGCGGCAGAAGGAGGTATTTTTGCTTCAATGATACTTCCGGTTTGCACAGTTTTTATTCTTTTTCCATCGGTTAAATCGTAAATATAGCTAGTGTTTGATGGATTAAAATTAGTTAGTTTTACATATGTTGCACCAAAACCAGCCCATGGTAAATACAAAGTATAACTGGATGTGTTTTCCATATTAAACGTATGAGGGTATTTTATCTTACAAAATGCTACAGAAGTTTTTTGTGTAAGTCCGGTGTTTTGTAACTCGAAGTGTATTGGAAGAGTATCAGATAAAAGGGATGAAGATAGAGTAAATTTTTTATTGATAACAGATTGTCCCGACCATGTGGTATCAAAAAGCAAGGTATTGCTTAAACCATATTTTAATTGAATACTATGAAAGTTATTATTGGTTCCTAAAAAAGTGGTCTCTAAAATGGCATCTAAACCTGCACTAGTATAGTAGTTTTTGGTAGACAAAGGGATTGAACGTATTTGAGGATAATCAAAACTGGCACCAATCCAACCTTCTCCCGAAGTATAATACGGAGAATATTTTTGTCCTATGGGCTTTCCATAGTGGTAGATATCGCTGTAAAAGATTACTTCTTCTTTATAAAAATAGGGTGCAGGGGTTGTTGGAAAACTTATATCGTTTATGGTTTCCATTCTAAGGTTTGATGTAGAATTGTTCCAAGTTAAAAAATAGTATGCAGTATCACTAAAATTACTGTAGTAAGGGTTGGTTTGTTCCCCTTGAATTCTATATAAACTGGAGTCGTGCCAACCATCGTTTTGTTCAGCATAAAATTCAATAAAATCTGTCGAATTAAATACTCCATCGGTTTCACCTTCTATATGAATGGGTATTTGCTTGCCTCTGCCAAAAATCTGATATCTTCTTGGATCTATAGTATTAATGTTTTCACCAATAGCATTTAAGCCATTGGTTAATACAGTGTAATTAATTTTATACACACCATTTTTAACAATAGGGAATTTTAAATATTTCTGCTGTTGATAGTTTATCCATTCATTGCCATAAGGCTGTGCAATACCCTTTATGAGAGTAGAGAAGACGAATATTGCTATGAACAGTTTTTTAATCATTATTTTGACTGTTTATATATATCAAATTTTAATGAAAAAATATGAGAAAATAACATGGCAGATTGGTCTCCTATGTCGGTGTAGGCGTAATCAATTGAAATTTGTTTGTACTTAAAACCAATACCCGTAGTTGGTAAAACAGTAGTAAACGATCGATTCCCTATATCATTTTTTTCTTTTTGAATATTTGTTACTCCAGCTCTTAAAAACACAATATTTTTAAAAGAAGTTTCTATTCCTGCCATTGGGTCTACACTTATGGGGTCTCCTGGAATAAGAACATTCCTTTTTCCATCTGTTGTAATATGAATATTTACTTCGGGTTGTATATAAAATTTATTGTTTATAGTAAATATATAATTAGCAGCAAAAATTATTCGCGGGGCTGTAATTTCGGTTGAGTTTTCGGGGATTTCATTTCCGGTTAAGGCCCAAACTTCTTTAATTCTGTCCGATAAATTAAAAGTCCAAGCGTTAATGGTTGTTGTAATATCTCTAGCCATTACAGCATATGTAAAGTTTTTCCATCGATATCTAAAACCTGCATCTAATCCAAATCCCCATGCTTGAGCCATATTTCCAACCCTTCGGTGTATGATTTTTGCATTTGCACCTACCGAAATATTAGGGTTTTTTAGTTTTCTGGCGTATGAAAAAAGAAAGGCATAGTCAGAAGCTGAAAATGTGGTAATATTATTGTAATTTATACTTCCATCAGGCTGAACCAAATCGATGGTATTTGGAATATTATCGATGCCAAATCGAATCATATTTATACCCAAACTAGAGCTGGTATCTAATTTAAAGGCAATTCCTGCGTAGTCTAAGTTTGAAATAGATCCAAAGTATTCTGCGTGCATAGCCCCAAGTTGTACATTGCTTTTTATATCAACTAATCCGGCCGGATTCCAATAGGCACTTGTTACATCATTACTTGATGCAACAACAGAATTTCCCATGCCTAGTCCTTTTGCTCCAACTCCAATCGATAAAAAATCGTTACTGTATTTTCTGATTTGAGCCTTACCAACATAAAATAAACATGAAAACAGTCCAACCAGAAAAATCTTTTGTAGGTTTTTTATAATTAACATAGGTTTTTTTATACGTTTGTTACTAAAATAAGGTTTTATTTTTAATATTTTCATGTATGCTTTAATTGACAATTAATTTGTAAACAATTAAAAAGTAAAAATAGTATTAAAGTTGAAAAAAAATATTCCAAATATATTAACGAGTTTAAATTTAATCTTTGGTTTTGTTGGAATTGTTTTTTGTTTTAACGATATGTTAGAATATGCAGCCGCTTGTATATTCGTTTCTGCCAGTTTTGATTTTTTAGATGGATTTGTGGCCAGGCTCTTACATGTTTCGGGAGAATTAGGTAAACAATTAGATAGTTTAAGCGATGTAATTTCGTTTGGAGTTTTGCCTGCTTGTATTTTGTTTCAAAGTATGAGTATTTCTTTTGCTGAGTATGACATATTGTTAACAGAAAGAAACCCTGTTCATGTATTATTTGGTTTTGGGACAGTTTTGGTGGCTGTTTTTTCAGCCGTTAGATTAGCTAAGTTTAATATAGATACTCGTCAAACGTATTCATTTATTGGAGTTCCAACGCCTGCTAATGCTGTTTTTGTAGCAACTATACCATTAATAATTCATTTAGAGTATAACATAAATTTATATTTCCCACCGGATGTGGCGATATATAATTATTACCTCAGTAAAAATTGGACTAGTTTTGATGTATCCTTATTAAAGCTATTATTTAATCCATACTTTTACGTTGTATATAGCGTTTTCATGAGTTATATGTTGATTTCTGAAATACGAATTATATCCTTAAAATTTATGCCTACATGGAAGCAAAATTTAGATAAATTTATTTTTTTATTTGTATGCTTAATACTATTAATGATTGGGCTTTTTACCGGAAATATTTTTCTGATGATTGCCTTTTCTTTTGTATGGTATATATTCATATCTTTGGTGTTCCATTTTATTTATAAACATGAAATACATAGCAAAAATTGATGTTATGCCTCATAAGGCTATTTTAGACCCTCAGGGTAAAGCTGTAAATACAGGCTTAAAAGGGTTGGGATTACAATCAATATCTGATGTGCGAATAGGCAAACATATTGAATTAGAATTAGAGGCTGTATCAGAGCTTGAAGCAAAAGAAAAAGTTGAGCAAGCGTGTAAAAAACTATTGGCAAATCCAATTATGGAGTTTTATCAATTTACCATTCAAGTACAATAGAATAAATCAAAAATTTCATGTTATCCAGCAGAATTGAAATTAAAACTTTATTACAAACGGTTAAAGAGGCAAAGAATATATTTGTTTGCGGGTGGGTTAGAACAAAGCGTGAAAGTAAAAATGTTGTTTTTATTGCGTTAAACGATGGCTCTACTATTCATAATGTTCAAGGTGTTATAGAATCTGGGGCGGTAGATGCGGAGATCTTAAAAAGAATACATACCGGTGCGAGTATTAAAATGTATGGAAATTGGATTCCAAGTGCAGGAACGGGACAAAAATTCGAATTACAGGTTTCTTCTGTTGAAATTCTAGGGGAAGCAGATCCGGAAGAATTTCCTTTACAACCCAAAAAACACTCGTTAGAATTTTTACGTGAAATTGCTCATTTAAGACCTCGAACGAATACTTTTAGCGCTATACTAAGAATTAGAAGTGCCTTGGCATATGCTATACACACATATTTTTTTGAAAAAGGCTACGTGTATTTACACACACCTATTATTACCGGGTCAGATGCAGAAGGAGCAGGAGAGCTTTTTACGGTAACTACCTTAGATTTAAAAAATACACCTTTAATGGATGATGGATCTATTAATTTTCAAGAAGATTTTTTTGGTAAACATACTAAGTTAACCGTTTCAGGTCAATTGGAAGGAGAGTTAGCAGCTCTAGCTTTATCAAAAATTTATACGTTTGGGCCTACTTTTAGAGCCGAAAACTCCAACACAACCAGACATTTAGCCGAGTTTTGGATGATTGAGCCTGAAGTAGCTTTTTTTGATATCGAAGATAATATGAACCTAGCGGAAGATTTTTTAAAATCGATTATTCAATTTGTATTAAAACACTGCATGGATGATATCGATTTTTTAAATAAACGCTTAGAGGAAGAAGAAAAGAACAAAAAACAGGAAGAAAGAAGCGAGTTAAACTTATTGGACAGACTTAAGTTTGTAACTGAGCACGGATTTCAGAGAATCACTTATACAGAAGCTATAGATATTTTAAAAAATTCGTCTCCCAACAAAAAGAAAAAATTTCAATATTTAGTGGAAGAATGGGGTGTTGATTTACAATCGGAGCACGAACGATATTTAGTAGAAAAACATTTTAAAAAGCCTGTAATTATTAGAGATTATCCTTCTCATATTAAGGCATTTTACATGAAGCAAAATGATGATGGAAAAACAGTACGAGGTATGGATATTTTATTCCCAGGAATAGGAGAAATTATAGGCGGATCTCAGCGGGAAGAAAATTATGATAAGCTATTGCAAGCCATAAAAAAACAAGGTATTGAGGAAGAGTCTATTTGGTGGTATTTACAAACTCGAAAATTTGGTACGGCTCCACATAGTGGTTTTGGATTAGGGTTTGAACGCTTGGTGCTATTTGTAACCGGAATGACCAATATACGCGATGTAATACCTTTTCCTAGAACACCCAAAAGTGCAGAGTTTTAAGCGTATGAACCAGAATATTTTTCCTATATACGAAAGGTTAGTTCAGTCTGAGCAAAAAGAAAAATTGCTACAACAAAAGTCCTTGGTACTTTGGATGACCGGTCTTTCAGGATCAGGTAAATCTACCATTGCTATTGCATTAGAGAAAAAGTTATACGAAGAGGGTTTTTTAACTCAAGTATTAGATGGAGATAATATTAGAAATGGACTTAATAATAATTTAGGATTTTCAGAATCCGACAGAACAGAAAATATTCGCAGAATTGCAGAAGTGACTAAGCTTTTTACACATTGTGGAATAATAACCATTAATTGTTTTGTTAGTCCTACAAAATATTTACGAAATATGGCCAAAGAAATTATTGGCAATACCAAATTTTTGGAGGTATATATTAATACCCCCATAGAAATATGTGAACAACGAGATGTAAAGGGCCTGTATGCCAAGGCACGTAAAGGAGAAATTAAAGATTTTACCGGAATACAACAAGAGTTCGAAGCGCCTCAAAACCCCGATATAGAAATATTTACACACAACAGAACTATACAAGAATGTGTAGAAGAAATATATACAATTATTTTACCTAAAATTAAATACTCAT
Source organism: uncultured Flavobacteriales bacterium (assembly GCA_964512145.1). GTDB lineage: Bacteria > Bacteroidota > Bacteroidia > Flavobacteriales_G > JALEGO01 > CAYOHR01. Next base: position 16,127 of record CAZEIM010000014.1, read on the forward strand.
GATATCGTATAATTTAACTCATTTAGAAGAATTAGAAGCAGAATCTATTTATGTGTTACGCGAAGTGGCATCACAATTTGAAAAACCTGTGCTGCTTTTTTCGGGAGGAAAAGACTCAATTGTATGTTTTCACTTAGCTCGCAAGGCTTTTTATCCGGCTAATATTCCTTTCCCTTTAATGCACATAGATACAGAACACAATTTTCCGGAAACTATACAGTTTAGAGATGATTTAGTTAAAAAATTTGGTGTAAATATGATTGTTCGATCGGTACAAGATACTATTGATAAAGGAAGGGTAAAAGAGGAAACCGGTTTTGAAGCCAGCAGAATTCGATTACAAACTACTACCTTATTAGATGCAATTGAAGAATTTAAGTTTGATGCTGCTATAGGTGGAGCTAGGAGAGATGAAGAAAAAGCAAGAGCAAAAGAACGTTTTTTTTCTCATCGAGATGAGTTTGGACAATGGGATCCTAAAAATCAACGTCCCGAATTGTGGAATTTATTTAATGGAAAAAAACAAGTTGGAGAACATTTTAGGGTATTCCCAATTAGTAATTGGACTGAAATGGATGTTTGGCAATATATTTTAAAAGAAAATATTGAAATTCCTTCTTTATATTTTACACATCAGAGGTTATGTATTGAGCGTAATGGGATTATTTTAGCCGATAATCCTTATTTAAATAAAAAAGAAAGTGAAGTGCCTAAAATGATGCAAGTTAGATTTAGAACTATAGGAGATATGACCTCAACTGGAGCCTCAAATTCAACCGCGAATAGTTTAGAGGAAATAATTCAAGAAGTATCTAGTACAAGAGTTACCGAAAGAGGGGGTAGGGCAGATGACAAAAGATCAGAAACCTCTATGGAAGACCGAAAAAAAGAAGGGTATTTTTAACACTTATCCCAGTACTTTACTTTTTGTAATCGCTAATAACTCTTTTGCTAAGGCTTCGTAATTTTTTGCACTGGTTGAAGTGGGGGCATATTCTATTACCGACTTTCCATACGATGGGGCTTCAGCTGCTTTTACATTGTTATTAATGTAATTATTAAATACGTTTATTTGGTAGTTATCCCGTACGAATTCTAAAATTTCATAAGTTAAATTTCGGTTTTCATTGACTATAGTTCCCAAAGCACCTAATATTTCTAAATTAGGATTTGTAGTTAGTTGTATATTGTATATTTCTTCTAATATTTGATTTAATCCCTGAACCGATAATATTTCTAACAACATTGGTATAATAACGCCATCGGCTACGTTTAATGCATTTATGGTATATACCGACATAGCAGGGGGACAATCAATTAATATATAATCGTATTTACTTTTTATAGGTTCTAAAGCATTTTTAAGTAGAAAGTTTGGGTTTTTAGATTTACTGACCACCTCAGAGTTTTTGTTAGATTGGGTATTGGATATTAACACATCTAATCCGTTTTTATGTTGAACGATATCCTCAAATTTTTTAAAACCAACCATAAACTCAACAATTGAAGTAGCATCATCATCTACGCCCATTGAAAATGATAAATTACCTTGAGGATCTAAATCAATAAGCAGTACTTTCTTTCCTAAATCTGCCAATGCTTTTCCTAAGTTTATGGTAGTAGTAGTTTTTCCGGTACCGCCTTTGTGATTACTTAATGCTATAACCATATATTTATATTTGTGTTAACCAAAAAAAAAAAAAAAAACTGCTTATACATACATTATTTATTTTATTTATTAACAAAGAAACAAGTATAATTTATGGTAATTTTTTAGAATTTAAAACATAACCTTACCTAACCAATGTTATATATCCGGTTTCAACATATTCTTTTGATCCTTTACCGCTCATTACAAAATAATATGTGCCTGCAGGAACTTGTTCACCGGAAAATGTTCTTCCATCCCAAACCAGTCTGGACGAGTTAATGTAATAAATTTCTTGTCCCCAACGATTGTAAATAGTTAATTCAAAATCTTCAATTCCCGAGGTTGGAATAGTAAAAAAATCGTTTTTATTATCTCCATTCGGACTAAAAACATTTGGTATTTCAATTCCTTCATATATACTCACCAAAGCCTGGGAAGTATCTACACACCCAAATGAGTTGGTAACAATTAACATCACCTCATACTCTCCAGGTTTGGTGTATTGGTTTACCGGGTTTTGAATGTTTGCAGTATTTCCATCGCCAAAACTCCAATTCCAAGAAGTAATATCCGAAGTGCTTTGATCATTAAATGCAATTACATCAATAAATGGGCTTGATTTTGTCGTGTCAAATAGTGCAATAGGTAAAGGATGAATAGTTAAAGTAAAAGGTTCGGAATCATTGCTCATTTTACAACCAATATTATCGGTAACCGTTACCGAATATTGAGTAATACCGTTTTCACTATATATTGCTATGCTTGAAGTGGTATCTCCAGTACTCCAAATAAAATGTGTTCCATTATCTGATATAGCAGTTAAGGTACTGGTACTACTATCGCATACCTCATCTGGGCCTTCTATGACTAAGCTTGGAGCACCTCTAACCTCTAACCAAAAGCTGTCCGTTTCAAAACAAATTCCATTAGTAACTTCAACATAATATAAGGTGTCATTGGAAGGGTTTACATGAATACTTGGAGTTGTTTCTCCTGTATTCCAAATGTATCCAATTACCCCTACAGCGCCCGATGCTATTAATTGCGTGGTATCTCCCTCACAAATTGCTTGATTTCCTGTTATACTGGGTAATAAAGATGGAGTAGAATCTATATATGTACTATCTATACTTTTACAGCCTAATTGATCGATTACTTCCAAATAATACCATCCGGGAGATAAACTTTGTATAGAGTCGTTATTATCTCCTGTACTCCAATTATAAGAATATGAAGGATTACCATTTGTTACTAAAGCAGAAGCTGTACCATCTGTAAATCCATAACAAGAAGGATTTATAGCCGATATTTGAATTTGAGGGTAATCTAAACTATCTAATACTACAGCAAAGGTATCGGTAACGCATTGATTAGAATCTTTAACCACTACGTAGTAAGTTCCTGGATTTAACTGAATGGCAGTTTGAGAGGTTTGGTTTCCGGTATTTGCATCCCATTCAAATGTATATGGGTAAGTTCCGGTAGTAGGATTAGCTGTAATAGATCCATTTAAACTTACATCACAAGAGGATGAGGTACTGCTAAAGCTTACTAAAGGTCCGCCAACTGAATAATCTACTGTAATTTCTAATGAGTCTATTACTTTACAATTTTTCGCATCTGTAACCGTTACAAGATGCCATCCGCCACAAAAAGTGTTTATACTATTTGAAGTGTTTCCGTTATCCCATTGATATGTTAATGCTCCTGTTCCGCCAAAGCCATTCACCAATCCTTCTCCATTACACATTCCACAGCCTTCCATGGCCAACATTTGTGTATTCGAATACAATGAATCGGGATTTTGGATATTCACATAAAAGTATTTTTCGCAATTATTACTGTCGGTAACTAATACCGAATACAAACCCGCAGCTAGGTTATATGCCGAAGGAGTAGTTTGATTTCCGGCAGAAGCACCCCATAAGTACGTAAAAGGAGGAGTTCCGGTAAAAGGAGATACAAAAATATTAGCTACGCCATTGCTGTCTCCATAACAATCTGGTTTTGTTCCGGATGATATAGCAAACAATGGAAAAGGCTCAGCGATTTCAAATGAATCTAACTTGGTACAATTGTTTTGATCGGATATAGTAACATAATATAATCCTGCTGATAAATTTTGTAATGTATCGTTATTTAATCCATTGGACCAAACAATATTATATATAGGTGTACCACCTGTAATTTGTAAAATTATAAAACCATTGCTATCACCGGCACACGTTAAAGAGTCGGAGTAAATATTAGTAGATGACAGTACATTGGGTTGTGTTATTAATATCGAATCTGTTTTATTACATCCTAAACTATCAGAAACTACATACGAGTAATACCCAGGAGCTAAATTGATAAGGGTATCGTTGCTAGATGGAATAGGGTTCCAGTTTATTTGTAAACCAGAAGATCCTCCAGACGGCTGAATAATAATTTGTCCGTCAGCAAAACCATTGCAAGTAACCGGTTGAATAATTTCAGAAACCAAAATTCCTTTTAACGCTAAAGCAAAGGCAATTTCGTTGAAATTAATATGAGATATTTTATAAGCATTGCTAAGTGTTGGAGATGCATTATTGGTAATGCTCACCGGACCAATATCTGTCCATTCCGATCCATTCCATTGTGCTATTGTACTAGCATTAAAATCTATGGTGTTATCGTATTTAATTTCTAAATGTACAGGGTCAACTCCAGCTATCCTTGAAATTTGATGGTAAAAACTATCATTTACCAAACACAAACTCGAATCTTTATCTTGAACATCGTACCCCTCTAGGGTAGCCTCAAGATTAGCCAAACGTACTCCAAAATATTGAGTATTTCCTAAATAATTATCAATATAAATAGGTCTAAATCGAAAGTTGTTGATGGCCGATCCTACCGGAAATTCATAATTATTGACACCATTCATTTTTCGAGCTAGATATCCACCATCATCACTCGATACGTATCCACTACCATATGTTATGGAGTTTACTAATGAAGTATCCACAGTAAAATTATATATACCGGTGTATAAGTTTCGATTATTTAAATGTAAAAATCGTTTATTTAAGGCGTTTATCTTTAGCTCTTTAGAGTCAGTTCCTGTTCCGTTCAGTGAAATATCGTAAAATGCAGTTACCGAAGAACCTTGGATGGCTTGGTAGTCTCCTTTAAAAATAACCTCCGATGTATCGCAAATAAAAGTAGCATTATTGGTCCAATGACCATCTAATAAGTAATTTCCAGAACCTTGTACCGTTGAATTGTTTAAAATATCTAAATTACCTTTATTAGGTAAAGCACTAAGGTTATTTACTTCAACGATTCCTTTATTGGTAAAAGATGAATTACCCGCAATTACAGCATCACCATTTACTGCTACAATAGAATTACCACCTACATAAAACAGTGCGTTATTTGAATAAAAAGTTTGAGAAAAACCATCAAAATTTTTAGCCAATAAGAGTACAAAAACTAATATGTAAATTTTTTTCACATAAGCTTGTACGATATCCTAAAAAGGAGGTTTCATTTTTGCTCAAAAATTTTCATTTTTTCACCAAAATATTTTGCAAAGTCTTGTATGTCTTTGCTCATATTTTTTTCGGAAGTAGCTCTTTCTAGAGTTTCAGACATACTGATGAGCGTTTGGTAGAAAAACAATTTCATTTCATCTAACAACATCTCTTTAGTCCACAAATCTATTTTTAATGTGTTTTTGTTTTTTTTATCCCATATTGAAATTAACGTAGCATCACACTCGCCAGAATCGCTGTTTTCTGTTGATGACCAATGAATTTTCACGGGCACTTTATTTTCATCTAATTCAATTTGAAATGAAAGGGTTGATTTTTGACTCATTTTTTGGGTTTATATTTTGATTTACTAAATATTAATTCAGGAGTTGTTTTTAATAACCTATCTATGGGAGTATTGGGGTAATTATTCATATAGGCTTGCACAATATTATATCCTATATATGTGATGGCTTTTGCTGGAGATTCCTTCGGTAAGTTTTTAGTAAAAGGACCTTCCATAAAAAATGGTGAAACTACAGCAGGGTTATTGCTATGCAATAAATTTTCATCAATTAAGTAAGTCCAAATTTGTTTTTCTTCTTTTATACACCAATGCATTTTTGATTCGGTAAAACCAAAAAGTTGATATTCAGGTTTATCGGGTAACAATAGGTGTAAAATATACATAAGTTTACCTTCTTCAATGGATCTTTCGATTAACGAAAGATTATCTTTAAAAAGCGTATCGTATTCTGTATATAACCATCCTTTAATTACATCGCTCAAAATGTAGGTTGAATCCATGGTTTCGCTTAAATATATTGGAAAACCAAATGATTGGTAAGGTTCATATTTTTTTCCGAGATACATATCCAAACCAATTCCTACACTTTTTTCGGTAGCCACTATTTTAAATGGAATGGTGGGATGATAATAATAATTAAAACCGGAGATAAAAAAAATGACATTAGGTATTATATGATTAGGAAAAACATAATGATACCTGTTAAACGCTTTATTTATTTCGGTTTGAAGTTCATACAAATTGGGATACATTTTTTGCACATCAGCATATAATTGTTTTACGTTTTCATCTTTACAAAAAGTAGTAAGATACATTATTAAAGCAGGATCATCTATGTTTCCTAGATTTAAGATGTTTTGAACATAAATTTTAAAAAAATCATCATATTGATCTTTTATTTTCGTTAATTCTAAGGAAAAGCTATCTTGTTTTTTTTCGAATAAATCCTTGTGTAAATAATTAAAGCGTACAGAGATATTTATATTATCGGGTATATGCTGCTTTTTTTCATGATCTGAACACCCAATTATAAGAGCGCAAAGCATTGAAAAAATAAAAAACCAGGTTTTTTTTGCATTCAACATAAATAAATGGTTATTTTAGCATAACTAATATGCAATAATATGAAATATAGAAAAATATTAAGCAGGATTGTTTTTATATCTTTTTTTATCGGGATCAGTTTTTTTACTCAAGCTCAGGAGGAATACCGAAAATTTAAATTTGGACTAAAAGGATCCGGTAATGTAGGTTTTAATAAAACCGAGAATAAAAACATGGAAAATGGAAAAATCGGGATTGGATACAGTTACGGATTAATGATGGATTACAATTTTGGTAAAAATTACGCCTTAAATTTTGGGTTTGATATTTTAAGTTTAAATAATAAAATACAATATATTGCTGATACACTCCAGATATTGTCTAAAACATCTTCTGGAACAGATACATCCTTATATTTTCCTGCCAGTTCAACGTATTCCAATAATTTTGGGTTTGTAAATATTCCCATTTCGCTAAAGATGAGTACCAATGAGATTGGGTATATGAAATATTTTTTAAATTTTGGAATTGATTTAGGTATTCGATACAGAGCTAAGGCAAATGTGGAGTCAACAGTATCAAAGCCAGCCGGTAGCACATCTGTTTTGGTTGAAGATTTTGATATTTCTAATCAAACGGCTTTTTTTAGAACAGCATTATTAATTGGAGGGGGCTTTGAATATAACATAGCCGGAAATACAAATTTGTTTGTAGGAATATCTTTTAGTAATGGTTTTTCAAACATATATACTAAAAATGTAAAAGTTAATGGCGAAAAAGTAGAAAACAGAACTATAACCTTTGATGAAAATGGGAATTTAAAAACCAATGCTAATAATGAAATTCAGGTTGATGGAGAGTTTAAAAAAGCTTTTTCTAGAATGGTATCGTTAAATGTGGGGATCTTTTTTTAAATAACCTGTTGGAAGATATTGTATGACCATTACTATTTGTCAATTAAATTATATTGTTGGCGATATTGATGGCAATAAGAAAAAGATTATTGAAGCAACTAAAGCTTCAAAAACATCAAATCCTCATTTAATTATTTTTTCAGAGTTATCAATTTGTGGTTACCCACCAAAAGATTTGTTATTGTATGATGAGTTTGTTGAGCAATGTGAGCAATCTATAACAGAAATAGCCTTACATACAGATGAAAATACATACATTATTATTGGCGGACCGGCAAAAAACCTTAATATCCCAGGAAAACCTTTATACAATGCTTTGTATATCCTACACAACACAATCATAAAAGCGGTATATTATAAACAGCTTTTACCTACTTACGATGTGTTTAATGAAAACAGATATTTTGAGCAAGGTTGTGATGATTTAATATTAAATATTTTTGGACAAAATATTGCCTTTACCATTTGTGAAGATTTGTGGTATTTAAGTCAACCTAGATTATACAAAAACTTTCCTTTGCAAAATGTTTCTGTTCCGATAGATATGATTGTGAATATTTCTGCTTCTCCATTTCATGTTAAACAGTATGAGGAAAGGATTTCATTATTTAAAAATATTGCAAAAAAACACCAGGCTACAATAATTTATGTAAATCAAGTAGGATGTAATACCGATTTATTATTTGATGGAGCTTCATTTGTAATAAATAAAGAAGGTGATACAATTCAACAATGCTCTGCGTTTTTAGAAGAAATCTATACATTTGATTTTGACGTGCCAAAAAAGAAGGTAGAATTTTACCCAAATGGAATTTCTGCAATATATGAGGCATTGATTTATGGTGTTCGTGATTTTTTTCGAAAGAATCAATTCTCACAAGCTATTTTGGGATTATCCGGAGGAATTGACTCGGCAGTTGTTTTGTGCATTGCTTGTGAAGCCTTAGGTGCAGAAAATGTTTTGCCTGTGATGTTGCCTTCGGAGTTTTCTTCCGATCATTCGGTGCATGACAGTATTGAATTATGTGAGAATTTAAATATAAAACACGAAAATATTCCAATTCACCCGATATACAATCAAGTATTAAATTCTTTAGAAGGATTATTTAATGGTTTACCATTTAACGTAGCTGAGGAAAATATTCAATCTAGAATTAGAGGAATGCTTTTGATGGCTTTATCTAATAAACACGGTTATATTTTATTAAATACCACCAATAAAAGCGAAGCAGCAGTAGGTTATGGTACATTATATGGAGATTTATGTGGAGCAATAAGTGTTTTAGGGGATGTGTATAAAACTCAAGTGTACGAATTAGCTAACTATATAAACAGAGACAAAGAAATAATACCCAAGAATATATTAACGAAAGCACCTTCTGCAGAATTAAGACCGAATCAAAAAGACATTGATAGTTTACCGGATTATGATTTTTTAGATCTTGTATTACGGGATATTTTAGAGTATCATAAAGGATTGTTAGAACTTAAGGAAAAATATAAAGATGATAGAGTATTAAAAATTTTTCATTTAGTTATGCAGAATGACTATAAAAGATTTCAGTCCGCTCCAGTTTTAAGAATAAGTAAATTTGCGTTTGGCGAAGGAAGAAATATTCCGTTAGTCAAAAAAATGGTATAATATTATTTTTTTAAAGAGTCTAAAAATGAAATAAATTCGGGTACAATTTTATTTTTAGATTCTTTGGTATTTTGTTCCCAAACTTTTAAATCGTGCACGTATTGTTTTAATTTAAGAATAGCGTCTTCTTCTGTTTTTAAGTATTTAACAATATCTTCTGATACAATAACATGGTTTTGTATATCTTTTTTTAAATCTTCTAACTGCTTACGGGAGTATTCAAATTCGTTTAAGCCACTTAAATACGATTTCATGAATCGAGAAAGCGATGTATTTAAAACGTTCATAGATTGTGTCTTTAAAATCATCGATTTATCAAGACTGTCTGTAATAATTTGTTTATACTGCGTAGTTAAATCTTTTACTTGTTGGCTACTTTGTTTTATAAAACCGGTATCAATTTGCTGATATACTTTTTCACAACTATCAATTAATATAAGTAGAGAATTAATTTTTTGTGTATGTTCATTTTCTTTTCCGCATGATGTAAAAACAACATACAGTAAAAAAATGTAAAGCGTATTTTTCATATTATACAATATATTCAAAGCCAGTGTATGGAACTAATGCTTTAGGGATTTTTATTCCTTTTTCTGTTTGGTGATTTTCTAATAATGCAGCTACAATTCGAGGTAAGGCCAAAGCACTACCATTTAAAGTATGAACATGAACCGATTTACCATCTTCTTTCATTCGAAGTTTAAGACGGTTCGATTGAAAAGTCTCGAAATTAGATATTGAACTTACTTCAAGCCAACGCTGTTGAGCAGCAGAATATACTTCCATATCGTATGTTTTAGCCGATGAAAATGACATGTCTCCTCCACATAAAAAAGCTACTCTATAGGGCAGTTCAAGTTTTCTGAGTAAATTTTTAACATGCTCCAACATTTCTTCTAAAACCTGATAAGAAGAGGATGGGTGGGATATTTGTACAATTTCTACTTTATCAAATTGATGCAAACGGTTTAAGCCTCGAACGTCTTTACCGTATGATCCAGCTTCTCTTCTAAAACAAGGGGTATACCCTACATTTTTAATCGGTAATTGTTGTGGGGTAACCATTACATCTCTGTAAAGATTGGTGATAGGAACTTCTGCGGTGGGAATTAAATATAAATCATCTTCCTGAATATAATACATTTGCCCATCTTTATCGGGCAATTGTCCGGTTCCAAATCCAGATTCTTTATTTACTACGTGCGGAGGAATAACTTCTTCGTACCCAGCCTTTATTGCTTCGTCTAAAAAGAAGCTTATAAGAGCACGTTGTAATCTTGCGCCTTTACCCATGTAAACAGGGAAACCTGCTCCGGTAATTTTAGAACCTAAGTCAAAATTAATGAGGCGATATTTTTCAGTTATTTCCCAATGGGGTAAATTATGTGGGGAGCTTAACGCAGGAATAGTTCCTTCTTGAAATATAATGGAGTTATCTTCGGCATTTTTACCTTTAGGAACAGATTCATGTGGAGCATTTGGTATTTCATATAATAATTTTTGTAACTCTTGTTCAATATCTAACAGTTCATGCTCAATGTTTTTGGCGTCTTCTTTAAGTTGTGTGTTTTTATTTTTTAACTCGGAAGCCTCTTCTTTTTTGCCTTCTTTCATAAAGGAGCCAATTTCTTTAGAAAGTTTATTTGCTTCGAACAAGTTTTGATCTAAGTTAGACTGCAATTTTCTTTTTTTTTCGTCTAAAAGGATTATCTGTTCTATGGTGGGGGTAAAGTCTTTATTTCGCTTAGAAAGTCTTTCTAATATTTGGTTTTTATGTTCTCTTAATTCTTGAAGTTTAAGCATAAGAATCGATTAAATTTAAAAAAAAAATCCTTTCAATGTAATAAACAAAGAAAGGACTTATGAGTATAATTAAATATTTTAAGCGTTAGGCACAACAGATACATACGATCTGTCATTTTTTCTTCTTCTGAATTCTACTTTTCCATCAATTAAAGCAAAAAGAGTATGATCTTTACCTATTCCCACATTTAATCCGGGATTGTGTACTGTACCTCTTTGTCTAACAATAATATTCCCAGCTTTTACGTCTTGTCCTCCAAATATTTTAACACCTAGTCTCTTACTATGAGATTCTCTACCGTTTTTTGAACTACCGACACCTTTCTTGTGAGCCATGTTATTTAGTTTTTAATTGGTTAAAATTAATTTGTTTCTTCTGTTGATTCAGTTTGCTTTTCTGATTTTTTTGAGGCTTTAGCAGAAACACCACCTTTTTCAACAATTTCTTGCACTTGAATTTTAGTAATCATTTGTCTGTGACCGTTTTTCTTTTTATAACCTTTTCTTCTTTTTTTCTTGAAGATGATTACTTTATCTGATTTTAGGTGAGACACTATTTTTGCCTTTACAGAGGCACCTTCTATAACTGGAGCTCCAACATGAACAGAACCATTGTTATCTAATAACAACACTTTGTTTAATTCAATGGTAGAACCTTCATCTCCGGCAAGTCGATTAACATAAATTTCGTTGTTTTTTTCAACTTTATATTGGTGACCACCGATCTCTACAATAGCATACATAAATAAAAATTAAGGATGCAAATATACAAAATGATTCATTTATTTAAAATTTTCTTACAAAAATTTATTAATATTTCTTCCCTGTTTTCTGTTTCAATGTTAATTATTTGATTTGCATCTTCATATATTTTTGCACGTTGATGTATTAATTGTTCTATTTTAAGTTTTAAATCATCATCGTTATTGGGAGCTAAAGGGCGTTCTTTTTTTGAGTTTTTTATCCTGTTTAATAAAAATGGTACAGATGCTTGAAGATATATGACATGTCCTTTTTTTTTCATGTTGTCTATATTGTTGTTAAAACAAGGCATACCTCCTCCGCAAGAAATAATACATTCATTTGTGGATAATTCATTTAAAAATTCTTTTTCTAATGCTCTAAAATACTGTTCTCCATGATTTTTAAAAATTTCGGAAATACGTAAACCCGTTTTTTTTTCGATAGATAAGTCGGAATCAATAAATGGGATGTGTAATACCTTGGATACTTTTTTACCCAATGTTGTTTTTCCCACTCCCATAAATCCTATTAAAAATATAATCACCTTATACTAAATTTAAAGAAAGTATGGATAATTGTTTGTTATAGTAGACAATATTCATTAATTCATTTACCATTCTTATATAAAGTAGTTTATTACATAGGGAGAACAAAAATACAATTGTTAAGATATATTTTTATTAAAATTCACATAAACTAGTTTGGATAGTATAGTTTTCTTTACCAAATCTGGTAACGGTTAACTTTTTAGTCTCCTGCTCACTCCCTCTAATATATATATCAGCAGAATTTTCCATCCAATTAACAGAAACATTTGCTTCTTGAAGATTGGATCCATCATTATATATTTTATCTTCAAGCAAAATAACAGCTTTTTCTCTATAGTTTTTTGCGTATATTTTTATCATATGAGGTCCAAAACCTATGGCATCTTTGTAAAAAATTTTTATAGAAAAACTTTTATTGGGGTTTTCTTTTTCAAAAAGTATATGATAATTATTCTTTGAATTACATTGCATCAATAAAAATAGAGTGAAAAATAACCAATATTTTTTCATTATTTTATTCACATTTTGTTGAAAATTTCGAGTACTTTTTCCGCTTTTATAGACAAACGAAATTACCCTATGGTAGCTATTTTGGAAATATTTCCTTTAACAATATCGTTCATTTGCACCTCAATGTTGGCGTTTAAGGGTAAAAAAACATCCACTCTGGAGCCAAATTTAATAAATCCCAGTTCATCTCCTTTTTTCACCACATTTCCTTCTTTTAAATAATATACAATTCTTCGAGCTACTGCACCGGCAATTTGCCGAGTAAGGACCTCAATACCTTGTGAGGATTTAATAACTATACTGGTTCTTTCGTTATCTGTTGAAGATTTTGGATGCCAAGCCACCAAATGTTTACCCGGGTGATATTTTGCATACATTACCGTTCCATCTATCGGCACCCAATTTACATGTACGTTATTGGGCGACATAAATATAGAAACCTGTATTCGCTCTTCTTTAAAATATTCAGGTTCAAATACTTTTTCAATTACCACTACTTTTCCATCGCAAGGCGAAGTGATTTCGTTCGGTTGTATATTATTTGGGATTATTCGGGATGGATGCCTGAAAAACCGCAAAATAAATATTAAAAAAGCTAATGAAAATATAAGTAAAGGGATAAAAAGTACTTTAGAAAAATGAAATAAGAAATAATTTAATACACACAATAATAATAGTACTAGAATAATGGTAGGATACCCTTCTTTATGTATTTTCATATATATTTTTTAAAAAACCCACAATAAATGTTCTATAATAAACACATGCGGAACAATTAAAATAAAACTATCAAACCGGTCGTAAAATCCGCCATGTCCCGGTAACATATTTCCACTGTCTTTAAGATTAAAATGTCTTTTCCACATAGATTGTATTAAGTCTCCATACGTACCAACCACAGGAACAAGAACTCCAATAGAAAGCCACATCCAAACCGGATAAAAAGATTTGTACATACTTAGTATATAACTTGCTATAACACTAAAAATTAAGCCTCCAAAAAATCCAATCCATGTTTTATTGGGCGAAATTCGTTCGAATAACTTTTTTTTACCTAAAAATTTTCCTGTAAAATAAGCCATAGAGTCATTGGTCCAAATTAAAATAAATATGCCTAATATTTTCCAGTAAGAGTAGTCGTTCCCTTCAAATGCTACAGAGTCTAACAACCAAAATGGCATACATAAGTATATTAATATTAATACGATGTAAGAAATGTTATATATAGGATTGATGTTTTTAAGATATAAAGCCCGTATAAAAAAAATGGTAATGCTAATAATAAATGCAAAAAATACTAAATACGAATTAAAAAAGGTGAAATATAATTTGCTGGATAAAAAGTATAATAGGGTATGTATAGCTAATAACCCATAAAGGGGAATTTTTTCTTTTTTTTGAATGGGTTTAATAAATTCAACGATACAAAAAACGCTGATTATCCAAAAAAGCAACAGGAAGCTATAATAGTTAAATATTAACAACAGCGCAAATATGCCTGCCCCTAATATCCCTGTAATGATTCTTTTGGTTAAATTATTCAAAGCGATTCAATACTTGAGTTTGACTCCGGTTTTTCTTCTGTAGGAATTACATTAGAAATAGTCGTTTCAGGGGTAACTTGATTAGATAATTCATTGATGATATCTTTTTTTCGTTTTCCCAAGATGTTTTCAACATCTTCTTTAAAAATAACTTCTTTTTCGAGCAATCGCTCGGCTAATTGAATTAATTTGTCTTTATTCTCAGTTAAAATATTTTTAGCTCTATCGTATGCTTCATCTACCAGTTTTTTAACTTCTTGATCAATTAATTCAGCTGTTTTTTCGCTGTATGGTTTTTGGAAAGAATACTCACTTTGGCCGGTTGAGTCGTAAAAACTTATATTTCCAATTTTATCGTTTAAACCATAAATACTAATCATAGCATACGCCTGTTTGGTTATTTTTTCTAAATCGGATAGTGCTCCTGTAGATACTTTTCCAAACATTACTTCTTCGGCAGCTCTCCCACCTAATGCGGCACACATATCATCCATAAGTTGTTCTTTCGTAGTTAATTGTCGTTCTTCAGGTAAGTACCATGCAGCGCCTAATGATCGACCCCTGGGTATAATGGTTACTTTTACCAAAGGAGATGCATGTTCAACCATCCAGCTAACAGTTGCGTGGCCAGCTTCATGAAAGGCAATTGACTTTTTTTCTTCAGGAGTAATAATTTTAGATTTTTTCTCCAAACCTCCAACAATTCTATCTACTGCATCTAAAAAATCTTGCAGTTCAACCATTTTTTTGTTTTTTCGAGCAGCTATTAATGCCGCCTCATTACAAATATTGGCGATATCTGCACCAGAAAACCCGGGAGTTTGTTTAGCTAAAAAATCTAAATCTAATTCCTTGTCTAATTTTAGAGGTTTTAAATGCACCTTAAATATTTCTTTTCTTTCTAATAAGTCGGGCATATCTACATAAATTTGTCTATCGAAACGTCCAGGTCTTAATAAAGCGTTATCTAATATATCGGCTCTATTGGTTGCGGCTAAAATAATTACTCCTGAATTTGTTCCAAAACCATCCATTTCGGTAAGTAATTGGTTTAGTGTATTTTCTCTCTCATCATTGGAGCTAAATGCCGGACTTTTTCCACGAGCTCTACCAATAGCGTCAATTTCATCAATAAAAATTATACTAGGGGCTTTTTCTTTAGCTTGTCTAAATAAATCTCTAACTCTAGAGGCACCAACTCCCACAAACATTTCAACGAAGTCGGATCCAGAAAGGGAAAAAAACGGAACCTGAGCTTCACCGGCAACGGCTTTTGCTAATAAAGTTTTTCCTGTTCCAGGAGGGCCTACCAACAAAGCTCCTTTAGGAATTTTTGCTCCTAACTCAGTATATCTTTTTGGATTTTTTAAAAAATCTACAATTTCTTCAATCTCTTCTTTTGCACTTTCTAAGCCAGCGACATCCTTAAAGGTTATTTTAGCTTGCGCATCTTTGTCAAATAAAGTTGCTTTAGATTTGCCAATATTAAATATTTGAGCGCCAGGGCCACTGCTACCACCCATTCGCCTCATAATAAATATCCATATAAGTGTAATTAAAGCAATAGGAATTAACCATCCTAATACTTCTCCCAACCAGTTTTTGCTATAGTCATAATCAGGAAAAATTACTTTATCCATTTCTTTATTTTCTTGTGCTTTTGCCAGTTCTTTTTCGAACGACTCTACACTTCCAATTTTCACAAAAAAGTGAGGTCCTTTGTTGGTTTGTTTTCCGAACGGTGTTTCTCTTATTTTTTCATATTTACTTTCACCTAGCTTTTCTTCTTTAATGTAAATTTTGGCAATCATTTCATTGGTAACAATCACGATTTTCTCTACTTCATCATTTTTAATCATGTCGTAAAGCAACGTTTTTGTGTTTGTTTCTACCGTAAAGCTATTCCATTGAAATAAATTAATAGTAATTAAAACAACACCAATGATGGCATAAATCCAGTAAAAATTAAACGAGGGTTTTTTAGGTATTTTGGGTATTTTTTTAAAGTTGTTTTGCGAACTTTTTTCTTCTTTTTTATATTCTGTACTCATTCTTGGTTAATTATACTTTCACTTATTATAAATTTTTGAGCATCTGCCCATAATTGTTCAATATTATAAAAAAATCTTTTTTCTTTTTCAAAAATATGCACTACAATACCTCCATAATCTAACAATATCCATTCTGCATTTCTGTATCCTTCTTTATGAAGGAGCTTTACATTGCTTTTTTCTCGGACTGTTTGCAAAACCGAGTCAGCCAATGCTTCAACCTGAGTTTTAGAGTTGCCATGAGCTATAATAAAAAAATCAAAACTAGCTCCCAAAACCTTTTCAAAACTCATAACGGTGATATCCATTCCTTTTTTTTCTTCTAATCCAAACACAATTTGATGTATAAATGCATTGACAGATTTATCTTTGGAAAACTTATTCATGAAACAATATGTAGGTAAAAAAGTTTATTAAACTTCAAATGTATATATAAAAGCATGCAAATAAAAATCATAGGATCTAAAATACACTATTTAAGCACGATAGATTCAACCAATAATTATACCATACAAAAGATAAGACAAAATGACATATTAGAAGGGGAGGTTGTTCTTGTAGAAAATCAAACAGCAGGCAGGGGGCAAAAAGGAAATAATTGGGAAAGTGAATCTAAAAGTAATCTGACATTTAGTGTTTATTTAAGACCTCATTTTTTAGTCGTTCAAAAAATTTTTTTATTAAATATGTTTGTCTCGGTGGCGATGGTTAAGTTTTTGGAAAAAAAACAAATTCAGGCAAAAATTAAATGGCCAAACGATATTTTGGTGGATAAAAAAAAAATATGCGGAATATTAATTGAAAATATTTTAAGAGGGAATATTGTTGAACATAGTGTGCTTGGAGTAGGTTTAAATGTAAATCAAAAAATATTTTTTTTCACAGAAAATAAATCCATAGTTTTTGAGCCTACTTCTATGATGAACATTAAGAATAATTCTTTAGATATAAAAGAGATTTTTTCTGAATTACTAGAAGAATTAAATACGTACTATTTATGGCTAAAAAATTCAGAGCAAAATATTGTTAAAATGTATAAGGAATACTTGTTTCAATTAAATGTTAAAGCTCCTTATATAGTGGAAGGTAAGCAAATATTAGCCGAAATAATAGATGTAGGGTTGAATGGAGAATTAATATTGGAATATGATTCAAAAAATATTACAATAAACCAAAAAGAAATAATTTTTTTATAAAAAAAATTTATTTTACGATTTAAATTTCATTAAAAAATAATTTTTCTTGCATGTATTTGTGAAAATATCTAATTTTGCGTTAGAAAAAAAAATAATTCATGAAATCAAAATTAGAATATGTTTGGTTAGATGGTTATAAGCCGGAACCTAACTTAAGAAGTAAAACAAAAATTGTAG
This sequence comes from uncultured Flavobacteriales bacterium, assembly GCA_964512145.1. Lineage (GTDB taxonomy): Bacteria > Bacteroidota > Bacteroidia > Flavobacteriales_G > JALEGO01 > CAYOHR01. Next base: position 33,758 of record CAZEIM010000014.1, read on the forward strand.
AAAATTTTAAGGGCACTTTAGAAGATTGTCCTATGTGGTCATATGATGGAAGTTCAACCAGACAGGCAGAAGGAAGATTTTCTGATTGCTTATTAAAACCTGTTCGATTAGTGGTTGATCCTGAAAGAGAAAATGGTTGGATTGTTTTATGTGAGGTATTAAATCCAGATGGAACTCCCCACGAAAGCAATACAAGAAATAAAATTAATGATAATCCAGATTTTTGGTTTGGATTTGAACAAGAGTATACCTTGGTTGAAAATGGAAAGCCTTTAGGATTTCCGACCAATGGATATCCTGCACCACAAGGAATGTATTATTGCTCAGTTGGTTATGGTAACGTTGCTGGAAGAGAAATTATTGAAGAGCATTTAGACATTTGTTTAGAAGCTGGTTTAGAATTTACCGGAATTAATGCTGAGGTTTTACTAGGACAATGGGAATTTCAAGTTTTAGGAAAAGGAGCTAAAAGAGCTGCCGATGATTTATGGATTGCTCGATATTTCTTATTTAGAATTACTGAAAAATATGGATTAAAAGTTGAGTTCCACCCTAAGCCTGTAACAGGTGACTGGAATGGTTCCGGTTTACATACTAATTTTTCGAATAAAGAAATGCGCGAAGTTGGTGGAGAAGAATTTATTAAAGCAATTTGTGAATCATTTAGGAAAAATCATTCATATCATATTGCAGTTTATGGATCATCTAACGAAATGAGATTAACCGGTTTACATGAAACTCAAAGTATTGATAAGTTTTCATACGGAGTGAGTGACAGAGGTGCTTCAATTCGAATTCCTATTTCAATGCCTGAAAAAGGATGGAAAGGGTATTTAGAAGATAGAAGACCTGCTTCTAATGCAGATCCCTATTTAATTACTGCTCGTATTATTGAAACGGTAAGAGAAGCTAGTTTAGTTACAGCTTAATACAAAATATACTATGACTTCAATTATAAGGGGCTTTAGCCCCTTTTTTTATTGCTTATAATTAAGAAATTGGATTTAATACCACACTAAATACTATTAGAGAATTGGCATCTCTGCCATAATATAATTTTTCCAGTGCCGTAATAATATCTTTTGCTCTGAAATATGAAGTATGCAATTCTTTGGTGTCTTTTAAACACCATTGAATGGTATAAGAGCTTTCCCTGTCTTTATAGTTTTTCACATAATCGAGCATGCTTTTCAAGGCTTCTACTTTTGTATATGCTTTTACCGAATGAAAAAGAAAAGATTGACGATGGTTAGCGTTTACCGTTATTACATCTAACTTTATTTGATGTTCAATTTCGGTATACTCAAATAATACTTGATTTCCTTTTAAGCCTATGTACTGCTCAATTTCTTTTTGTAAATTAAGCGCCTCAATGTGTTGTTCTGAAATATCTGTCATAAAATTATGTGTCTAAAATACAAAATTCGGAGTTTTGACTTATATATTCAGGAACTAATTCTTTCATTTTTTTTACTAAATACTCTTCTTTTGTTTCATCCATTTCAACTAGGTGTATTAAGCTTCCCACTTTCTGTTGAATTTCGGTAAAATCGTATTCTCTTACCTTTCCAATCATAATTTTTGGATGATGTGTAGGTAATACATTTTCTTTTTCATTTAAGAGCTCTTCCTCTAGTTTTTCTCCGGGACGTAATCCGGTAAATTTTATTTCAATATCTTTTCCTAATTCTAATCCAGATAATTTAATCATTTTTTTAGCTAGGTCGATAATTTTTACAGATTCTCCCATGTCAAATACAAATATTTCTCCCCCTTTTCCCATGGTAGCAGCTTCTAAAACTAACTGACATGCCTCGGGAATAGTCATAAAATACCGGGTTACTTCCGGGTGTGTTACCGTAATTGGGCCTCCTTTAGCAATTTGCTTTCTAAACAATGGAATAACCGAGCCGTTTGAGCCCAAAACATTGCCAAAACGTGTAGTAATAAATTTAGTGGAGGATGTTTTTCCCAACGATTGGGTATATATTTCGGCAATTCTTTTGGACGCTCCCATAACATTGGTAGGATTTACGGCTTTATCGGTTGAAATCATCACAAATTTTTCTACATTACATAGAACAGACATATCGGCTAAGTTTTTTGTGCCTGCAATATTTGTTATTACTGCTTCGCTTACATTTTCTTCCATAAGAGGCACATGTTTATAAGCAGCCGCATGAAAAACTATTTGTGGTTGATATTTTTTGAAAACATGGTTAATTCTTTTTTTATTATTAATATCTCCAATAATGAGGTCCCAATTTTGATTTGAATAGGTGCTTAATAATTCAATATTTAAATCGTATAAACCTGATTCGGCCTGATCGAATAAGATGATTTTTTGGGGTAAAAACGGGATAATTTGTTTTACCAATTCACTGCCAATGGATCCGGCAGCTCCTGTTACTAAAACAGTTTTATCCTTTATACTATTTTTAATTTTTGCTGTATCCACTTGTATTTCGTCTCTACCGAGCAAATCTTCAATTTTAATATGTTTTATCTGATTAAAACTCAATTCACCGTTTATCCAGCGTTCAATAGGAGGAACGTCTCGTACGGTAATATTTTTATCTAAACACAAGTCAACGATTTCCTGCTTTTTTTCTTTACTCAAATCTTGAGTAGAAATAATTACATGCGACACATTATTTTCATCAATTAATTTTTTAAATTCTTTAGCATGAAATACTTTTATTCCTTCAATAATACTACCCGATCTTTTGTGGTTATTATCCACAAAGGCAATAATATTATATTTAGTGGCTCTATCTCTATCTAAGGTTCTTTTAGCGGTAATACCCAAATCCCCAGCTCCATAAATAATGACATCCCATTTGGGTTTTTTTCTTGATTTTAACTCATGGTATATGAGTTTTACCATTAAACGAGGAATAATCATAAAAAAGGAGGTGGTAAAAAATTCTATAATGATCACCGAAATAGGGATAAAATATTTTTTTTCGTAATAAAATCGTAAAAAATTTAAAATAATTAATATTAGACTTCCTACTCCTAATACTGAAGTAATTCGTAAAATATCATCGGAACTTGTGTAGCGAATAATTCCTTGATATGTTTTACTAATAAAAAAAGTAATAGCTCTTACCAATAATAATGCGGAATAACTTATGGGGAACTCTTGTAATTCGATGAAAGGAATATTAAAATTAAATCGGAGTAAAAATGCGCTAGATAAGCCCAAAAATACCAATCCCAAATCTATACAAAAAATAGTCCAACGAGGAATTTTAAAAAAATTTGTGGGCATGAATGGATAAACTATTAACGTTGCAAAGTTAGTCGGTAAAATGAATTATAAAAAGTTTATTTTAATATGAGGTGTTTGAGAAGTACATTTTTTCACTTACTACTTCTTCATCTCTATACAACACTAAAAAGTACATGCCTTGCAATTTTAGGTGTTCAGCATTTATCAAGGTCATGTGTTGCCCTACATTTTTGGAAAATACTATTTGGCCGTGCAAATTTATTATTTCTATTCGCTGCGTTTGTAAGGGTGTTTCTATAAAAAAGATTCCTTTACTTGGATTGGGGTAAATTTTTACAGATGGTACATCATTAGATTGAGCACATGATACATATACGGTTTTTAATGTTTGTTTTTTTCCATCGTAATCGGTTTGTTGGAGTTGGTAATACATTTTATGTTCACGGCTTTCCGGAACAGTGTAAGAGTAATGCTTAAGGGATGAACTGTTGCCGCTTCCGGGTATTTTTGCCAAAGCTTCATAATGTACACCATCGGTTGAGGTTAAAAGTGTAAAAAATTCGTTGTTTATTTCTGCTGCTGTGGTCCAACTGATTTTATGCCTTTCTCCTTCACAAGTGCCATCCAATGCCAAAATATTTACCGGCAACAATAGGGAGTTATTTACAGAAACAGAAGCTAATGTAAACGGACTAAAACTACTCACCGGATCGGTTGTTCTTATACTGCCGTTAGCA
>CAZEIM010000014.1:37753-55979 GCA_964512145.1 uncultured Flavobacteriales bacterium
CACTTAAAGAAGCGGTTCCTAAATCCTCCCATTCTACACCATCCCAATGGGCTACGCGTAGATCATTCATTTCACTTACCGTAGTTCTTGGAAATTCCCAGTATAAGGTAACATACACATTACTGGCACCTCCACTGCGTTGTAAATCCCAGTACTCTACCGGACTTATATGATTTAATCCAGTCCCTAAAACCGTATTGTTGGGAGGGGTACTGCCCACATATTGTGCGGTAAAATGGTCGCTGGCTAGGGCAGGAGCTGAAATACCAATAGGTGCGTAAAAATTATCATTACCAATTGGAAACACAAAAGCATCGTTGCCTATTTTACGGCAAGTGCCATGTATATAAGAATTGGCAGAAGCCCCTGTAACACTTGCCTCATCGTATATAATAAGCATATTATTTGGAATATGTATTATACCCTGGTTTAACTCTAAAGTCGAAAGAATATGCACATCCCCTTCTATGGTTGTCCCATGGGTGTTGTCCATAATGAGATGGTTTATTTCCGCATCGGTAAAATCAGTAGCCAACAATTCTTGGGTGGTATCTCCGGATAATTGTAATATAGATCCCATTTGATTGGCGATCGTTTTAGCGTTGTTTTGATAACTAAATTTATCCAATAAGGTGAGTTTATATCCATTTAACGATATGTTATAGGTATTTTGCTCGTTTACAACCGAGCGTAAAATACGAGCCTGATCCAATAAGCAATGGTTAACCGGAGTATGGTAAAATACAATAGAAGCACTATCGGGCGGCACCACATTGGGTCGCCAATTGCCGGATGTACCAAAATGTGTACTGATAGTGCCCACCCAAACATACCCTTCTAATGCTCCCATAATGGGATTGTCTCGGGCAATATTAAAATAATCGCGAGTAATAGAAAGGGTAGTCCCTATATTAGGATTTAAGGAATAAAAGCCATAGGGTTCTACGCTATTGGGGCTTACTAAATCGGGGTTGCTAACAACACTGTTGGCATCGTTGCCGGTTACTATAGGTAAAGCTGTGCGATCGGCACTGTTGTAATAACCCAATACTCCTCCGGTGCCCGGAGCATAGTAGTTGTTGTAGTTTAAGGTAAGGTTCGTATTGCTGCCGTAATTAAAAAAAGCGGCATAGTGTTTTTGGCTCCCTGCCGAATTGGAGCGGGCATTGCAAAATATATTGTTGCGAAAATTACGCGTATTGGTGCTGGCATTGCTGTACAAAGCAGCCGTATTGCTTCCCCCACCGGGTGTGCCCCCTAAATATACGGTGTTAAAATACAGGTTGTTGTTATGGCTAGCCGCTCCGTTTTCGTATATACCTTGTATAACATAGCCCGTACTAAGCCCTTGCCCTAAACTGATGATATTGTTATAATAGGTGCTTGCACCCGCCTGTATATGTATGCCCCGTATGGTAGCCGAAGTGCTGGAGCTGGCAGCGGTAAGGTGTCGAATAAAATTATTGTTAATGGTATTGGTGCCTGTAGTTTTTCCACTATAATAAATGCCATACATAATTACCGCAGCCGAGGCGTGAGTATTGCTTATGCTATCTATGATGTTTCCGTTGATAGCTATATTTGATGTACTAGTGCTATTTTGACTAATACCAGTTAAACTTCCTGTTGAACTAGCTGTTAATTTCTTTACAAGATTGTTTGATATAACTCTACTTCCAGTGCTAATATCATTTCTAATTCCTACGTTACTAGACAAATCTGATGTGGTAATATTACATATTAAATTGTTACAAATATTCACATGTGAATTAGACTTCACATATATACCATATGATAGATTACTTGAAGAACCGCTATTTGATGCTAAAATAGAATTATTATTACAACAATCGCCAACTAAATTCCCTTCTGTTGTTCCAACATCAACAGTTCCTCCGAAAACTGCAATACCATAAAACACACCTGCACTAAACGTGTAAGTAGTGTTTGTTGAAGAAATATTTTGAATGATATTTCCCTGGACAGAACTAGTTTCAATAGAACCTACATTTAAATATATCCCATAAAAAGATTCCACACCTGGCGAGCTTGAATACGTTAATTTTGCTCCTCCACAATAAGGTTCTCTTCCTCCAATATAATTACCTTCAATAAGAAAATTATTCCCTCCGACAATTTCTATTCCTGCCATTTTAGCAAACCCTGAGATTACAGTGGTGCAGTATATATGATTATTTGTGATTGAAAAATCTGAAGAATTTGATGCTATTAAAATTGCTGATCCTGCATCATAATAAAAGTCATAAATATTTGAATTAGAAATCGTATTACCGCTATTTTCCCTGGTTGCTGTTCCAGCAGAATATATCCCAACATTTGGGTTTGTAGTTTCTTTTGTTATGTCACAATAATCAATGCTGTTATTATCATTGCCAGTACCTGCGGTGGAAGTAGAAAAAACGATTACACCTGTAGTAATTGCTCTTGCGGCACCTTTTACAATAGAATATCTGATCACATTACTTTGGGCCGATTCAATAAATGTAATAGCGGAAGCACTCGCCCCAGTATTCGTATTACTAATCGTTAAATCCTTGGCACTACCTGACGCATTCACACGGCCATCAATAATTACATTATCCGCTCCATTTAAATAAACAATGGCTGCGTTCAAGTTTCCACTAATGATATACCCACTCCCTGTGGGGTAAATGGTAATATCCGTATACGATGCACTGCCACTTCCACTCGCATTTAAACTGGCGGTGGCAGTTTCGGTAGTACTGCTAATAACTTGTAAAGTAATAGAGCCTGTTATAGAACCTGCATTAATAGCATCGAAGGCTGCTTTTAGGGTGGTGTAGTCGCCACCTGTGCCTACGGTTTTAGTGATAGCTTGGGTGTGCCATGTTATCAAATAAAAGAATAGTAGGTGTATAGCGTGCGTCATCATATAAAAATAAAATTTTATTCTGTTCAACGAAAAAAAAAAAAAATAGGTTACGTTTTTAATTTAAAGTTATAAGTCGAAAGTTACAAGTCTGGAGTGGTTGGTGGAAAGTTGAAAATGGAGAATGGTTAATGGTTAATGTGGTGATGAGTTAATGAGAAATGGAAAATTTTAAGAGTTAGTTTTATGAAAATAGTTCCATACTGCTCTAGAGTAAAAAAGGTAAAATTAAAATCATGGATATTATTTTTAGTTCTACTCATTAAATTGGGTACTTAAATCAAATATTGTATTTCTTTACTCTGTAATTTTCCTTAATAATAAGTACCATAAACATGTGCATTGCTTGTCGAAGTGTCAAGCATTGCACATGTTTTCCGCTTTGCAACACCCTAAAAATTTTTATCTATATTTTGACACTGGAATTCCAAACAAAAAGGGAATAAATTTTATGTTTTTACGCAAACTTTGGTATGTATTTAAAGTTTTACATCTTTTTTTCATACTTTTTTAGAAAAAGTATTACAAAAATCGAAACCAAGGAAAAGCCTTGACAAAGGTATTTTAAATATTTTTCAGGTAGTGTTACTGTAAAATTATTTTATCGCATTAAATGTACTGTACCTGAGTAATTTTTGTTTTTAAATCGCACATAATAATAGTACACCCCATCTTCCATTGTATTTCCGTTTTTATTATTTCCATCCCATGCATTGCTAGTTTCGTTAGATTCATATACCAATTTTCCCCATCTATTATATACTTTTATCTCGGTACAATTAGTCAGTAATTCATGCTGAGGTATGGTGAATTTTTCATTCATATTGTCGTTGTTAGGTGTAAATACATTGGGAATAATGAGTTCGTAATACTTAAAAAATTCTGCTATAGAGTCTGATAGTACCACTTTATCTTTACATCCTAAATCGTTTGAAGCTTCTAAAGATATGGTGTAATTTGTTTCAAATGGGAAAAGATATTGTACGTTTTTACTGATAAATATAGCAGTATCATTAATGGTCCAAATAAAACTATTCGCGTTGCTAGTATTATTAGTATACAACACTAATGCTGAATCGCAGGTTACTTGAGTAGATTTCTCAAACTCTATTTTTGGGAAAGGTAATAATCCTAAATCTGCTTGAGCTGTGTCTTTACATCCTTTAGCATCGGTAATAACTACAGATATGGTAAACTCTTTATCCACAGTAACTAAAGGATTTGCGCTATTTGGATTATCAACAGATGAGGCTGGAGACCATTGATAAGAATAAGGAGCCGTACCATTGTTGGGTTGTGCATTCAACGTTATGCTTGCTGCTTTACAAATGGACGTGTCTTTAATATCTACCTCTGCCTCAAATACATAAATTGTAATCGCTTTAACATTTTTACAGCTGTAGTTTGCAGAGTCATTGAGAGTAACATAATATGTTTTATCTTCTTCTACATTTAAAGCGATGGGATTAGAAATATTAGGGCTTGATAATCCTTCGGCTGGTTTCCATTCAAATATTCCATTACCAAATACTTCTAACTGTGCATCGTCCCCCTTACATACGGCAGTATCTTTTACACCATTAATAGAAGGATAGGGTAAAAATCCTATTAATATTTGAGCGGTATCTTTACAATTAAATTCATTAATTCCAGTAATAGTGTATAAGGTAGGATTTAAGGGTATAGAAATTACGCTATCATTAGTGTTGTTGTTTAAATAAGAGTTTGGAATCCATGTGTAATTATCAGCTCCAGTGGCAATAAGTAATAATGTGTCCCCAGGACAAACAGTTGTATCATTAGAAACTTCTAAAGAAGGAACAGGATATACTTGAATAAAAATTGAATCGGATGTTTTAGAACAACCATAAAAATCCGATATTTCTACTAAATGATATCCCGATGTATCGGGGATAAATTGTAAAATAGAATCTGTTTGACCATTTTGCCATTCGTATTGAATAGGGTTACTTGCTCCAGTGATTTCGGTATATATAAAAGCGCTGTCGCCATCACAAACATTTTCTCCTGAAATAGATACACTTATAGAATATTCATCTAAAATATAAATGGTTGTAGAGTCAATAATTGTATCTCCGCAAGGGGTTATCGTAGTTATTTTTATTATGACAGAATCTGTGCCTTCTGTAAGGCCATCAGCAATTGGATTAATGGATAATATTAACGAGTCAACACCAATTGCAAAAAATAAGCTGTCGTTTATAAAATCGTAATCAACTCCATTTTGGGCAGAACCACTAATTTCGTAAACTATGGTATCGGCTTTTGTAGTATCATTTCTTACAAATATAAACTGAGCATCGGTACAACCTTCTACAATGGTATTTTCACCACTGGTGGTAATAACATTTACGTTAATATCACCAATAGAACTAAAACTCGCTGCTTCAATAAATACAGCAGACTTTAAGGCTTGATCAGACCCATCGGCAATTGCTAATTTAATGTGATATGTTTCGCCACAAAGTACCGGAGAAGTTGCTGTTAATATTTGAGTATATCCATTTAAATTTACCCCTATATTACTAGGGTTATTAATATAATAAGCAGAGTTTAATACGTTATTTACTGAACTAATAGTAATGGGAAGTGGGGGAGTACTTCCAGGAACCACGGCAATATTTTTTGATCCCCCCGGAAATGCGGCAGGACTAGAATAAGGCCCGGTAATTCCGGGGCCAGCAATAAAAAAGGCAAATACATCATTAAACTGAGTATTTACCCAAGTAAGGTATTCATCAGAACCAAAAACAAAACGAAAATTAACCGTATCTGCCGAAGGAATAAAGTCAAATTCTAAAATGGCAACATCTTGAACTTGACTTAAAGAAAATGATTCTCCAATTAAAGGAGGCACTGAATTTGCCACACTTAATAAATCGGAGTTGCTTATTGTACTAAAGTCGGTATCTGGAAATCCAATAAAATCAGGGTCAATTCCAGTAATTTCATCCGTAGAAATAACAATTCCGCTATCTAAGCCAATACTGCTTAATCCATTGTTGAAAAACCCAAGTTGTAAAGGGCTTCCGTTATACGTCCAGTTACTAGTAGTAACCCCAACACCTGTTAAAATATTTTCTACTAAAAACTGCGGAGTATCATAGGGAGGAGAATACGTTACATTTATTTGGCCAATACTATTTTGTATGTGTAAATAGTATGTAAAAACAAAAAATAAGACCTTTTTCATATTGCTTTCTTATGAAGAGATTTTTAAGAATGCGAATTTACAAATAATATTTTAAAACTCTGATTGATTTATTTTTCTATCATATTTTAAACGATGCATTTATAATATTTAGTTAATCCTCAAGAAATGGTTTCTTAAACCAATTTTGTATATCTTGGTTTAATCATAAAAGTATACATTGAAATTATTAATTACAGGAATTTCCGGATATATAGGGAAAAGATTATTATATTCTTTAATCGATAACAATAGTTTTGAAATATTTTGTGCAGTACGTGATAAAAAAAGGACACCATTAGAGAATGGGATATTAGAAAAAATCACTTTAATTGAAGCTGATTTTTTAGATAAAGATACATTATATGAAATTCCAGAGGTAGATGTCGCTTTTTACCTTATTCATTCAATGAGTGCTTCCTTGCATGATTTTGAACAAATGGAAAAGAATTGTGCTAAAAATTTTGGTGAAATATGCGAAATAAAAAATGTAAAGCAAGTGATTTATTTAAGTGGAATTGTAAATGAAGAAGAATTATCTAAACATTTACGATCAAGACTAAGCGTAGAAAATATTTTATCCTCATTTTCATTTCATCTTACAACGTTAAGAGCCGGAATTATTGTGGGTTCCGGAAGTGCGTCTTTTGAGATTATTCGAGATTTAGTAGAAAAATTACCTGTAATGATTACTCCTAAATGGTTAAATACAAAATGCCAACCTATCGCTATTCGAAACGTATTGGAGTTTTTAATGGGAGTAATTGGAAAAGAAAAGTATTACGATAAAAGTTATGATATTGGAGGCCCGGATGTGATGAGTTATAAGCAAATGTTGCTGATATTTGCCCGTAAAAGAAACTTGATACGTTGGATATGGACGTTACCCATTATGACACCTAAACTTTCATCGTATTGGCTGTATTTTGTAACTTCAACTTCATATAAATTAGCTATAAATTTAGTCGATAGCATGAAGATTACAGTAGTATGTAAGCCTAATAATTTAAGTAAAGAATTAGGCATTCAATTAATTACATATGAAGAAGCTGTAGAGTTGGCATTTGATAAAATTGAGCAAAACGATGTTTTGTCGAGCTGGACAGATGCTCTAAACAAAGGAAAAATACATTTAAATTTAGAAAATTTAGTGGAAGTACCCGAATATGGATGTTTAAAAGATAAAAGGATTATGTCGTCAGAAGATGTTACACAATCTTTACGAAAAATATTTTCCATAGGCGGTAAAAACGGATGGTATTATGGAAATATTTTATGGAATGTTCGTGGGTTTTTAGATAAAATGTTAGGTGGTGTAGGGTTAAGAAGAGGACGAAAAAATCAAAATTACATTTTAGCCGGAGAAACATTGGATTTTTGGAGGGTAGTTTATGCCTCAAAAGAAGAAAAACGCTTGTTACTTTACGCTGAAATGAAGCTGCCCGGTGAGGCTTGGTTGGAATGGAAAATAAGCGAAAAAAACATTGTACAAACTGCTACTTTTAGACCCAAAGGAATTTTAGGTAGATTGTATTGGTACTCGCTTATTCCATTTCATTATTTTATTTTTAGGGGGATGCTTAAAAAAATTTCAAAAGTGTAAACATTTTCATAAATACCATGTTAATATAGTATGTTCAATTTATTTAAACAAAAGTCAAAGGTTGATATTCTTCAATTTCAATACGAAAAGTTAATGAAAGAATCTTTTGAGCTTTCTAAAGTGAACCGTGCTAAAGCTGATGAAAAGATAGCTGAAGCCGAAAAGATTATAAAACAAATAGAATTATTAAAATCTAAAAATTCCTAAAATAATTTACTGCTCTAAACATTAATATTCAACCAATCTTTTGCATTTTGGTTTAAAAGTTTATGTTTATCATTTAATGAGAAAGGGTTTTCTTTAATCATTTTTCCGGGTATATCTTCTCCTAATGGAAAAGGATAATCTGAACCTAACATTACTTTGTCTACGCCAAATAAATCCACAATATATTGAAGCATTTTTGGGTCATGAACCAAAGAATCTAAATAAAATTTACCCAGGTATTTTTTAGGGTTGTAAGGATTGTCTACCGCACATAAGTCAGGGCGAACTTGAAAACCATGTTCAATTCTTCCAAGGGTTGCCGGAAAACTGCCTCCTCCGTGCGCAAAAGCTACTTTCAAATTAGGAAAACGCTCAAATATTCCTCCAAAAATCATAGAGCATATAGCTCGAGATGTTTCAGCAGGCATACCTACAAGCCAGGGTAGCCAATATTCGGGCATGTCGTTTTGTCCCATCATATCCCACGGGTGCACAAATATAGCCGCACCCAGTTTTTCAGCCTCCGAATAAAAAGGTATTAAGTTTGTGTTATTTAAATTCCATTGGTTTATATGAGTACCTATTTGTACCCCCTTAAATCCAAGTTTCATAATTCTATGCAGTTCTTGAATGGCTAAGTCAGGATCTTGAAGAGGAACTGTGCCCAATCCGATAAAATGCTTTGGATATAACGTAAGAATGTTGGCAATATGATCGTTTAAAAATATAGAAAGTTCTAAAGTATCTTTTGGTTTTGCCCAATAGGAAAACATAACAGGCACAGTAGATAATACTTGCATATCTACCCCATGTATTATGTTTTCATCAATTCGTTGTTTAGGATCCCAGCAGTTGCATTGAATTTCTCTGAAAAATCGATTATCCATCATCATTCGAGCACAACCTGGCTTATGATGATCTAAATGTATAAAACCTCCATAACCAAATTTTTCTTTATAGTTTGGAATATGTTCAGGTAAAATATGCGTATGAACATCAATGGTAAAAATATGATTGGAATTTGCTGAATACATGTATTAAAAATAGAACAAGAAAAAACAAAAATAATTTTATTTATTTTATTCTATAAATTTTAAGTCTTTAATATTCATTTCGGTATATACCTGCCCATTCCAATAATTTTCTTCTAAGGTATAGGCAACTTGAAAAGGTAGTCCCGATTTTATTTTTTGATAATGTTCCGCCATATTAAATCCAACTCCTTTAAATACTAAATCTTTTTGTTGAATTTGAACAACATTAAATTTAATATGATTTTTATCTTTTCCTACCAATTGTGTATAGCCGTTATCTATTACATTTTTTGTGACAAAAACTGGCTTCATGTTTTCGGGTCCGTGAGGAGCAAATTGTTTTAAAATTCGAATAAATTTAGGGGTGATATCATAAAAGTTAATTTCTAAATCGACCTCTAATGTTCTAACTAACTGCTCATCTAAAATAGTATTAGATACACTTTGCTCAAACTTTTCCATAAAAGCAGAAAGCTTATCCTCTAAAAGCGTTAGTCCGGCTGCATATTTATGTCCGCCAAATTGTACCAAACAATCGGAACATTTTTCAATAGCTTGGTATACATCAAAATCTTTTACAGATCGAGCAGATCCTGTTATTTTTCCATTAGATTTTGTTAATACTATAGTAGGTTTGTAGTGATGTTCTATAACTCTAGAAGCAACAATACCTACAACACCTTTATGCCAGTGTTCGTTATATAGTACTTGTGATTTTGAGTTTTTATAAAACACATTTTTTTCAATCATAGATAGTGCTTCTAAAGTTATTTGTTGATCGATGCTTTTTCGATCAGAATTATTTACATCCACTTCTCGGGCTATTTCAATAATTTCTTCTACCTTAGTTGAGGTTAGTAGTTGTACAATTTTTTTTCCATGATCAATTCGCCCGGCAGCATTAATTCTTGGTCCTATCGTAAATACTAAATCGGTAATTGTTTTTTCAATCTTAGAAAAATTAGCAGACTGAAATAATATTTCTATGCCTATATGAGGTTCTTCGTTTATTTTTTTTAAACCATAATAAGCCAATATCCTGTTTTCACCAGTTATAGGTACAATATCGCTTGCAATACTTATGGCCACTAAATCCAGGTATTTAAATAAAAGATTTTCATGGGCATTCATTTTTTCTATAAAGCCTTGCATGAGTTTAAAACCCACACCGCAGGCCGACAATTCTTTGTAAGGATAATAACATCCGGGTTGTTTAGGGTTTATTAAAGCGTATGCATTGGGCAAGGTTTCAGCAGGGGTGTGATGATCGCAAATTATGACTTCTAATTTTTGATCGGTGGCATATTGTATTTTTTCATGTTCTTTAGTTCCACAATCTAATACAATACAAAGGGTACAATTATTTTCTATAGCATAGTCAATTCCTTTATAAGATATTCCATACCCTTCGTTATATCGATCTGGAATGTATACCAACAGGTTTTTTGTAAAATGCGATAAAACGCAATAAACTAATGATACAGAGGTAGTCCCGTCCACATCATAATCACCATATATTAAAATTTTTTCTTGATTATTAATGGCAGAAATTATTCTGTCTATAGCTTTTGTTGCATTGAGTAGTTGTTGGTAGGAGTGTAGATCTTCCAAACTAGGTCTAAAAAATAATTTCGCATCATTAAAATTTTTTACTCCTCTAAGGATTAATAATTTAGAAATAGCTTGTGATACGTTTAATTCATTTGATAAGGATGAGATTTCAGATTCAGAAATCTTATTTTCAAGAATATTCCAATACATAGAACTAAATTATTATAATAAGGTACTAAAAAAATATTTTTTAGTAATTATTTGCAATAATTATTTTTATCATTAAATTTGCACTTTCTTTGAAATATTGGCCCGTTCGTCTAGGGGTTAGGACGTCAGATTTTCATTCTGAAAACAGGGGTTCGATTCCCCTACGGGCTACTTAATTAAATCATCATGTCAATTTTAAAAGAATTTAAAGATTTTGCATTAAAAGGCAACTTAGTTGATTTGGCCGTGGGTTTTGTTATGGGAGCGGCCTTCACAAAGGTAACTTCTTCATTTATACAAGGAATGGTTATGCCGTTGGTGGGGATGATTCAAGGAAAAGATTTAACCGACTGGAAGTTCGTTTTAAAACAAGCCGAACTGGATGAAAGCGGAAAAGAAATAGCCGCTGAAGTTGCATTAACATACGGAACTTTTCTTACGGTTACCATAGAGTTTATAATGGTAGCTTTGGTCATGTTTTTAGTAATAAAAGCTATGAATTCGGCTAAAAAGAAAAAAGAAGAAACACCCGTAGCTCCAGCTACCCCAACTAAGGAAGAGTTATTGTTAACTGAAATAAGAGACTTATTAAAAAACAAATAGTTTTTATACATGAAGAGTAAAATTATCTTGACTTTATTCCTTATTTTAGGATTCTATGTTTATTCTCAAGACATATCAACAGAAAAAGCCCTAAAAGCAGCTAGTGAATTAAAAGAAGATGGCTGGAAAAAGGGGGGGATATTTAATGTCAATTTCTCACAAGTTTCTCTTACCAATTGGGCCGGAGGTGGTGTAAATAGTATTTCGTTGAATGGATTATTGAATGCTTTTGCAAATTACCGAAAAGGAAAAACTACCTGGGAAAATAATATTAGTCTAGGATACGGTTTAACTAAACAAGGAAAAGCAGATTTTTTTAAAAATGATGATAGGATAGACTTGACTTCAAAGTTTGGAAAAAATGCTTTTGATAAATGGTATTATGCTGCTTTGGTTAATTTTAGATCTCAAATGGTAGTCGGTTTTTCCAATCCTGGAGACACTATTCCAATTTCTAATTTTTTAGCGCCTGGATATTTATTAGGAGCTATTGGAATGGATTACAAACCTAGTAAAGACTTTACGTTATTTATTGCCCCACTCACATCTAAAACTACGTTTGTTATGGATCAAGATTTAGCAGATGCTGGAGCTTTTGGGGTTGAAGCAGCACAAAAAGATGTTTTGGGTAATACTTTGCCAGGCACTGGACAAAATATTAGAAATGAATTTGGAGGGTATGTTAGAATGGCATATACAAAAACAGAGATTTTAAAAAATGTTAATTTCACTACTAAGTTAGATTTATTTTCAAATTATTTAAATAACCCCGGTAATATCGATATTAACTGGGAAACTGCTATTGGAATGAAGGTAAATAAATATATTATGGTTTCTTTATCTGCATTAGTAATATATGATGATGATATTAAAATAAATACAGGAAATGATGTGGAAGGTAATCCTATAATCGGACCAAGAACTCAGTATAAACAAGTTTTTGGGGCAGGATTTTCTTATAATTTTTGATTTAACTCATCAAAAAAAATATTCCATATTTTTTACACATTTTTTGTGTTGATTTGTATTCTCTAATACAGAAAAATGAACACCAATATCATTTTTAAGGGCCTAATTTTTGTTAATAAATTCCTTCTGTCGAATATATAGATATTCGCAATTAATAGTACTTTAGCTTTACTTAACGTAGTTGTTTTACATATAATATGGCTAAAAAAGAAAAAAAAATATTCGTGTTAGATACATCAGTGATATTGCACGATCATAGTTCTATTTTAAATTTTGATGAGCACGATATAGCTATTCCAATAACTGTATTAGAGGAGTTAGATGAATTTAAAAAAGGAAATCAAGATAAAAACTATGCCGCTCGAGAGTTTATTCGCTTAATGGATCGATTGTCCGAAGGTCATTCTTTACAACAATGGATACCACTTGAAGGAAAAAACAAAGGACAATTTAAAATTATACTAAATTATGATAAACTTGATGTAGATGCAATTCAGGTTTTTGAACAAAAGAAAAACGATCATAGAATCTTAAATGCTGCATTATTTTTAAAAAAGACTGAAAAAAATCGTCCGGTGATTTTAGTTTCTAAGGATATAAATTTACGGCTGAAAGCTAAGTCTTTGAATTTGCAAGCAGAAGATTATGAAACCGGAAAAATTAAGGATATTGATGATCTGTACTCGGGCAGAAAAGTAATAGAAGATGTAAATGATGATGTGATTAAAAAAATATTTACCGAAGGATTTTGTGAAAAAGACTTATTAAAAGGGGAAAACTTAATTAATAATCACTTTTATGTTTTAAAAAATGATAAATCTTCTTTGTTAGCGTACTATAATCCGGTTACCGGAAATTTAGAACGAGTTGAAAAGCAACATACCTATGGAATAAAACCCAAAAATTCGGAACAAACATTTGCCTTGCATGCTATATTAAATCCAAACATTCGTTTAATAACCATACAAGGCGTTGCTGGAACAGGGAAAACACTTTTAGCGTTAGCTGGTTCACTAGAGCAAAAAAATAGATATGATCAAATTGTTTTAGCTCGCCCTATTGTTCCGCTTAGCAATAAAGACATCGGTTATTTACCAGGGGATGCTATGGAAAAGATAAATCCATATATGGAACCCCTTTGGGATAATTTAAAGTTTATAAAAAGTCAATTTACCGATAATGAAAAAAAGAATAAAGTCATTGATGAGATGTTGCAAGATAAAAAAATTATAATAACACCCTTAGCATTTATAAGGGGAAGAAGTTTTTCAAGAATTATGTTTATTGTGGATGAAGCACAAAATTTAACCCCACACGAAATAAAAACAATTATTACTAGAGCAGGGGAGGGAACAAAAATCATCTTTACAGGTGATGTAAAGCAAATTGACACCCCATATTTAGATGAGCAAAGCAATGGATTAACGTATGTAATTGATCGATTAAAAGGTAACGAATTATTTGCGCATATAACCCTTGAAAAAGGAGAGCGTTCAGAACTTGCAAATTTAGCGAACGAGTTGTTGTAGTATTGGTAATAAGTACAAAAGTTTTTTTGTTATACATTTGCTTAAATATTCTTTATTATGAGTGTGTTTCTTGAATTTGAAAAGCCTATAGAGGAGTTGTTGGAGAAAATTGAAGCAACTAAAAAATTAGCAGAAGATACCGGAGTAGATGTTTCAAAAACTATTGAAGAGTTGGAGGTAAAAGTAGAAGAAAAAAGCAAGGAAATTTTTACCCATCTTACCCCTTGGCAAAGGGTGTTAATATCTCGACATACAGAAAGGCCATATTCATTAGCGTATATAGATTACATTACCGAAGGTAATTTTGTGGAATTACATGGAGATAGAAACTTTAAAGACGACAAGGCTATTGTAGGAGGGTTTGGATTAATGGATGGAAAAACAGTAATGTTTATAGGCCATCAAAAAGGAATTAACACAAAAATGAGACAGTACCGAAATTTTGGCATGCCCAATCCTGAAGGATATAGGAAAGCATTGCGCTTAATGAAGTTGGCTGAAAAGTTTAATAAGCCTGTGGTAACTTTTATTGATACACCAGGGGCATATCCTGGATTAGAAGCAGAAGAGCGGGGACAAGGGGAAGCAATAGCTCGAAATTTATTTGAAATGGCACAGTTAAAAGTTCCGGTAATTTGTTTTATATTAGGGGAAGGTGCTTCTGGAGGTGCTTTAGGAATAGGAGTTGGAGATAAAGTTTATATGCTAGAAAACTCTTGGTATAGTGTTATTTCTCCAGAATCTTGTTCTTCTATATTATGGAGAAATTGGGAACACAAAGAAGAAGCAGCTAAGGCTTTAAAGTTAACTGCCGAGGATATGTTGAAAAACAAATTAATTGATGAAATTATACCTGAACCTTTAGGTGGAGCTCATAAAAATCCTGAATTGGTTTTTAAATCCGTTAAAGAAGAGATAAAAAAAACATTATTAAAATTAAAACCCTTAAAGCCCGAAACATTAATTGAGCGAAGAATAAAAAAATATGCCGGAATGGGGGTGTTTAAGCTTAGGTAATTAATTCCTCTTATCCAATCCCCAATTCATTTTTTCACGTAATGTTTTTAGATAGCTATGTTCGTTCAAACGTATCAGTTTTATTTTCCGAGCATGTTTTTGCACGGTGATTTCTATTTCTTTGTTCAAAATATACGTTCTGGAGTCTAATGATACCAAACAAGATTCATTTCTTCCCGATATTTTTAAAGTTAATTTTGAAGTATCGGGCACTATTAAGGGTCGCACATTTAAATTATGCGGGGCAATAGGTGTAACCACAAAAACATCTGATCCAATCATTACTATAGGTCCTCCACAACTTAATGAATAGGCCGTTGAGCCGGTAGGGGTCGAAATAATTAAGCCATCGCACCAATAGGTGTTTAAAAATTCTCCATCTAAATATGCTGTAATCATAATCATAGAGGAGATATCTCTTCTAGATACGGTTAATTCATTTAAGGCAAAATTTTCATCTTTAAAAATGTCTTCATGACCTATTACCTCTAAAACGGTTCTGTTTTCAATATAGGTTTCTTCTTCATTTATTTTAGGAATGACCTTTTCAATTTCATCAAACGTAATGCTCGATAAAAATCCCAATCTCCCAGTATTGATTCCTAAAATGTGAATTTTGCTTCCTAATACAAAATAAGAAGCATGCAATAATGTGCCGTCTCCACCTATACTCAATAAAACTTTAGGTTTAAATTCATGCAAATCATCTTTTTGGGTAAAAAATGATTCACAACGTAAATTTAATTTTTTGTTGGAAAGAAATTCATAAAATGGTTTATAACAACATATTTCGTAATTACCAGAGGAGTTTAATGTATCAAATAGTTTTTGAATTTGTTTTTCATATTTTGAAGTAAAATCTCTTCCAAAAATTGCTATTCGGGTAGTCACTGTTATAAATTTAAGTAATTCATGAATTCATCAAATCTATTTTTGAGCGAATCTTGATACTCATGGTTACTGGTTGTTCCTGAAATTTTATAATTATACCGGTCAAAAGTTTGAATGATGCCACTTAAATCGTTTTTATTAATTTTTAACACTACTTCAATTTCTTGGCTATCGGGATTAGTTAATAAATACATTCCTAATATTTTTGCTTCATTTCCCTCAATAATATTAGCAATTTGTGTTAACATATAATCTTTTTCAAATATTTTTAAGGAAATAATAGAGCCTTGTTCTTTAAATATAGACAATTCATGTAAAGATTTTACTAAAGATCCTGCCGAAATACATCCAACAAAAACTTCTTGCTTATCAATAACAGGAATTACAGAAAGCTTACTGGTTGAAAAAATTCTAACAAAGTCGATATAATGCTGAGTATCAAATAAAAAAGTTCTGTCTAAAGGATTTTTTAATTCAGAGACACTAATTTCCAAATTATTAGAATCCATTAAAAATGACTCGCTAATATTTCCTATTAACTTTCCATGCTCATCAATTAAAGGCAAATCACTGATCTTAAATTCATCCATCCACTTCAAGGCCTTTGAAACCGTATCGGTTTTATGTAATGGGGGTATATTGTTATTTATTAATAAATTAATCAAGGAAAAAAAATTTTATCAATACTATTATTTAATTTAGTAAAAGTACTAAATAATTTTTTTCATGACTAAATTAAGTGTTAATGTTAATAAAATTGCTACGTTACGGAATTCAAGAGGGGGTAATGTGCCCAATTTAATTTCTGTTGTTCAAGATATTGAACGTTTTGGTGCCGATGGAATTACCGTACATCCCAGGCCAGATCAAAGGCACATTAAAAAGACGGACGTATTTGAGTTGAAAAAAGTTGTTTCAACACCTTTTAATATTGAGGGTTACCCTTCAGATGATTTTGTTCAATTGGTTTTAAAAGTTTCCCCTGAATTAGTAACACTCGTGCCAGATGCTCCCGATGCTTTAACCTCAAACGCTGGATGGAACACAAAAAAAAATCTTTCATTTTTAACAGAAATTATTTCTGAATTTAAAAAAAATCAAATACCGGTTTCGTTGTTTTTAGAAAATAACTTAGAATATGTAGATTATGCATTAAAAACAGAGGCAACATGTATTGAGTTGTATACGGAAGAATATTCAAAAATGTATACATTTTCTAAAAAACAGGCTATAGAACCCTATAAAAAAACAGCATTTTATGCACATTCTATTGGATTAAAAGTACACGCAGGACATGATTTAAACATGCAAAATTTAGCCTATTTAGTTCGTGAAATACCTATTATTGACGAGGTTTCTATTGGGCATGCCTTAATTTCTGATGCCTTGTATTTTGGTCTCGAAAACACTATTCAGCTATATAAAAAAGAGTTAAATACGTATTACGCTTAAGCCATGAAAAAAATAGTTGTATTTTCAGGAGCTGGAATAAGTGCCGAAAGTGGAATACAAACCTTTAGAGATTCAGATGGATTATGGGAAAATTATAATATTTACGAGGTAGCAACTCCACAAGCCTGGAAAAATAATCCTCAATTGGTACTAGAATTTTATAATGCGCGCTTAAAACAAATCATAAATTGTAAGCCAAATTTAGCTCATACATTGATTGCCGACTGGCAAAATTTTTTTGATGTACAGGTAATTACACAAAATATTGACGATTTGCATGAACGCGCTGGTTCGCAAAAGGTACTTCACTTACATGGAGAAATTATGAAAGCCAGAAGCTCGGTTGATGAAAGTTTATTATATCCCTTAACAGATAAAGGAATTTTATGGGGCGATTTTTGTGCAAAAGGATCTCAGCTAAGACCAAATGTTGTTTGGTTTGGAGAGGAAGTGCCTAATATGTTAAAGGCAACTGAAATAGTTTCAGATGCAGATGTATTAATTGTTGTAGGTAGTTCATTAAGGGTTTATCCTGCAGCCGGATTACTACAATATGTTAAAAAAAAGACTTTAATTTACTTGATTGATCCTGCAAAGGTTGAAACTTCTATTAAAAACATAGTTCATATTCAAAATAAAGCAACTGAAGGATTACAAAAATTACATCATTTATTTATTCAAAATACCAGTCATATTCAAGGATGACATTTGTTTTTTTGATTATGTTTATAAAAAAACAGATAAGTTTTTGGAATAAATTTCTTTGTTTTTTGTAATTGTTTATATTTGCTCTTGAAAAACTAAAGAAGTGCTTTATGATTAATTTAATACGTTGTTCATGGTTGTTTTCAAGTTTGTATATGATACATACTTTTAGTATAGCAGGAACTATTATACTGGAAGGGAATTATCAAGGTAAAAACTTATATGTACAAAACCCTTTTTCAGGTACTGGGGTAGGTTTTTGTACTTTTGAGGTAAAAGTAAACGGAAATGTTACAACAGATGAAATTAACTCTAGTGCGTTTGAAGTTGATT
>CAZEIM010000014.1:56064-64846 GCA_964512145.1 uncultured Flavobacteriales bacterium
TAAAACATAAAGACGATTGTAGGCCAAAAGTATTAAATCCTGAAGTTTTAAAACCTAAAAGCACTTACGAGTTGGTAAATATTAAAATTAGTAATACAGGTTTATTAGAGTGGGAAACTAAGAATGAAACCGGTAAATTACCTTTTATCGTGGAACAATTTAGATGGAATAAATGGATTAAAATTGGAGAAGTAGAAGGTAAAGGTACTGCTACAAATAACGCATATTCATTTCAGGTAGTTCCACATTCTGGTGAAAATATGTTTAGAGTAAAACAAATTGACTATACCAACGAACCTAATATTTCTAAAACTTCTCGTTACAGAGCAAATACTGCTGAAGTAAATCTTAAAGCATTAAAAATTACTAAAATGTTAGAGTTTACCTCAGAAACAATGTATGAAATATATGACAGCTATGGAAACATTGTTAAAAAAGGATTTTCTGCTAGTGTAGATTGTGAAAACTTAAAAAAAGGTATTTACTATATCAATTACGATAATAAAACGGAAGAATTTATTAAGAAGTAGTCTTTTTTAATCCCCCTTTTTAATAGTTCTTTTTCATGTCTTTACTAAATCAGCTTTTATATAATAAAAAACAAAAGATAAAATCTATTTCGTTTTTAATCGATCCAGATAAAATAAAAAATAAACAGTCTTTAGATAATTTTTTATCCCGAATACAAGATTTTGAAAATAGTTGGATACTTTTTGGCGGAAGCACGTTAAGCAATTTTAAAAATTTAGAGTATTTACAATACATTCAAAATAACACGCACATACCCTGCGTATTATTTCCCGGGGATGCTTCTCATGTAAGCAGCAAAGCCTCTGCTATATTGTATTTGTCCTTATTGTCAGGCAGAAATCCAGAATATTTAATTGGGCAACATGTAAAAAGTGCCCTTCAAATTAAACAAAGCGACATGGAAGTTATGCCTACGGCTTATATTTTAGTAGATGGTGGAAAAACATCTGCGGTGCAATACGTGACCAATACAATGCCTATACCTTCCGATCAGGTTGATTTAATTACTCAAACAGCTTTGGCCGGAAGTTTATTGGGGTTTAAAATAATTTACTTAGAAGCAGGGAGTGGAGCTAAGTATCCCGTTTCTTGTGATGTTATTTCTAATGTATCCCAACAAGTTGATTTACCGATTATTGTAGGCGGGGGTATTCGGAGTATTGAAAAAATACAAGAAATATTTAATGCTGGTGCCGATATGGTAGTAATAGGAAATATATTAGAAACAAATCCGGATTTTGCTCTTGAACTACTTTCTTTTTCAAAACTTTATTTATGCAATTAATTGTAATTTCAGATACCAAATTTTCATTACGTGAAGCAGAGCTAGTTACACAATTATTCTCTCAAGGTTTGTCAATTTTTCATTTAAGAAAGCCTCGTGCATCAAAATCACAACTTATTACGTACATCAAAAATATCCCTGAAGAATTTAGAGACCGAATTATAATTCATACACACCATAGTTTGGCTTTATCTTATAAACTAAAAGGGATTCACATTTCAAGACGACATAAAAAATCTAAATTTTCCACCTGGTTAAATATTAAGTATTATTTATGGAGAAAACCCCAATTATATGTTACCACTTCGTTTCATAATATTGCCGATTTGTTGGACGAAATGAGTTATAGCTATAATTACGTTTTTTTAAGTCCAGTATTCGACAGCATTTCAAAAAAAGGATATTTATCTAATTTTACCGAGTTGCAAATTACCACCACTTTAGAAAAAACAAAGTGTAAAGTAATTGCGTTGGGTGGTGTAGATGATGAAAAAGTTGTTAAGGCGCAAAAATTAGGATTTAGTGGGGTGGCGGTAGTCGGCTATATTTGGGAAAGTGATGATCCTGTTCAATCGTACATTAAAATTAAAGAAATTGCCTCGGGAAATGCCTCAAACACACAAGTTGGTTTAATTAAGCCCATTAAAGTTAGTTTTTAATTTTTGGTATAGTATATTTTTCGATATAAGAGTTCGTTTTTAGCCACAAACTCCCATTCATCCAATAATACTGCGCATTTTTATTGGGGAGAGTATATTTAGCCTCATCATAGGTAGTTTGATGGTACAGATGTAATACATCATGTTGAATATAGTAGATTATTTCATCATGTTGAGATAAAAAATGACAATCGGTACATGCAACGTGTTTTATAAAGTTACCGTTAATATCAAACGTAAAAAAACCTTTTTCATCATCTTGTACAATTAATCGGTTGTTTATTTCATAAAACAATGTTGGGTTTAATGTTGTTTTAGTAGTTAAATAGGTGTTACCACTTTCGCTTAAAAGGTTTAAATGTTCATCGAACCGTTTAAATTGAAATGTTTTAGCATCGTACACCCAAAAACCATTATTTTGCGAAATACAGGCGTGTTGAACAAATTCTATGCCGCTTTGCTCAAGTGAAATAGGCGAACTTTGTTCGGTTAACGTATTGTCAAGCAACAGTAATGTAGAATTCCCTTGGTAAAACACTAAAATTTTTAAAGGATTGGTTACATCAATAAAAGTAATGTTTCCCAACAATTTGTTGCTATATTTATTTTTAATTTCACCATTAGAATTTAGCTTTATAAGTAAATCTTGATTGTATATGTATATATTTTCTAATTTATCTATTGCTAGATGTCCATCTTGTATGCAAGGTATAGCTTTTTTAATTAATAAAGTATCACAAAACGATTGGAATGAAATTACATAAAATAATAGTAATAAAACATGAGTTTTTATATGCATTATATTAAATTGTTTTCTAAAGTTTATAAATAACTTAATATGGTTTTTGTAATTACATTTTTAATTTCCATGTTATTATGCCTTATCTGTTGAGGTATTAAACTTCGATCCGTCATGCCTGGAGTAGTATTTACTTCTAAAAAATACAATTCGTTATTTTTTACAAAATAATCAATTCGAATAATTCCTTTACAGTTTAATGCCGCATATATTTGCTCACTTATTTGCAAGCATTTTTCATAAAGTTCTTTTGAAATTCTCGCGGGTGTTATCTCTTGAGTTTTAGTATTTATGTATTTAGCTTCAAAATCAAAAAACTCCCCTTCGCTTACAATTTCGGTAATAGCTAGTGCCTTAGGTTTTCCATCTATACATGCTACTCCACAGGTTATTTCGGTTCCCTCAATATATTCTTCAATAATAGCTTGTGTATCTTGTTCTAATGCTTTTTCTATGGCAGTAGAGAGCTCTAGTTCGCTTGATACTTTAGAAGTAGCCACACTTGATCCCCCATTATTTGGTTTTACAAAACAAGGAAATCCAATATTTTCAGCTATTATTTTTAAGGACGAAGTAATCTTATTATTATCTACCACTATAGATTTGGCCATTTTAACTTCTATCATGTCTTTTAATATTTTTTTACAAACTTCTTTATTAAATGTAATGGCCGAAGTTAAAACATCACTTGATGTGTAGGGTATCTTTAATAATTCAAGGTATCCTTGTAAAATTCCGTTTTCACCGGGTGTTCCATGAATGGTGTTGTATACGATGTCAAATACTATTTTTTGGCCATCCATAGATAGAGAAAAATCGTTTAAATCAACTTTATGATACAAATTATTTATTGCACATTCCATTTTACTACCCGTAAGAATAAGTTTATAAACCTCAAATTTTTCTTTATCAATTTCTTGGCATACATTTTCTAAACTTTTTAAAGAAATTTCTCGTTCTCCAGAGTTTCCACCACCTATAACGGCTACTTTTATTTTTTTCATATTTTATTGAATAAAATCTAATACTTCTAAAAAATGATCTTTTTCTGCTTTTGGACTTGTTAAAATGGAAATATGATCGTAATCTTCTAAATGGTTAAACTTCTTGCCGAGTACTTTAAACGTATATTTTTTACTATGTATTTCATCCAATAATAATTTAGCATCGGTTGGATGACCTAACACCGTATCGTTTATTCCCGTAAAAGATAAAATAGGAGGTAGTTCTATGTTTTGTAAGGTTTTTCGTATATCAAATCCTACTAAGTCTTTCCATTCACTTTTTCTTTTTACCCATTCATCAGTTTCAAGATATGTTTTTTTTGATTCATTATCAGATCCCATATTTATTTTTTGGGCAGGTAAGTACCCATACATATTCACCAATACTTTTCCGATAAATCGCCACATTACATCAATCATAAATATTTTTTGAAGTGTTTGAATGGTTATTCTTCTTTTTACACCAAAAAACACCATTTTAGAAACATGTGTATGGGGGTTAAATTTAGCAAAATAGCTTAATAAACATATGCCACCCCACGAATGAGCCATCCAAATTTGAGGCATATTGGGTTTTAACTCTTTAATTTTATGTACTATTAGATTTAAATCTATTTCTATTAAATCGTATAAACCAAATGAACTTTGCTTGTTAATAGGGGGTGTGCTTTTTCCATGTCCACGTAAATCTGGAACAAACACATCGTAGCCGTGTTTAGCCAAAAAAGGGGCTAAGCCTTTAAGTGAATTGGAGTAAAAAATTTTTCCATTTTCAATAGATCCATGTAGAAGCAAAATAGGTAAACTATTTTCTTTTAAAGAAGAAAATCTTTTTACAAATAGCTGGTAATTATTTCCTTGAATATAAAACTCGTGTTGAGTAATTTCCATAATTGCGTAAAATTAACTAACTTTATCATTGTTTTTAAAA
This sequence comes from uncultured Flavobacteriales bacterium, assembly GCA_964512145.1. GTDB lineage: Bacteria > Bacteroidota > Bacteroidia > Flavobacteriales_G > JALEGO01 > CAYOHR01. The sequence continues at coordinate 60,773 of CAZEIM010000014.1, forward strand.
AATGAGGTCAATAATTATATTTTTTATACTGTTATTTTTTGGTGAAGTTTGTGCTCAGGTTACTTTTTTTAACAATGGACAAGTAGTAAAAGTAACTAATGGGGGAAATATTTTTATCAATGGAAATTTAACCGATGATGGAACTACAGCAAATATTATAAATGATGGTATTATTGAAACCGTAAATGATTTATATAACGGAGATTTTACTATACAAAATAACGCAACCGTTGAGGGTAGTGGAGAGTTTAGAGTAGAGGGTGATTGGATAAATAATGCCACTTTTATTTCCGACTTTTTTATTAATACCAGTCGTGTAATTTTAACCGGAAATAATCAATTTATAACAGGAACAAACGTAACTACTTTTTACGATTTAGAAATGGGCAATTTTAATACTCTTAAAACCATGACTTTAAATGCCATTGTTACAGATTCGTTGATTTTAAGAAATAATGAATTAGCAGCAGAATCAAATGTTTTATATTTTGTTAATCAAGATCCTGGCGCCATTAGTGCTTCTATTACGTATGGAGATGAGGGTTATATTAGTACCCAGTTAAATGGTTACTTAGCTCGATTGGTAAATAATATTTCAAATTATGCATTTCCCATGGGGTCCTCTGTGGGCACTTACAGGTATAGACCCGTGGTTATGAAGCCTACAACTGTCACACTAGATACTTTTTTCGTGGGTATGCTAAACTACGATGCGTTAACTGATGGTTATTATACCGATAGTTTAGACACAAATTTATGTTTAGTTAATAAAGATTATTACCATGCAATTCTCAGATCAAACTCTACAGATGCCGATATTTCTATTTTTTACGATCCTTTAACCGATATATATGCTTTCGACAGATTAGCGAATTGGAATAATCCCTTAAATCAACATTGGAATTTAATGCCTACTTCGGCTCCCGGTATTCCGGTTAGTGGATATACTCCTGTAACAGAACTAGCTTGGTCTAATTTTACTGAAAAACCCTATACCCTGTCGGCTGAAAAAAGGATTGCTCCAATTATTACACCTCCTTCTTTTTTGTGTAAAGGTATGGATAGTGTTTTATTTACAGCCTCAGGTTCTACGGAACCTTACCATTGGACATTTCCTGTTGGGGTAGACATTGTATCATCTCAAGGAAATGATAGTGTATATGTAAATTGGGGTCTTGTTTCAGGAAATGTTATCGTATACGGAGATACTTCAGGTTTGTGCCCTTCTAAAAATGCGTTTTTATTACCTGGGTTTTCCAGTAACGTAATAGCTTCTTTTACTACAGATACTAATATTTTGTATGCAGATAAACCAGTACAATTTATCGATCAAAGTACCGGAGGTGCTGTATCTTGGGATTGGACTTTTGAAGAGCAGTTAACCTCTGAGATACAAAATCCTAAACACGTATTTGTTAAACCCGGAGAGTATAATGTTATTTTGTTGGTTACAGATTCTTTAGGGTGCGAAGATACAGCAAGTATTCGGCTGAGTATTTTGGAGTATTTTTTTGTGCCAAATGTATTTACTCCTAACGGAGATGGGTTTAATGATCAATTTATGATTCCATTTGCTGTAGGCGATGGAGGGACTTATTTATTGCAAATCTATAATAGATGGGGGCAGTTAATTTTTGAAACAACGAATTATAAATTGGCTTGGGATGGTTATAATTTGAATGGTGAATTAGCTACTTCAGGAACGTATTATTTTGTGCTAACAGCTTTTACTCCATCTAAAGATTACAGTACAACGGGATATTTAACCTTATTAAGGTAAAAGAGGGGAGTTATCTATTCATTTTTTCTTAAAAATCACCTAGAAATTTAGGTTTATATTTTTTCTGTTTCAAATGTTTGTAACCTTTTGTTTTTTTGTTGCGTAATAGTATAAAATTTTTTTTGTGTTACACGAATTAGTACAAGAAGATATGTTTGCAACGCTACCTCCCGAAAATCTCCTTATTTCTTATTATGGGGATTTTAATATGCCTATTTTGGATAAGTTAATAGCCTCCATAAAAAACTCCCTTCAGCAATTACAGGTAGATAAAAAAAACACCAAAAGCATATATAGTATTTGTGTAGAGTGTTTAGAAAACATTATGAAACACGGAAAGCCCGTTCCTGAAAACTTTCCGGTTAAAGGAAGATTCTCTTTTGGAGTAAAAGATAATAAAGTGTATTTTATTGTAGGTAATCATATATCGCTTGAGGATAAAAATAAACTGCATAATAAGTTGCAAAATATTGATGAATTGAGTTTAGATGAAATTAAAAATATTTATAAGCACGATTTAATACACGGGAGCATTTCTGATAGAGGAGGGGCTGGATTAGGGATGTATGTTATGGCCATGAAATCGAATAAAGATTATAAATATCAGTTTTTACCGGTTGAGAATGTTAATGCTTACTATTATTCACTTTTAGTACATATTGATTTTGATATTGAACAAATCAAAGAATAAATATATTACAACCCAATCACCCTTCGAAGTAAAAATGCCCAAAAAGGGCTTACAATAAAAGACCAAATAATAACGGATGAAATTAAATATACAATCGTAGATTTTTTTTTGCTGTATAATTTATACGCTATAATGCATCCTATGGGTATTGAAATGATTGGAGGAGTTATTATAGCAATTCCAGTTACACCAAATTTTTTTCTAACCCTTACAATTAATTTATTAAGTTTTGTAAATTTTTTTTTTGGTTTTGGTTCTTTTTTATACCATGCTTTTTGCAGCAGTCCAATATATCTGCTCACGGCTCCTCCTCCAAAATAAAAAAATAAAACACCAGTAATACCGCCAATACACAATAGTATAGAAGTATCTAAAATGCTATACCCTAATTTTAAAGCTAATGGGGGAGCATAAAAAAATTTAACCGAAGCAAAAAGAAGTATACTAATTATTTCTATAAACTCTGACCAGTTCATAACTTATCACCAAATGCTAAATCACCGGCATCACCCAGGCCCGGAACAATATAGCTTTTATCGTTTAAATAAGGATCCATGGCAGCAACCCAAACATGCGTGTTTTCCGGAAAATGGTTGATAACATACTCAACCCCTTGTTTGCTGGAAATAATACTACAAAGATGAATTTCTTTTGGAGTACCGTGTTTTAAAAGCGCTTTATATGCTGTCAATATAGATTGTCCTGAAGCTAGCATTGGGTCTGAGATGATAATTGTTCTTCCGTCAATACTTGGTGAAGCTAAATATTGAAGTTCAATGTCAAAATCTATTTCATTACTATGTTTTCTAAAGGCAGAGATATAGGCATGATCTGCTCCATCAAAAATAAAACTTAATCCATGATGCATAGGTAAACCGGCTCTTAAAATGGTTGCTAAAACAGGTTGTTCTTTTAATAATGGGATGTCAGAAACTCCTAGAGGAGTATTTATGTTAACATTTTCATAGTGTAATTCTTTGCTTATTTCATATCCCATTATTTGGCCAATTCTTTCTAGGTTTGTCCTAAAGCGCATTCGATCATTTTGAATTTCAACACTTCTAATTTCAGCCAAAAATTGATTTAAAATACTTACTTTTTCATTTAATACGTGTAGTTTCATATGAGTACTTTTTTATACCTAAAATATGGAGTGATTTTACTTCCAAAACCTTTGTAAAATCTTGCTAAACTATCAATATCACTTCCTTCAAAGTCTAAAATTACATTTTTTTCTGCATTTAGCTGAATAAAATAATCAATTAATGCGTGAGAAGCCCCTGTTGTTTTTCCCTCTTCTGTAGATGAAGAGAAAATATAATAATATCTATTTTTAAATTCAAGCCAAATAGTTCCGGCTAGGTATTCGGAAAGGTTGTTTTGGGCAACATATACATGTAGTTTTGATTCTTGCTTGGCTTTTTCTAGTAACTGAGATAACATAAGAATTTGTTTTTTAGAAATGGACACCTTATTAAATTGACTAATTACTTCATGATAGGCCTCATCTTTCCGTATTATTTTAATTTTGGCATCTTTAGATTTTTTGATATTTCGTATCGTATTTTTTGAATAATTTGCGTTGATTTCAGCATATGGATTT
>CAZEIM010000015.1:0-5629 GCA_964512145.1 uncultured Flavobacteriales bacterium
GTAAGCATCGTACTGAATGAAACCATCACTGCAGAAGATTGTGGACAAAGCAACGGTGAAATTTGTGTAAACCCCAGCGGAGGTTTAGCTCCTTACCAATACAACTGGAGCAATGGAGCCAATACCGCTTGTGTTTCGAATCAATCAGCCGGAAATTACCAAGTAACCGTAACCGATGATAATGGATGCAGTACCAATCAATCCTTCACCATTACCAACCAAAATGTAAGCATCGTACTGAATGAAACCATCACTGCAGAAGATTGTGGACAAAGCAACGGTGAAATTTGTGTAAACCCCAGCGGAGGTTTAGCTCCTTACCAATACAACTGGAGCAATGGAGCCAATACCGCTTGTGTTTCGAATCAATCAGCCGGAAATTACCAAGTAACCGTAACCGATGATAATGGATGCAGCACCAACCAATCCTTCACCATTACCAACCAAAACGTAAGCATCGTACTGAATGAAACCATCACTGCAGAAGATTGTGGACAAAGCAACGGTGAAATTTGTGTAAACCCCAGCGGAGGTTTAGCTCCTTACCAATACAACTGGAGCAATGGAGCCAATACCGCTTGTGTTTCGAATCAATCAGCCGGAAATTACCAAGTAACCGTAACCGATGATAATGGATGCAGTACCAATCAATCCTTCACCATTACCAACCAAAATGTAAGCATCGTATTGAACGAAACCATTACTGCCGAAGATTGCGGACAAAGCAACGGTGAAATTTGTGTAAACCCCAGCGGAGGTTTAGCTCCTTACCAATACAACTGGAGCAATGGAGCCAATACCGCTTGTGTTTCGAATCAATCGGCCGGAAGCTATCAAGTAACGGTAACCGATGATAATGGATGCAGTTATTCCTCTCTTTTAACCATTCAAAACAATGGAGGTGGTTTAGCTTCTATAACTATTGAAAAAAATATTGAAAAATGCTCTGAAGCTTGTTCTGGAGAAATTAAAGCTGAAATGATCGGAGGAACACCTCCATATCAGTATATTTGGAATATTGGATTAAGCATACCAGAAGTGAGTAGTTTATGTGCGGGATTTTATGAAGTTACGATTACAGATGCAAATGGATGTATAGGAATAGAAAGCATTACACTTTCAAATCCTAACCCTGTGAACGGAAATAGTCAAGTAATAGCTGAAACGTGTGAAAATGATTGTAATGGAGAAATTGAGTTAATAGGTATAGGAGGAAATGGAGTTTATAACTACAGTATCGATAATGGTTTAACATTTACAAATATCTCACTATTTCAAAACTTATGTCCTAATAATTATATCATTATTATTAAAGACACCAACGATTGCTTTTTTAAAGATACTATAGAAGTTGAACCAGGTAATGTTTACTTATCTCCAAATATTACTTCGGCTCAAGAAATTTGTATATCGAACTCTGAAATAACCTTGCAGTCAACTTTAAGCGGAGGTATATGGAACGGAGCAGGAATTACTAACCAAAATACAGGAACATTTTCACCCACTATAGCTGGGATAGGAAATCATGAAATACAATATTTTTTCCCTGGCGTTACTTGTTCTGATACAGCTCATATTACGATAGAAGTGTTGGATAAATTCACGATTCAAACTTTAGACACTGTCAGAATATGTGAAGAAGAAAATACATTAACATTAATTGCTACTCCTTCGGGAGGTGAATGGCAAGGAAATGGAATAATAAATACGATAACAGGAGTCATAGATGTAAGCATGTTAAATATAGGATGGAATGAAGTATATTACACCATAAATCAAACATGTGGAGATACTGCTAAAGTGAATATTCAGGTATTATCTTCTGATATTCCGGAAATTGAAATAAAAGATACCCTTTGTATAAACTCAGAGGCTATACTATTGCCTAATCCGGTTTCTTTAGGAACATGGGTATATGATCAAAAAAGTATTCATGAATTTAATCCAAGTGAATTTGGTACAGGTGAGTTTCTTATTCATTATCAATTCCCAAATCATTGTACAAATAGTATTAATTACACAATTGTGGTATTGGAAATTCCTGATTTTAGCGTAGAATTAAAAAATTACGAAAATTGCATTCCTATAAATATTGAGACGACTGTAAATTCAGACGAAGAGTACAATTACACATGGTTAATAAACAATACTGTAGTTGGGAATGCTACAAATTTAAACTACGAGATAACCCATGAAGGGGAATATGTTTTACAAATATTAGTCTCAGATAAATACGGATGCAAAAACCATACAATTATTGGAGATACTATTTTTGCATATTCAAGTCCTTCAACTTCTTTTTCTCACTTTGCCATAGAAAATTCTTTCGAATATACTTTCAGCAATAATACTTCAGGAGAAAATCTTATGCTTAACTACATGAATATTAATGGATCAATATATTTGGAAGAAAATTTCACACATGCATTCACCGATACGGGTGATTATGAAATATGTATTTATGCTGAAAACAAATATGGTTGTAAAAATGAATATTGTGAAACCATAAAAGTATATAATCCGTTTTTTAATGTATATATTCCAAATGCTTTTACTCCAAATGATGATTATATAAACGATGAGTTTTTTCCAAAAATGAGTGACTTATATATTGAAAATTATAGATTTTGGATATTTAATCGATGGGGGGAAATCGTATTTTATTCAGACAATCCCAAAAATACATGGGATGGGAAAGAAAAAAACACAGAATCAAAACAAGATGTTTATCAATGGAAATTAGAGTTATTCCATACTCCTACCAAAACATATTATTCTGAAATTGGGAAAGTTACCTTAATAAGGTAATATTTTATCTAGGATGTTAATTATATTTTATTAAAAATTGAAAACAGCTATTTTTGATTAAAATAAAAAAGAGTGATACAAATAACCATTATTGATAGAGAAGGAAACTCAAATATATATGAAGCTCCAACAGATATGAATATGAATGTTATGGAACTTTGTAAATCATATGATTTACCAGTAGAAGGAACTTGTGGAGGAATGGCGATGTGTGCATCATGCCACTGTTATATTGAAAGCAACCATCAAATTCTTGAAAAATCAGAAGATGAGGAAAATATGTTAGATCAGGCCTTTTTTGTTAAATCAAATAGTAGATTAGGTTGTCAAATCCACCTAGAAGATAATTTAGACGGTTTAATTATTCGATTAGCCCCAACGCACTAGAATGTTCAATTTTTAGCTCGTTAAAAGCAATAATAAAAATTTCTTCAATATTAGAAATTTGTTGTTGAATTTTAGAAGTATCTTCCTTTGAGCTTGCCATTTTCTCAAGTTCTTGTATAAGTGGATTTACAAAGCTCTCTATTCCAATAAAATTCGTGTTTGATTTCATTTTATGAGCTAATTGATAAATTGTAGAATAATCTTTATTTTGTAGTGAGCTGTGTAAATTTTGAATATTTTTTTGAGTTTCTGTGTAAAACAAATGAATTATTTCTTCTTTAAAATCCTCTCTTCCTGTAGATAAGTTATTTATGTAATCCAAATTTGTAATTTTCAGCGCGTTATTTAAGTTGTTAACAGCATATTTTTTTAGGATTGAATACAATTTTTTCTCATCAATAGGCTTAGAAACATAGTCGTTTATTCCAACAGAAAATGATTTTTCCAGCTGATCCTCTAAAACATGTGCAGAAATAGCAACGATAGGTGTATCAAATTTTAATTTTTTTCGGATAAATTTAGCCACATCAAATCCGTTTATATCAGGCATTTGTATATCAAGCAACACTAAATCATACATTTGTTTTTTGAGTAGGTCTATGGCGTTTTTCCCGCTTTCTGCGACATCAAAAGACAAACCCCAGTCCTGCAAAAATAAACTCAACAATTTAATATTTAACACATTATCTTCAACTAGAAGAATTTTATTCGAATAGTTAAGCTTTGAATATTGCTTTTTTTCGTAAACAGTTGAACTTTTTACATTCATTATTGACTCTCCTATTTCATAGGGTATTAAAAGGCTAAACACACTCCCCTCGCCTTCTGTGCTTTGTACTTGAATAGTGCCTTGTTGAATTTCAACCAATTTTTTTGTGATGGATAATCCTAAACCTGTGCCACCAGTAGATTTAGTAATATCTGTATGAAATTGTTCAAATCGATTAAATATTTTTGAAATTTTATTTTTGGGTATACCTATTCCGGTATCTTCGATTCTAAATTGGAGAAAAATATTTTTATCAATTTCCATTGCTTCATATACAGATAATTTAATATACCCGGTATCCGTAAATTTAATAGCATTTGATAAAACATTAATTAATATTTGCTGTAATCTATCTTTATCTCCAATGTAATATTGTGAGTTGTCGGTAAAATTTTCAATCATTAATTTTATACCTTTATCTCTTGCTTTATCATTAAACATGTAATACATCGAGTTTAAAATATCTGAGATTTCGAATGGTTTTTTAACAATTTTTATTTTCCCCTCTTCAATAGCGGAAAAATCTAATATATCATTCACTATCGACAGTAAATTTTCGGTAGCATGATGTAATGAGTTTAAATAATCTGTTTGCTGATAATTTAAATCCGTTTTGCTTAATCGCTGAATAAAGCCAACTATAGCATTTAAAGGAGTTCTAATTTCGTGACTCATGTTGGCCAAAAAACGATCTTTTATTAGTGATAATCGCTCTGCTTTTTTCCTGGATTGTATTAATTTTTTTTCAATATCTTTTAAATGTGAAATATCTTCAATGGATGAAAGAAAATAAATTTCATTATCCATGATTATTTTTTGAACGCTTACTAAGCATGGAATTAACTCATGTTTACTGTTTTTAAAAGACAATTCCAATCTTTCTACTTTATCGCCTACAAATGACTGATTAAGCAATTCGTAATCGTTTAAAGTAGCTATTCCCAAATCTAAAGGAGACTTCCCTATTAAATCTTCTTTTTTAATTCCAAAAAGTTGAGTATATGCGTCATTAACATTTACAACGTACCCTTCTCCGGTTGTGTTTATAGTCATTGCAACCGGGCTCGAATTAAAAAACATTTCAAACCGCTCTTTAGCTTGTAAAATATCTTTTTGCTGTTTAATAAAATATAATTGAGCGGTAACTTCTTTGGAGATAATTTTTAATGCTTGAATTTGATTTTCTGAAAGTTTTTTACATACCGTATCTACAACACATAAAGCTCCAATGATATCACCTTGCGAATTTATTATTGGCTCTCCGGCATAAAAGTTATACTGGGGTTTTTCCTTTGTAAAGGTGTGATTAATACTTATTTGATCGTTTTTTAAATCGCATATTTCTAAAAAACTTTTGTATTCAACTACTAAATTACAAATAGCTTCTTTTCTATTTTTTTTAATCCACTGTTTATTTGACTTTTTTCCAATAAACATACCATCTTCATTCAATAAACTTATGTAAGCGGTTTCGCAATTTGTTACCGTAGTAGCCAAATCGATTAAATCATCAAATGATTTGTGATGCAAACACTCTGTAAGTTCTAAACTTTTTAAAAAAGCAATACTTGCCCGGTCAATTTTTGGCATATTTTTTTTTACAAAAATACAATTTTAACATAAAATTCACATTTTAATGCAATAAAAAATGATTATGTTAAAAAA
>CAZEIM010000015.1:5665-29919 GCA_964512145.1 uncultured Flavobacteriales bacterium
AAATATGATAACTTCATAAATGAATTAATAAGCAAATCGTGTAAAAAATGTTTGAACTAATTCTAATACAAAATATGGGATAATTTTATACTTTTGCATAAAAAAAATGAAGTTTTTTATTGACACTGCCAGTATTGAGCAAATAAAAGAAGCTAATGATTTAGGCATATTAGATGGAGTTACCACCAATCCATCACTTATGGCAAAAGAAGGAATATCAGGAACTGACAATATTATGAAGCATTATGTTGAAATTTGCAACATAGTAGATGGAGATGTAAGTGCTGAAGTAATTTCAACAGATTATCAGGGAATTATTAGAGAAGGTGAAATGTTAGCAAGCTTGCACCCAAATATTGTTGTTAAAGTACCTATGATTAAAGATGGAATAAAAGCCATTAAACATTTTTCTAAGCATGGTATAAAAACAAACTGTACCTTGGTTTTTTCATCAGGACAAGCTTTATTGGCAGCTAAAGCCGGAGCAACATATGTTTCTCCTTTCATCGGTCGATTAGATGATATTTCTAGTGATGGATTAGATTTAATTCAAGATATTAGAATTATATATTTAAACTACGGTTATGAAACTCAAATATTGGCTGCATCAATAAGAAATCCTTTGCACATTGTTAAATGCGCACAGCTTGGAGCAGACGTAGCAACATGTCCCTTAGAAGCTATCACGGCACTTTTAAAACATCCATTAACAGATATAGGTTTACAAAAATTTTTATCTGATTACGCAAAAAGCAATCCAGCGTAAGCAATAAGATAAAAAAATATTAAGCAATATATCGTGCTCTTAAAAATACATCCACAAAACCCAGAATCTAGAAAAATACAATCCGTTATTGAGTGTTTAAAAGATGGCGGAACGGTTATTTATCCAACCGATAGTGTGTATGGTTTGGGATGCGATTTACTGAACAACCGATCGATAGAAAAAGTAGCAAAAATCAAAGGTGTTCGTTTAGAAAAAGTTGATTTTTCTATTATTTGTAAAGACTTGAGTAATATATCCGACTATTGCAAACCATTATCGAATGAAGTATTTCGCTTATTAAAAAAGGTATTGCCGGGTCCATACACATTTATTTTAAATGCTAATCATAATGTACCTAAATTGTTTAATAAAAACAAAAAAACGATTGGCATAAGAGTTCCAAATCACGAAATACCTTTACAAATTGTAAGTAAACTAGGAAACCCAATAATAACTACATCTATACACGATGATGATGAAATAATTGAATATACTACTGACCCTAGTTTAATATATGAAAAATATAAAAACATGGTAGATATTGTAATTGACGGAGGGTATGGAAACATTGAACCTACAACCATTATTGATTGCACAGATGTACCCGAAATTATTAGACAAGGAATAGGAATAATAGATATATGATACAAATAGTTGATTGCGGAAGCAATAAAGTTAAAAACATAAAAGAATGTGTTTCAATGTATACCGAAGAATATTCGGTAACCGAATTTAATACCATTAAAAATACTGCATCTTTAGAACATGCTTCAGGAATTATTATAAGTGGTGCTCCCATTTTATTAACAGAAACCACAGAAAATCTTAAAGAATCATACTTAAAAAATATAGAATACATCATTGGATTAAATAAACCAATTTTAGGCATTTGTTTTGGGCATCAATTAATGGGAATGTTTTTCGGTGCAAATATTCAACTTTGTAAAGAAGATAGAAAATTTCAAAGGATACAATGTAAAATAAAAAATGAATTATTTGAAGAATTACCATTTCCATCTGTTTCATTTAAAGAAGATCATATCGAATGTATTGATTTGCCAAAAGACTTTCTATGTCTGGCCTCCTCAAATATTTGTCAAGTTGAGGCTATGAAACACAAAGAAATGCCTTGGTACGGAGTTCAGTTTCACCCAGAAGTATCAGGAAAACAAGGTCTTCAATTGTTCAAAAATTTCATTAATATTGCGTATAATTCATAGTAAAAACCATGTATACATCAAAAATAATAGGCACAGGAAAATATTTGCCCAATAAAATAGTAAGCAACGATGATTTGTCGAAATTAATGGACACGTCTGATGAGTGGATTATTGAAAGAACAGGAATAAGAGAAAGACGATATTTTAATTTTCAAGAAGAATCGACTTCTAAAATGGGCACCAAGGCAGCGTTAAATGCTATAAAAAATGCCGGAATTGATAAATCTGAAATTGACTTCATTATTTTCGCTACATTAAGCCCTGATTATTATTTCCCGGGATGTGGAGTTTTAACACAAAATCAGTTGGGGCTTTCTACTATTGGAGCTTTGGATGTTCGAAATCAATGTTCGGGGTTTATTTATGCATTAAGTGTAGCCGATCAGTTTATAAAAACCGGAATGTATAAAACTATTCTAGTAGTATGTTCAGAAGTTCAAAGCAATGGTTTAAATTTTTCAAATGAAGGTAGAGATGTTGCTGTAATATTCGGAGACGGAGCAGGCGCAGTAATACTTCAAAGATCAGATGACTCTAATACAGGTATTTTATCAACGCACTTGCATAGTCAAGGTGAATTTGCAGAGGAATTAATGCTCGAAGAACCAGGAACAACTGGAGAACGAAGAATTCAAAAAGAGAAAATAAATCAAGAAATAGGGATTTATCCAAAAATGAATGGAAGAAATGTGTTTAAACACGCAGTAAGTAGAATGGCAGAATGTGTAGAAGAATCTTTGCATAAGAACAATATTTCCTCCTCAGAAATATCATTACTCATTGCACATCAAGCAAATTTAAGAATTGCAGAGGCTGTTCGAACCCATTTTAAATTAGATGAATCTAAGGTATTTAATAATATTCAAAAATACGGAAACACCACTGCTGCTTCTATTCCTATAGCCTTATGTGAAGCGATAGAAGAAGGAAAAATAAAAAAAGGAGATATTGTTAGTTTAGTTGCATTCGGTAGTGGGTTTGCATGGGGATCCGCATTAATACGTTGGTAACACGTTTCGAATATTACTTCATTTTTAAACCCTATGGAATGCTCTCTCAGTTTAGTACCGAGGGAAGCGCTTTAACTTTAACTGATTTTCCGTTTTCTTTTCCAAAAGATGTGTATCCGGTAGGAAGATTAGATTCCGATAGTGAAGGACTATTATTACTTACCAATAACAAAAAATTGAACCTACAATTACTATCTCCTAACAATCATGTATCTAAAAAGTATTGGGTGCAAGTAGAAGGAGATATTTCTGACAATGCTATTACTCAATTATCAACAGGGGTAACAATAACGCTACCTTCAAAAAAAACGCACCTAACTAAACCCTGTGAAGTAAAAAAATTGTCTTTTATTAATATTCCCGAAAGAAATCCCCCCATCCGTTTCAGAAAAAACATCCCAACTACATGGTTAGAAATTTCGTTACAAGAAGGTAAAAACAGACAAATCAGAAAAATGACAGCCAAAGTGGGATTTCCAACACTCCGAATTATTCGAGTAGGAATAGGCAAATACTTTTTAAAAAATATCCCTCAATCACCTCTGATTATAAAATTAAAAGAAGATGATGTGATAAATTATTTTCCGGGAATAAAATTATAAACCATAACATAGTGGTTTTATCTCCATTTATCCTATGTATTTATACCATCATTTATAAATGTGTAAAAATCTGAATAAAAAAATCGCATAAAAAAATTATATTTGCACGTGCTTACTCAAATTGACAAATCTATTAAAAATGATGTTCTATTAAGAACCATTCGTGGAGAAAAAACGGAAAGAATTCCTGTTTGGCTAATGCGACAAGCAGGACGAATATTGCCTGAATACAGAAAAGTAAGATCTTCTGTAAAAGATTTTAAAGAGCTGGTAAAAAACCCACAACTTGCAGCTGAAGTAACCATTCAGCCTATAGATATCTTAGAAGTAGATGCCGCTATCATTTTTTCGGATATTTTAGTAATTCCAGAGGCCTTAGGATTGGATTATGAAATGATAGAAAAAAAAGGGCCATATTTTCCTTCTACTATACAATCTGAACAAGATGTATTAAGATTAGATGAAAATAATATGGAAGAAAAGCTTCGCTATGTAACGGATGCTATAAAAATTACCAAAAAAGAGTTAAACCAACGAGTTCCATTAATTGGTTTTGCCGGAGCACCTTGGACTATTTTTTCATATATGGTAGAAGGCAGTGGATCCAAAACTTTTTCAAAAGCTCGTAAATTACTATATACCAACCCAATTTTATCGCACAAATTATTAGATAAAATTACTAAAGCAACCATTCAGTACTTAAAAGCTCAAATTCATGCAGGAGCGGATGTGATTCAAATTTTCGATAGCTGGGCTGGGGTACTTACTCAAGAGCAATATAAAGAATTTTCTATCCCATACTTGCAAAAAATTTGTGATGAAATAAATAATACACCCCTGACCGTTTTTGCTAAAGGAGCGTTTTTTTCCATGCATGATTTAGCTAATTTATCTTGTAACACATTGGGAATAGATTGGAATATGAATATTAAAGAATGGAGAAAAGCTACCAACAACCAAAAAGTACTTCAAGGTAATTTAGATCCTTGTGTACTATATTCTGATGAAAAAAATATTGAAAAACATACCTTACAAATGATTGAACAATTTGGCCCCTATAAATACATTGCTAATTTAGGTCATGGGGTATATCCAGATACCGATTTTAATAAAGTAAAAGTATTTATTGAAACCGTAAAAAACTATAAAATATAATTATGAAAAAAATAGTTCTTTTCCTATTTACAATCAGTTTTCATGGAATAGTATTTGCTCAAAGCAATTTAATAAATAACTGGAGTTTTGACGCTTCACCAAAAGGTAAGCCAATTAAAATTAAAGAAGCTGAAATGATTCAAGAAGCTATGGGTTGGTCCTCCCCTATTACTCCTCAAGCAGATTTATATTCTAGACATTCAAAAGAACCAAATTTCTTTGTTCCAACCAATCAATATGGCAGACAAGATGTGGATGATGGTTGTTGCTATGCAGGTATTGTTACCTTTGGTGAAAAGGAAAAAATGCCTAAAACCTATATTTCTACTCAACTTACAACTCCTTTACAAAAAGATTCTTTTTACTGCGTAAATTTTAAAGTAAGCTTATCCGATCTTTCTAAATATGCTTCAAATAATATTGGAGCAGCTTTTAGCGTAGGCCCTATTGACGGAAAAATGCTAAAATCGTACTCGGTAGTTCCTCAGTTTTTGCCGATGGGGAATAAAATTCAAGAAGATCAATACCTTTGGAATGAAATATGCGGAATGATTAAGGCTCAGGGTGATGAAAGCCATGTTACCTTTGGTAATTTCTCTAGCGATGCGAATACACAAACTATAAAAGTAAAAAAACCTAAAGAGTTTAGTCAGCAACAAATTCCAAATGCATATTATTTTATTGATGAACTGATAGTTTATAAAACAGATTCTACCATTGGTTGTAAATGTAGGGATACAGAAACTAAAGAAGAAATAAAAGTCATATACAAAAAATCAGAAAGTGATGATGTATCAAGCAACCCAGCCAAAATGGTCGAATACAAATTCATCTATTTTGTATCAAAAACACCTAACTTAAGTGATAAATCAAAAGCTTTATTGGATGAAGTAGCTAAAATTCTTACAGAAAACGCACAAGTTAAAGTAAATGTATTTGCATCCTCCGATAAACAAGAAGAAATTATTATGGCAAAGTCGAAAATAGATATATCTAAAAAAAGAGCAGAAGCCGTAATCAACTATCTTATCGAAAAAGGAATTTCAAAAGATCGTTTAATAGCAAAACCAATTAAAGACACACAAGCCAAAGAATCAAAAGACGAAAATATATTAAAAAACGACCGAAAAGTCTGGTTTACTCTTATTCCTTAATTTTTGAACAATAAAAAAGTAATACGCTCCTGGATATTTTATGACTGGGCAAATTCGGTATATGCGCTGGTCATTAGTACCGCTATTTTTCCTTTGTATTATGCTTCATTAACGTCCAATAAAGTAAACGGGGTACTACATGACACCGTATATTTTTTAGGTATACCATTTAAAAATACCGAATTTATGTCGTACACCATGTCGTTTTCCTATATTTTAGTTGCTATATTATCACCATTATTATCCGGAATTGCAGATTACACCGGCAACAAACTTTTGTTTCTTAAAACATTCTGTTATTTAGGTGCACTTTCTTGTGCCGGATTATTCTTTTTTAATATGCAATACTTCGAATTAAGTATGATATTGGTTTTATTAGCTAGTGTAGGATATTGGGCAAGCTTAGTTTTTTACAACTCATATTTACCCGATATTGTCACCCCAGATAGGTATGATAGTGTTTCAGCTCAAGGATTTGCCATGGGTTATTTAGGAAGTAATATCTTATTAATCATAAACTTAGTAATGATATTAGTGCTAGAAATGAATCCAAAGTGGTGTTTTTTATTGGTAGCAATATGGTGGATAGGATTTGCCCAAATATCGTATCGTTTTTTACCCAAGCGTTTACCTCCTAAAGAAAGTAGTATACATAAATTATATAGAGGTTTTTACGAATTAAAAAAAGTTTTTTTAGAAACCAAAAACCTACCAAGCCTAAGGCAATATTTAAGATCATTTTTTATATTCAGCATGGGGGTTCAAACGGTTATGGTAATGGCAGTATATTTTGGCGAAAAAGAAATTCAATGGAGTTCAAATGAAGAAAAAACAAGTGGATTAATCATTAGTATATTAATTATACAATTTATTGCTGTAGGAGGTTCTTACCTTCACTCTTTTATTTCAAAAAATATCGGAAATAAAAAAACCCTCATGTTTTCTTTAGTTTGCTGGATTGCAATATGTATATATGCATACTCTATATTTAAACCTTGGCAATTTTATACCGTTGCTGCTCTAGTAGGAGTAGTTATGGGGGGGATACAGTCTATCAGCAGATCATCCTACTCAAAATTATTACCTAATACTCCTGATACAACAAGCTATTTTAGCTTTTATGATGTTACCGAAAAAATAGCCTTGGTATTTGGCGCTTTTAGTTTTGGTTTTTTAGAACGAATAACTGGTAGTATGAGAGTATCTGTAATATTAATTTCAACTTTTTTTGTGTTGGGATTAATATTGCTTTTTTTTGTGTCGTTTTTTAGTTTTACGTCTAAAGTTTATGACAAATAACAGCGAAAAAATTTTTGATATTGTAATAATTGGAGGTGGTATTGTTGGAGCTTCAGTAATGTATCAAATACAAAAAAAATTTCCCCATCTTCATATAGCTTTATTAGAAAAGGAAAAAAAAAGCGGTTTGCACCAAACAGGTCGAAACTCAGGTGTAATACACTCAGGGATATATTATAAACCCGGATCTTTAAAAGCTAAAAATTGCATTGGAGGCAGAAAAGAGCTCGTTGAGTTTGCAAAAGAACATCGTATTTCACATGATATTTGCGGAAAAATAATCGTAGCTACTAAACCCAGTGAATTAGATGCATTAGAAAAAATTTACCAACGAGGTGTTGAAAATAATATAGAGGGTATTGAAAAAATATCACGCCAACAAATCCAAGAAATTGAGCCCCATTGTACTTCAGCCATTTCAGGAATTTTTGTGGGCTGTACAGGAATTATTGATTATGTTTCTGTAAATAATACGTGCTTAAAAATTGCCCAATCTATTCAACATGAAAGTGAAGTGTTTTTTAATTGTGAAGCTACCGATATAATATGGCAAACTTCCTTTTGGACTATTAAAACAAAAAAACAACAAAACATTAAGGCTAAATTTTTAATTTCTTGTGCCGGACTACAATCAGATAGGATCGCTCAAAAAACTTCGTCAAAATCAATTGAATGTAAAATTGTTCCCTTTCGAGGCGACTACTATGAATTAAGCGAACATGCCATGCATAAAATTAAAAACTTAATATATCCTGTTCCCGACCCAAATTTTCCATTTTTAGGAGTACATTTTACTCGAATGATTCACGGAGGTGTTGAATGTGGTCCAAATGCAGTTTTTTCTTTTAAAAGAGAAGGATACCATCGCAACAGTTTCTCATTAGCAGATACTATAGACTCATTAACATATTCAGGAACCTGGAAACTTTTCTCAAAACACTGGAGATATGGACTAGAAGAATATAAAAGAGCCTGGTCTAAAAAACTTTTTTTAAAGTCATTACAAGAATTGATTCCTTCCCTTACAATGGATGATATTATTCCTTCCAGATCTGGAGTAAGAGCACAAGCACTAGATAGTAAGGGTAATTTATTAGATGATTTTAAAATTATAGAAGGTCACCAGTCCCTACATGTAATTAATGCTCCTTCTCCAGCCGCAACAGCTAGTCTTTCTATCGGCAGAAAAATAAGTGAATTATATTCAAACTTACTAAAGTAAAAATCCTCTAGTATACCTCTATAAAGACTAATTAATCCTAAGTTGCGCGCATGAAATAGATAAAAATTAGGATTAATTTACTATTTTAGTAACAAAAAATTACCCTAATCTATTTAAAGAATATCATGAAAGAAGCATTAGAAGAAGAAGTAAATGTACTAAGCAAAGACGATTTAAAAAAGGAAATACTACATGATTATATCATCGCATGCCAAAGTAGAGAAGCTAGTTTATTAGGACGTAAAGAGGTTTTAACCGGAAAAGCAAAATTTGGAATATTTGGTGACGGAAAAGAAATTGCACAAATAGCCATGGCAAAAAACTTTAAAAAGGGAGATTGGCGTTCAGGATATTACAGAGATCAAACCTTTATGATGGCCATAGGTGAACTTTCCTTAGAGCAATTTTTTGCTCAATTATATGCTCATGCTGACGAACAATTCGATCCACATTCTGGAGGAAGACAAATGAATGCGCACTTTGCGACTCGATTACTGGATGAAAATGGAAATTGGAAAAATCAAACAGAAAGTAAAAATACATCGGCCGACCTTTCTCCTACTGCAGCTCAAATGCCTAGATTACTAGGATTGGCTTACGCTTCAAAATTTTATAGAAATAATTCAAATTTAAGTACGCATAATCAATTGTTTACAATTCAAGGAAATGAAGTAGCCTTTGGAACAATTGGAGATGCAAGTACCTCAGAAGGTTTGTTTTGGGAAACGATTAATGCTGCAGGTGTACTTCAAGTACCTATGATTGTTTCTGTTTGGGATGATGCCTATGGAATATCTGTTCCCAAAAAATATCAAACAACCAAAGAAAGTATTTCAGAAGTATTAAAAGGTTTTCAAAGAGATCAAAAACATACTGGTTTCGAAATATTTAAAGCAAAAGGGTGGGATTATGCTCAACTATGTCTAGTATACGAAAAAGCTGTTAAAATTGCACGAACAGAACATGTGCCTTGTATAATTCATGTAGAAGAAATTACTCAACCACAAGGACACTCTACCTCAGGTTCACATGAACGTTACAAAAACGAAGATCGTTTAAATTGGGAAAAAGAACATGATTGTATTTATACCATGAAACGATGGATTTTAAAAAATGGTATAGCTACAGAAGAAGAATTAGATGAAATTTATGAACAAGCAAAACAAGATGTTAAAATTGCCCGAAAAAAAGCATGGGAAGCATATCAACTCCCCATTATAGAATATAAAAATAAACTAACTCAAATTTTATCTAATTTTTCAGAAATTGATACCATTTCATTACTCATTGAATCATTGCAAAAAAATAATGAGTTATTTTGGGCAGATGTTACTATGATATGTCGAAAAGCATTATGGAATTTAAAACATTTGCCAGAGGTAGATTTATATGAATTAATAGAATGTAAAAAAAGTTTAGACAACGAAAACTTTTATAGATTTAACAGCTTTTTATACAATGAATTAGATAATTCTATTTTAAGTAAAAATTCAACTCTCCCAATTTATGGCGAAAACACGAAAGAAGTAGATGGAAGAGAGATTTTAAGAGAAAATTTCGATGCTGTATTATCTAAATATCCAGAGGTATTAATTTTTGGGGAAGATGTAGGATTTATTGGTGGTGTAAACCAAACTGTAGCTGGGTTACAAGAAAAATATGGAAAAGATAGAGTTTTTGATACCGGAATTAGAGAAGCTACTATTATCGGACAAGCAATAGGTTTAGCTCTTAGAGGTTTTAGACCCATTGCTGAAATACAATATTTAGATTACTTATTATATGCTCTTCAGATTATTAGTGATGATTTAGCCTCATTAAGGTACAGAACAAAAAATGGACAAAAAGCACCGGTCATTATTTCAACCCGAGGGCATAGACTAGAGGGGATATGGCATGCAGGATCTCCTATGGGTACCATTCTTTCATCATTTAGAGGCTTGTATGTTTGTGTACCCCGAAATATGACTATTGCAGCTGGCTTTTATAACACATTGCTTAAGGGAGACGATCCCGCTTTAGTCATTGAATGTTTAAATGGCTACCGAAGTAAAGAAAAACTCCCTAGTAATCCTGGCGAATATTCTATTCCGCTTGGAGTTGCTGAAGTATTGGAATCAGGAACCGATGTAACCTTAGTTACGTATGGGTCTTGCATACGAATTGCTGAAAAAGCTATAGAAGAATTATTAAAACACCAAATATCAGTTGAATTAATTGATATTCAAACACTTATCCCTTTTGATACTACGCATATAATTGCAAATTCTGTAAAAAAAACCAATAAACTCATCCTATTAGATGAAGATGTTCCTGGAGGGGCTACGGCATATATGTTGCAGCAAATTTTAGAAAAACAAGAAGTGTTTTCATATTTAGATGCGCCCATAAAAACTATAACATCAAAAGAACACAGGCCTGCTTACGGATCTGATGGAGATTATTTTTCGAAACCTTCAGCGGAGGATATATTTGAAAGTGTTTACCAAATGATGCACGAATATAATCCAACAATGTATCCAAAAATTAATATATGAAATGTATTATCAGCATTGTAGTTTTATTTGTTTCAATCCAAGCAATTGCTGATGAAAAATTTCAACTAAATGGTGTTTTATCTCCTTCCTATGAAGGGTTAAGTCCTAGAAACCGAGATATTGTAAATATTTTTCCAAAACAACGTTTGTCCTACAATTTTGGTGGAGAATTAAAATATTTCATGTCTCCTTTAATTAGTACCAACTTAGGCATACATTTTCAAAATAAAGGATTTATTTCCGAACCAAAATATGAATATTACGATGACTCAATATCTGTACGTATTAATATATCGTTAAAGTATTTAGTGATACCATTTGATCTATGTTTTAACTTTCAACCTGCTTTTCGTACAGAAATATTTTTTAATGTAGGTTTAGCATATGGAATATTATTACAGCAATCTTTTAAAGGAAGAAGAGTTCCCGTTGAGATAAGAGGCTCAGATAACCCATTATATGATGGTTTAAGCAATAAGCCTTCGAACATAAATTGGTTTGATAAAAATTATGTAGGAGTTAATATAGGATTTGGAATTACACGATATTTATTATCTAGAATGGCATTAACCATACATCCTATGTTTATGTACCAAATTGACAATGCCATTAATCCTTTTCCATTGGGCCCTATAGTACCATTTACTCTAGACAATAAAGGCCAATTGGTTGAATATAGTCCTGGATTTAAATCTATGTTACTTCAATTTAAAATCGGGTATTATTTTAGTGATCAAATTGAAAATACTCGTAAAAAATTATAATGTATGCCCATAAAAGTTTTCATGAAGAATTTATTATTTTATTTTATATATGCATTGAGTTCATGTACGGTTGTTTCTCAAACTCCTAAAAACACTTCCAATATAATAACCCCATCACATAGTAACATAAAATATGGTGCAAACAATAGAAATACTATGGATATTTATTTGGCAAAAAGCACCTCACCTACCCCCTTGGTAATATACATTCATGGAGGCGGTTTTATTCAAGGGAATAAAGAGCTAAAGGATAATATGGTTAAAGTAGTTACAGAACTACATAGCAAAGGCATTTCATTTGCATCTATTAACTACCCTTACATTCAAGAAATGAATTTAGATGAAATTATGTTAAACATTGGAAGATCGGTACAATTTATTAGAGCTCACTCAGAACAATATAATATTCAAAAAGAAAAAATTGCATTATTGGGTTTTTCTGCAGGTGCTGGAGCAGCTCTTTGGCTAAATTACTACACAGATTTAAAAAACAGCCAAAGCCAAGATTTAATAGAAAGGGAATCATCAAAACCCTTATGCGTAGCTGCTGTTTCTCCTCAAGCAAGTTATAATATTCACCATTGGGGCGCTATTCTTCAAATGGATCAAGATAGAGTAGAAAAAGCCCTTGAAAAAAAAGAAATGTTTCCCTATTTTGAACAACATGTATCCAAATTAAACGATAAACAACAGCAAGATTTTTGGAATAAAATGGATATATTAAAACATATTGACCATAAAGATGGACCCGTTTTTTTACTTAACAACCAACCCGATAAAGAATTTGGAAATTTACTACATCATCCTAAACATTGTGAAGCTATTAAAAAAACTGCTGAACAAAAAGGGAATTCAGTAACCTATTTTTATGCTTCAGATGGTAAAATGGCCCCAGGTCAAAAGCAAATGCTTCAATTTTTATTAAAAAACCTTAAAAATTAAATTTCAACCATATTAGGCTTTGTTTTTCGAG
The DNA here is from genome assembly GCA_964512145.1 of uncultured Flavobacteriales bacterium. Taxonomy (GTDB): domain Bacteria; phylum Bacteroidota; class Bacteroidia; order Flavobacteriales_G; family JALEGO01; genus CAYOHR01. Next base: position 18,368 of record CAZEIM010000015.1, read on the forward strand.
TCTAAAATAATCGTAACTGGACCATCATTTAATAATTCTACCTGCATATGCTTTCCAAAATAACCTTGAGAAACATGAATCGTAGAATTTTTTTTAAAATAATTAATACACTCTAAATACATATTTTCTGCGTACATAGGTAAAGCTGCCGATATAAATGAAGGGCGATTACCCTTTTTTGTAGATGCACATAATGTAAATTGACTAACGACCAATAATTCACCCGAAATATCTTGTACTGAAAATTGCATTTTCCCTTGTTCATTATTAAATATGCGCATATTTAAAATTTTATCAGCCAGCCATTGCATATCTTCTATTGAATCGTTCTGCTCAATACCCAGTAGTATTAACAATCCTTTGCCAATATTTACCTTATTATTATTAGAGATGGATACTTCAGCTTTAGATACGCGTTGAATTACAGCCTTCATATTATCTGTATTTTGTTCCTTCGTCCAAATACATGGAAACATAATTTTGATATCTACTTTCTGCAATTTTTCCTGATTCAACAGCTTTTTTTACGGCACAATCTGGTTCATTAATATGCTTACAATTATAATATTTACAAGAACTTGAAAATTTAAATATTTCAATAAAATAATGTGATAATTCATCTTGTTGCATGTCACTTAAAGCAAAACTTTTAATTCCGGGTGTATCAATAATACTACCTCCAAATGAAAAAAAATGCATTTCGGCAAAAGTGGTTGTATGCATTCCCTTAAAGTGCGCTTCGGATACTTTACCGGTTTTTAAATTCAAGCCGGGCTCTAAAGCGTTTATTAAAGTTGATTTTCCAACTCCTGAATGTCCCGAAAGCAATGTGGTTTTATTTTTCAAAATTTCTTTTAGCTCTTTTAAGCCTTGACCTGTTATTGCAGAACATATGATAGTTTGGTATCCGATTGATTGATAAATATTTTGTATGTCGTATAAAAAATCCAATATTTCATCGGTATATAAATCAAATTTATTAAAAACCAATATGGGGTTAATTTTGTATGCCTCAGCCGTAGCAATATATCGATCAATAAACGCTAGGGTTGTTTGCGGAGCCACTAATGTAACTACCAATAACAACTGATCCATATTACTAGCTATAATATGATTTTGCTTTGATAAATTTGTTGACTTACGAATAATATAATTTGTTCGAGGTTTTAACTCAACAATCATGGCTTGTTTATCGTTCTCTATTTGAATAACTACAAAATCCCCAACCGAAATAGGATTCGTATTTTTAATATCTAAATACCGAAACTTCCCTTTTAATCTACACTCAAATAGCTGGTTGTTGCTTGAACGAACCGTATACCAACTACCGGTTGATTTAATTACAACTCCCTCCATTTTTCAAAAGTATATGATATTCGGTTGCTTATTGGTATTTTTGTATAAAATTACACATTCGTGAGTATACAAGTACAAAATGTAAGTAAATTTTATGGAACCCAAAAAGCCTTAGATAATATTAGTTTTAATATACACGAAGGCGAATTAGTAGGTTTTCTTGGGCCAAATGGTGCAGGAAAATCTACTACCATGAAAATTTTAACGTGCTATATTCCATATAGTTCAGGAAAAGTAAAAGTATGTGGATTTAATACAGAAGATCAAAGCCTAGAAATAAGAAAAAATATTGGGTATTTACCAGAACACAACCCATTGTATTTGGAAATGTATATTAAAGAGTATTTATTGTTTGTAGCATCATTACATAAATTACCGAACAAAATTGAGCGCGTAAAAGACGTTATAAATTTAGTGGGTTTGCAACCTGAAAAAGAAAAAAAAATTGGAGCTCTATCTAAAGGATACCGTCAACGTGTGGGATTGGCACAAGCAATTATTCACGATCCTAAAGTATTAATATTAGACGAACCTACCTCGGGTTTAGATCCTAATCAAATTATTGAAATTCGTGAATTAATTAAATCACTTTCAAAAAATAAAGCCATATTAATGTCTACTCATATTATGCAAGAAGCTGAAGCATTATGTGATCGATTCATCATTATTCATAAAGGTAAAATTATGGCTGATGGACAAAAAGATATGATTAAAAAATCAACCAACGAAAAAATTAGTATTTACGTAGAATTTTCAAATTCAATAGATGTTCCATTATTACAAAGTCTCGCAGAAATAGAATCCGTAGAAAAAATTGAAAAGAATATATTTAATATCGTTGCAAAATCAGACACAGACATTCGGAAAGATATTTTTGATTTTGCTGTTCAACAAAAAGTTCAAGTCTTGGAAATAAAAAGAAAAGAACAAGATATTGAAATGGTTTTTAAAGAATTAACAAATACAAAAAAACAATAACAAATTTTACTCTTTTACGTATGCATTATGTTTATTTGTTGTATTAACAAATAAACCGTAAATTTAATAAATTTACACGGTGGTTATAAAAACGGTATTAATTGATGATGAAGCATGGGCAATTGAAGCGTTGCAAAAAGATTTGCTGGAACTATTTCCATCTGAAATAAAAATATTGGGCTCAACCAATAACGCTCGGGAAGCGATATTTATGATTAAAGAATTGATGCCGGATATTGTTTTTTTAGACATTGATTTAGGAAACTCTTCGGGTTTTGATGTATTAGAAGAATTAGAAACCTTTCAAAAAAGACCCAATGTAATTTTTGTGACAGCTTTTAACCAATTTGCCATAAAAGCTATTAAAAAGAGGGCCTTAGATTATTTATTAAAGCCAATAGATAAAGACGAGCTAAAACAAACTATCGAATACTACATAAACACCCAATTAAATAAGGATTCTCAAACAATAACAAGTTCAAATGATGTATTAGTTTTAAATACCCAAGAAAAAATACATTTTTGTCCGTATTCCGATATTATTCGATGTCAGGCCGAACGAAACTACACTCGGTTTTTTATTCAAAACTCAAACCCAATTTTGGTATCAAAAACCATAGGTGATTTTGAAGATATATTAATTCCTCAAAAAGGTTTTATAAGACCTCACAAAGCACATATTATTAACACAAAATTTATCGACAGCTATTTAAAAAGAGATGGGGGTGGTATTCTTATGAAAGATCAAACAATCGTTCCTTTAGCACTAAATAAAAAAGATCAATTGATCGATTTTTTTTCTAAAAACAAATAAAAATTCACATCGTATTATTTTACAATAAATTTAGCACTTTCGGTTTCTGTAATTTGCTCTTCATCAAGCAAAAAACGAATGGTTTTTATTATTAAATCCTCCAATTCTATAGGAAAATGCGATAATATTTCGTCTAAAGTCTTAGGATTATCTTGTAAAAAATTCAATAATTCGCTTTCAATCGAAATATGGTTAGATGAATTTTTTAAACAAAAATCGCATGTACCACAATTTTCTACTTTTTCCTCAAAATAACGCATCAGTCGTTTCGTTCTGCATTCATGTCCATATACAAAGTCCCACACATATTCCAACATAGCTCTATCCTGAGCCTTTTTGTAATCGTATATTTCTTTATCCAACCTTATATATTTATCATCCATTCTCTCGCTTAAAAAAGTAATGACTGGTTTGTTGTTTTTAGCTTGATAATACAATATGTTGTTTTTATGCAAAAAGAACAACTCTTTTTCAATAATGGGTATGGGTTTATCGAGTAAAAAAGCGAGTTTTTCCTCTTGTATGGGGGTTAAATAATCAAATATTCCCCCATATGTTCTCAATAAGGTTTTAAGTATGGGTTCATATTCTGGATAACGATTTTCAAAGGCATGCAATGGTTCTTTATCTACTTCAAACTTTAGTTTTGAAGGTATATGTATATCTTGAGTTATAGAAACTAATTGGAGTTGTTCTAAAAATTTTAAAACATAAAAAAAAGTAGAGGTTTTTACATTATACTGGGTACAAAATGCCCCTATATCTAAGGGGTAGCTCTCTCCTAACCCACTTCCAATAGCAATTTGTAAATAATTACCCAAGGCTCGGTACACTTTTCGTATGGTATCTTTTTCGGGATATTGTTCCAAAAAACGTTTGTCTTGTATTTTTTTATCCTCGGTATTGGTTATCAATATGGCTTTAGATGGTTCTCCGTCTCTACCTGCTCTACCCGATTCCTGATAGTAATGTTCCAATGCATCGGGTAAATCTAAGTGTATTACATACCGAACATCGGGTTTATCAATGCCCATGCCAAATGCATTGGTGCATATCATGGGATTTATTTCACCTCTCATCCAGGCATCTTGTTTGTTTATACGTACTTTTACTTCTAAGCCGGCATGATAAAAATCGGCATTATATCCTAAATCGTTTAATTTTTGAGTGTAATATTCAGTCGCTTTTCTGCTTTTTACATATATTATTCCACAACCATTTTGTTTTTTTAGCACGTTTAAAAAATCGGTTTCTTTAGTATTGGATTCTATTACAGTATATTGAATGTTTTTTCTTAAAAAACTTTGTTTAAAAACAGGACTGTTTTTTGAAAAACGTAATTTATCCTGAATGTCCTGAATTACTTTAGAAGTAGCACTAGCTGTTAAAGCCAACACAGAAACATCAGGTATAAATGGGCGAATATTGGCTATCTCTAAATAAGAAGGTCTAAAGTCATACCCCCATTGCGATATGCAATGAGCTTCATCTACGGCTAAAAGATTTACTTGCATTTTTTTAAGCCTTTCAATAAAGAGTTCTGTTTTTAATCTTTCCGGAGAAACATATAAAAACTTAACCTTACCATAAATGCAATTATCCAGTACAATATCTATTTCTCTAGTTGACATGCCTGAGAAAATAGCTTGAGCCCGAATATCCTTTTTTTTTAAATTCATGACTTGATCCCTCATTAAAGCAATTAAGGGAGTAACTACTATACAAACACCTTCTTTAGCTAATGCCGGAACTTGATAACAAATAGATTTACCACCTCCAGTAGGTAAAAGTGCCAACACATCCAAACCCTGTAAAGTAGAAGTGATAATATCTTCTTGAAGAGGCCTAAATGTATTATAATTCCAGTATTGTTTTAATATTTGATGAATGGTACTCATAAAAAAAAGCCTGATGATATACAACAGGCTTTAAAATTTTAAAATAATATTACAATTAACTCTCTTTTTTAGTATTCTTTTTTTTGTTGATTTTTAATATAATTTCTTCTTTATCTTTATTAAACTCCACTTTAATCTCATCGCCTTCTTCAAAAGTATGGCCAATAATTTTTTCAGCCAATGGATCTTCAATATATTTTTGAATAGCTCGTTTTAGGGGTCTTGCGCCATATTGTTCATCGTATCCTTTGTCTGCAATATAATCCTTAGCGTCTTTTGAAATATTAATTTGGTATCCTAAATCTAATACTCGTTTGAACAAGTGCTTTAACTCAATATCAATTATTTTATGAATATCTTCTTTTTTAAGTGAATCGAATAAGATAACATCGTCTATACGATTTAAAAACTCTGGTGCAAAAGCCTTTTTTAAAGCTTTTTCAATAACCCCTTTGGAATCATCATCAATACTGCTTTGTTTTGCAGATGTTCCAAAACCTACACCTGTTCCAAACTCTTTTAATTGTCTAGTTCCAATATTTGAAGTCATAATAATAATGGAATTTTTAAAATCAATTTTTCTACCTAAACTATCTGTCATTATACCATCATCTAAAGCTTGTAATAAAAGATTAAAAACATCGGGATGCGCTTTCTCAATTTCATCCAAAAGCACTACTGAGTATGGTTTTCTTCTAACTTTTTCAGTTAATTGCCCCCCTTCCTCGTATCCAACATATCCAGGAGGCGCTCCAATAAGTCTTGATACAGCAAATTTCTCCATATATTCGCTCATATCAATTCTAATAAGAGATTCCTCTTTATCGAATAAAAACTTAGCCAATTCTTTTGCTAACTGTGTTTTACCAACACCAGTAGGCCCTAAGAAAATAAACGAACCAATGGGTTTATTAGGATCTTTTAGTCCAGCTCTGTTTCTTTGGATAGCTTTTACAACCTTTTTTATTGCATCGCTTTGACCTATCACTTTTCCATCAAGGTCTTCAAACATGTGCATTAATTTTTGTCCTTCACTAGAGGCAATTCTTTGAACCGGTACACCGGTCATCATAGCAACAACTTCTGCAACGTTTTCTTCTGTAACGGTTTCTCGATGATTACGAGTTTCCTCTTCCCATTTATTTTTTTCCAGTTCAAGCTTTTCCATTAATTGTCTTTCTGTATCTCTTAAACGAGCTGCTTCTTCGTACTTTTGGCTCCTAACCACCTTATTTTTTTCCTCTTTTATTCTTTCAATATCTTTTTCAATATCCAGAATATTTTTGGGAACCTTAATATTGTTAATATGTACTCGAGATCCGGCTTCATCTAAAGCATCAATGGCTTTATCAGGCAAATGTCTGTCGCTAATATAACGCTCAGTTAAAGTTACGCAAGCTTTTAACGCTTCATCTGTATAATTTACATTATGATGAATTTCGTACTTCTCCTTAATATTATTAAGTATTTGTATAGTTTCTTCTACAGAAGTTGGTTCTATCAAAACTTTTTGAAATCTTCTTTCTAATGCACCATCCTTTTCTATATACTGTCTGTACTCATCTAGCGTAGTTGCTCCAATACATTGAATTTCACCTCGGGCTAAAGCTGGTTTAAACATGTTAGAAGCATCTAAAGATCCAGAGGCTCCTCCTGCTCCAATAATGGTATGAATTTCATCAATAAATAAAATAATGTCTTGCGATTTTTCCAACTCATTCATTACGGCCTTCATTCTCTCCTCAAATTGTCCTCTGTATTTTGTGCCTGCCACTAATGACGCTAAATCTAAAGTAACAACCCTTTTATTAAATAATACTCTAGAAACCTTTTTTTGAATTATTCTTAAAGCTAATCCCTCAGCTATTGCAGATTTACCAACCCCAGGTTCTCCAATTAAAATTGGATTATTTTTCTTTCTTCTACTTAAAATTTGAGATACTCGTTCAATTTCTTTTTCTCTTCCAACAATAGGATCTAATTTTCCTTCTTCTGCTGCTTTCGTTAAATCTCTTCCAAAATTATCCAAAACCGGAGTTTTCGATTTTGAATCAATGGGTTTTTTAGACGCTGAAAACTTATCATCATCATCTCCATCATCATCGGTAGGACTACCTGGAAACTCAGAACGAGGCATTTCCTGATGCACATCATCTGAAAAATTACTCTCCAACTTTTCTTTAACAGACTGATAATCAACACCAAACTCATTCAACACCTTAGATGCTACATTGTTTTCATCTTTTAAAATAGCCAAAAGCAAATGCTCAGTACCTATAATATTACTTTTCATTAATTTTGCTTCTAAATAAGTAATTTTTAAAGATTTTTCAGCCTGTTTAACCAGTGGAATATTGGCTTGAGAGACATTTTTTACCGGTGTTTTTGGACGAATTACGTCTTCAATTTTAGTGCGTATTTTCTTTAAATCAGGCTCTGCCTCTCTTAAGATATTTGCGGCAATTCCATCTCCATCTCTTATAATTCCTAATAAAAAATGTTCTGTGCCTATATAATCATGTCCTAAACGCAAAGCTTCCTCTCTGCTGTAAGAGATAACATCCTTTACTTTAGGCGAAAAATTTGTTTCCATAACCGAAGTTTTTAGTAAATATAACAATTTTCAAATCTAAATGCTTATTTTAAATGTAAAAAACTTCACAACTTGTTTTTTCAACAAAAATTTGTTTATAAAAAGTAAACTTAAAAAACTAAGCATGTTTTACAAGTAATTTGTATTTTAGCAATCTTAATTAAAAAATAGAGATGGCAGAAAATGAAAAGATAATTCCAATAAATATTGAGGATGAAATGAAATCGGCCTACATAGATTATTCTATGTCGGTAATTGTTTCAAGAGCGCTACCCGATGTACGTGACGGATTAAAACCGGTACACAGAAGGGTGTTGTTTGGAATGTTAGAGTTAGGTGTTTTATCAAACAGACCTTATAAAAAATCGGCTAGAATTGTAGGGGAAGTTCTCGGAAAGTACCATCCACATGGTGATAGTTCGGTATACGATTCTATGGTTCGTATGGCTCAAGATTGGTCTTTGCGTTATCCATTAGTAGACGGACAGGGTAACTTTGGCTCTGTGGATGGAGACAGTCCTGCTGCTATGCGTTACACCGAAGCTAGACTTAAAAAAATTGCCGAAGAGATGTTGGCTGATATTGATAAAGAAACCGTTGATTTTTCATTAAATTTTGATGACTCACTCGAAGAACCAACCGTTTTACCTTCAAAAGTACCTAACTTATTATTAAATGGTGCTAGCGGAATTGCTGTTGGTATGGCTACAAATATGGCTCCTCACAATCTTTCAGAGGTTGTGGATGCTATTCACGCATATATTGATGATAAAGAAATTACCGTAGAAGGGTTAATGCAACATGTTAAGGCTCCAGATTTTCCTACCGGAGGTATTATATATGGATATGAAGGTGTAAAAGATGCATTTGAAACAGGGCGTGGCAGAATTATGATGCGAGGAAAAGTAACAATTGAGCAAGATGAAAAAAACGGTCGTGATGTAATTATTGTAACAGAAATTCCTTTCATGGTCAATAAGGCGGAGATGATTGCCCGAACCGCTGAATTAGTAAATGAAAAGAAGTTAGAAGGAATCAGCGATATTAGAGATGAGTCCGATAGAAACGGAATGAGAATTGTTTATGAATTAAAACGAGATGCCATAACCAATGTTGAGTTAAATAAATTATATAAATATACTCAACTTCAAACTAGCTTTAGTGTAAATAACATCGCACTAGTTTATGGTAAGCCACAAACACTCAATCTAAAAGATTTAATCGTATATTTTGTAGAACACAGACATGAAGTAGTTGTTCGCAGAACCAAATTCGACTTAAAAAAAGCAGAAGACAGGGCTCATATTTTAGAAGGTTTAATCATTGCTTCCGACAATATTGATGAAGTAATTTCAATTATTCGTAACTCAGAAAGTCCTGATGATGCCAGAGATAAATTAATGGCACGATTTAATTTATCAGAAATACAATCAAGAGCGATTGTAGATATGAGATTAAGGCAACTAACAGGGCTAGAACAGGAAAAACTAAGAGCCGAATACGATGAAGTAAAAAAACTTATTGATGAATTGAAATCTATCCTATCCGATGAAGGAAAAAGAATGCAAATTATTAAAGATGAATTGCAGGAAATGAAGGATAAATACGGAGACCAAAGAAAAACAGAAATCGTATATTCAGCCGAAGACATGTCTATTGAAGACATTATTCCCGATGAAAGTGTTGTAATTACCATCTCTCATTTAGGATATATTAAAAGAACTCAACTTAATGAGTATAGAGTTCAAGGCAGAGGTGGTGTTGGCTCAAGAGGATCTGCTACGCGTGATGAAGATTTTTTAGAACATTTATTTGTTGCTACCAACCACAATTATTTACTCATTTTTACACAAAAAGGAAAATGTTATTGGATGCGTGTATTTGAAATCCCTGAAGGTAATAAAACTTCTAAAGGTAGAGCCATTCAAAATATGATTAATATTGAACCTGACGATAAAGTTATGGCATATATTAATGTAGGAGATTTAAGGAATGAAGAGTACATTAAAAACAAATTCATAATTATGGTATCTAAAAAAGGTACCGTTAAAAAAACAGCCCTAGAACAATACTCAAGGCCTAGACAAAATGGAATTAATGCCATTACTGTTCGAGATGGAGATGAATTACTTGAAGCTAAATTAACCAATGGAAACAACCATATATTGTTGGCTTTAAAATCGGGAAAAGCCATTCATTTTGAAGAAGGGAAAGTTCGTCCTATGGGAAGAACAGCAAGTGGTGTAAGAGGAGTAACTTTACAAGGCAAAAATGATGAAGTCGTTGGTATGGTATGTGTGGAAGACCCTAAAACTACTACTGTTTTAGTAGTTTCTGAAAAAGGATACGGTAAACGAACCGATGTGGAAGAATATAGAATTACAAACCGAGGCGGAAAAGGGGTAAAAACCATTAATATTACCGAAAAAACCGGAAACTTAATTGCCATAAAATCTGTAACCGATGAAGACGATTTAATGATCATTACAAAAAATGGTATCATTATTAGAATGTATGTAAAAGAAGAGTTACGGGTAATGGGCAGAAATACTCAAGGCGTTCGATTAATAAACCTAAAAGGAAATGATGAAATTGCAGCCATAGCAAGAGTAGAGCATGAACAAGAAAATCAGGAAGAAAACTCATCCGATGAAATTACAAAAAATGACGTATCTTTGCCCGATGAATCAAAAACAGATAACGATGAATAAAAAAATTATTTTCCTTGGTTTTTTAAGTGTTGTGTTAGGATCATACACTGCCTTCGCACAAAAAGCAAAAGTAGTAAGTGCTTATAATTATTTAAGGTATAATGAACTAGATAAAGCTAAAGAAGCTATTGATGCTGCAATTACTGACGTAACAACGTCTACAATGGCCAAAACGTGGATGTATAGAGGACAAATTTATTCAGCAATTGCTAGTTCAAAAGAAGAAAAATTTAAAAAACTTCATCCTAATCCATTGGAGGAAGCTTTTCAATCCTTTTCAAAAGCGTATGAATTTGATACTAAAAAAATAGATATTAATGAGTTAAACACCAACTTTGCTCAATTAGTAAATCCAATGTTTACAGAAGCTATTAATCAATACAATAAAAATGAATATAATAATGCAGTAACATATTTTGAAAAATGTGTGAGTATTAATAAAAAATTTAATCAATTAGATACTCTTTCTTTATTCAATGCCGGATTATCTGCTGAAAAAGGGAAAAATTACGATAAAGCTACCACCTACTATAAACAATGTATTGATGCAGGATATATGGGTGCTGTAATGTATTCAAACTTAGCGAATGTTTACAAATTGAATGGACAAAAAGTAGCTGCTTTAGAATTATTAACGATGGGTAAAAATAAATACCCTGGAAATCAAGACTTAATAAATTTTGAATTCAGTATATACTTAGAAGATAACGATTATGAAGGTGCGTTAAGAAGTATTGATGCATCAATAAAAAATCAACCAAATAATGCAGTGTATCATTATAACAAAGGGTTTTTATATGACCAAAAAAAGGATATTGAAAATGCTGCTGTAAGTTACGAAAAAGCAATTCAATTAGACGCCTCCTATTTTGATGCCTATTACAACTTAGGAGCATTGTACTTTAATAGAGGGGCTGAACTCATTAATGAGTCAAACGATCTACCTCTTAAAGAAGCTCAAAAAAGTGAAATGCTTCGAAAAGAAGCCGAAGTGTTTTTTCAAAAGGCTCTACCTTTTCTGGAAAAAGCTAATGAATTAAAACCCGATGATAAAAACACCATGATTTCGTTACGAAACATTTATGCTCGGACCAATCAAAACGAGAAATACAAAATGATTAATGATAAGTTGACGAATTAATAATTAATTTTTTTGAAAAATATTTTTTTATTATCTTTTTCATTTGCATTTCTATTTTTTG
>CAZEIM010000015.1:29948-30270 GCA_964512145.1 uncultured Flavobacteriales bacterium
CATTGTTGTATTCACAACAAAATGATATAATTGAAATCATTGGATATATTAAAAAAACACCAAACAAAAAAAAAAAAAACATAGAATCTAAAGAAAAATCCGACTATATATTTGTTAATGATTCAGAAGAATATTTTATCCATATTTATAAAAGTCAAATCGATTTAAAAACTTTAGATAAATTGTTAGGAAAAAAAATCTTAATAAATGGATTTATCGAGTATGGAGATTTAGACAATAAAACTTCCGAATCAATCAATCCTGATCAATCTAGATTAGGAGAATATTTAAAAATAATAACATATAAACCCTTATGAAAAAA
>CAZEIM010000015.1:30280-38604 GCA_964512145.1 uncultured Flavobacteriales bacterium
CTCATTACGTTAACATTATCTGCTTTTATTTTAAAAGGTTATAGTCAAGACTTACCTAAAGCAAGTCCATTGTGTAAAATAGAACAAATGGTAGGAGTTACAACCATCACCCTAGAGTATTCACGCCCCGGAGTAAAAGGCAGAACCATTTTTGGTGATGTAGTCCCCTATAATAAACTATGGAGATTAGGAGCCAATGCCTGTACAAAATTCACCACTAATACCGATATATTTTTTGGTGATTCTGTTCTTAAGGCAGGGACTTATGCCTTATTTGCAATACCCTCAGAAAATGGTCAATGGACATTAATATTTAATACCGATTTAAATCAAAGTGGAACAGATAATTATAATGAAACTAAAACCATATTAAAAGTTAATTCGTACGCTATAAAAAATTCATATAATGAAACGTTGGTCATTGAACTCAATAACATTACAGAAAATACTGCGTTTTTAAGTGTTAAATGGGACAAACTAAGAGTAGACTTTCCATTTTATATCAATACCGATGAATTTGTTCAAAAAAATATTACAGAAGCCATAATTTCTGGAAAAGATTTAAAAGAAGTATACTACAGAGCCGGTTACTATTATTTTTATTCGATGTGCGACTATACTAAATCTTTAGATTTTGTAAAAAAATCATTAGCATTAGAAAAAATGCATAACAATACGTTTTTACACGCTCAAATAATGTATAAAACTGGAAAAACAAAAGAAGCTATAAAATTAGCCGATGAAGCCTATGAGTTAGCCATGATGAAAGAGGCAAAAGGTTTTGCTCAATTTATTGCTTCAACAACTGAAGAGTGGAAAAAGAATTTGTAGTTATATACACATGATTTATATCAGATAAATTGAATAATTAAAAATTAAGTTATTGGTTTTCAATTAACTTAATTAAAATAATATCATCAAATTTATTGAACAATCATTTACTTAAACCTTCTGTATACATTATATTTATATTTGCTATATATAAATATATATTATGAATATAGAAGAATTAATCCCGGCTTTATCTGAAAAATATTCAACTATAAATCAAGATGTTAAAGTTCATTTAGAAGGATTGCTTTGGAGTAAGCCAATTACGTATTGGGATTATATACAAACCGATGCATTGCTTAATTTACAAATACAAAGAACTACCTTGCCGGATGAAATGGTATTTATTATGTACCACCAAATCAACGAGTTATTATTTAAAATGATTTTATGGGAAATCGACCAAATTTGTGATCATCAAGAACTAACGGTTGACATCTTTTCAGATAAATTATCTAGAATTAGCCGATATTTTGATATGTTAACATCTTCTTTTTCTATTATGCAGGAAGGAATGGATGTAAAACAATATTTAAAATTTAGAAACACATTAACTCCTGCTAGTGGATTTCAAAGTGCACAATATCGACTGATAGAATTTGCCAGTACAGAGCTTATCAACTTAATTGATTATCGGTTTAGATTTACCATCGACAGAAACACTCCTTATGAACATGCATACAACCATTTATATTGGCAAGCAGCTGGTAAAGATCATGCAACCGGTAAAAAAACAACCTTAATTGAATTATTTGAGAAAAAATATAAAGAATTCTTTTTACAAAAAATGGAAGAGTACAATACAAAAAACCTATGGACTACTTACAAAAAGCTTCCATTACAAAATCAAAAAAATGAAACTCTTATAAAAGCGATGAGGCATTACGATTATACCGTAAACATCACATGGGTAATGGCACATTATCATGCTGCAGAAAAATATTTAGAAAGTGAAGGTAAAACTATAGAAGCAACAGGAGGAAGTCCTTGGAAAAAATATATGCATCCAAAATATCAAAAAAGAATATTTTTTCCTGAATTATGGACAACCGTTGAATTAGAAAATTGGGGAAATGATGTATAAAAAAGATATACAAAATAAAGGTGATATCATTCTATTGGTAAATACATTTTATGAAAATATAAAATTAGACCCTATGCTGGGTAACATTTTTGAAAACATCATGCACGTAAATTGGGGAAAACATCTACCAAAAATGTACGATTTTTGGCAAAATATCGTATTTCATACCGGAGATTATAAAGGACAACCTTTTTTACCACATATTCAGGTAAACGAAAAAGTAAGATTACATGAAATACATTTTAATCGATGGTTAGAGATTTTTAACCACACTGTTGACTCTCTATTTGCGGGTATTCATGCAAAAGATATAAAAGAAAAAGCAAAAAGTATTAAGATGGTTTGGAATTATAAAATTGATTTAATAAATCAATCAAATACTTCTAAACACTGACAAAATGTCTTTTATAAAGTATAAAATAACTGATTTTTTTAAATTATCTCTTTGGAATAATATTTGTACATTTGCCTATTGCTCTTTGAAATTATGGGGTCGACAGGTTTTGACAGCTTGAAGAATGCGCATGTGTAAGCATGTCGAGCATTGAGTATATAGCTCGTAAATACTAAACTCAGCCATAAATGGCGAAACAAACTATGCTCTTGCTGCTTAATATTTAACTCAGTTAATGAAAGCCTTTGCGGCACGAAGAACAGTAGTGTCGGGTAAGTGCCTCCGAGTAATTTTGACCAACGATTACTCATATGGAGGTATCATAAAGAGGGTCTGGCTTTTTTGATGCCTAAACAAAAAAGTAAGATAATTAGGCTAAGCTTATATTTGGTTTCTTATGACCTGGTATAAGTCGAAAAACAACCATAAGATAAACATGTAGAAGACATACGAATTCCAAGTTTGGACGAGGGTTCGAATCCCTCCGACTCCACTAAACATTTATAAGTAAGGATTAAATCCTTATTAAGAGTAGAAACCACACATTCATATAATCAAATTTATACATAAAATAACCGATAATAAGGCAAAAAAAAAAGCCCTGTATTTTAAATACAGGGCTTTTTTAGGTGTTATATTTGATATTATTTAATATCTACTTTGTAAACAGATGTTCCTTCAGAAGAGGTTGCTCTTAAGAAATACATTCCTGCATTGTACTCACTAACATTAATAATTGTATTATTAACAGTAGTACCATTTAAGATATTTTTATAAATAACTTGTCCGATAGTGTTTACTAATTCAATTTGAATATTTCCAGTGTTATTGTTTGATAAAACAACATTTAACTCAGTAGTTGCTGGGTTAGGGAAAATATTTAATACATTAGAATTTACAAACTCATTATTTGAAACAATAACAGGTGCAGTAGTATGTCCAAAATGAACATACATAGTCCAAGTTCTTTCAAATGATCCAGAAAAATCAACAAATGCTGTATCTCCTAAATAACCTAATAAACTAAACTCAGGCCCAGGAGTAAATTCGCTAGCAATAACGTTTACCACTTCATCAGCTAAAGTTAATGAATCAGAGAAACCTACATAATACATCCCTGGATTTAATACTAAAGCAGGAGAGTACGTAAATACATGCTCAGCAATGTTTGCAACATCTAAATCACCAGAGGTAACTGTAATTTTGTTTGAATTTGCTACTAAGTTTCCATTAGCATCTAAAATAAACATCCCTACTTGTTTTCCTACCAAAGAAGGCGTGTTTTTAAAATATAAAATAGCACTGGTAGAAGTAACTGTATCCGTATTAAATACAGCAAATTCTTGAACAAAAATACCACTATCTAATGCTCCATAATACACTAAAGCCTCACCAACACCATTAATACCTAATGTTGAGTCAGCAGCAATCCAAAAAGATGTGTCAGTATTATTTGTTAAATCATCATCTGAATAAGGTGTAGTAAAAATAGTTAATACAGGGCTAGTATCTGGAATTAATGTAGCAGTAGGATACATAGATGAAGAAAAAGATAAATCAACTGCTAAAGGAGCTATAGGAGCAGCGTTCATACCTGTTACATTTTCACTTCCGTAGTATGTAATAACATCAGCAGACCAGTCAACAGAGTTAACAGTTGCGCTACCTGCATTGTAAAGACCAGCATAAACAGTATAGTTAGGCTGAACTTGTGATACAGGCGTAATAATGTATGGATCTGCTTCAAAAGAACCACCGGCAATCATAACAATGTCATCACCAGATATTTCACTGAATTTAACATCGTCTACTTGCCAAAAATAATCCCAAGTACCAATAAATCTAAATCTGAAATAAACAGTAGCTTTGTTAGCAGCTACACTAGTTATGTCTAACGTTACTAACTCAGGATTTGCGGTAGGAACATTAGGAGCAGTGTTGTGAGCTAAAAACTGAGTCCAGTTAGTATTATCATCACTTACTTCAACATAAACTTCATCTGAGAACTTTACATAGTAAGACTCACAAGTAAATATTACAGTTGATTTACCAGAACAGTTAACACTTCCGTTATAAGCTAAAATAGCATCTTGAGTTGAAGTTCCATTACCTAAAGCATCAGAATCAAACATAGCAAAATTTCCACCAGAAGTTGATGTAATAGAGCCATAAGAAGAAGAAAATGAACCAGTAGGTCCAGCAGTACCAACAACCCAATCTCCAGGAGGAGTTGATGTATTAGAAGCTGACCACTCTGAAGGAGTATTAAAATCATTTGACCAAAAAGTAGTTAAGCCTTTTTTATCAGCTCTATTACTCTCTAGTGGTAGATTCATGTGAGCATACTTATTCGTAATTTTAACTTTTCCCGTAACGTCCAAAGGACCTGCCTTGTGCGTTTGTTTTTGCCCAAAAGCCATACCGGCAATTAAGCAACTCATTGATAATGCGTATAATTTCTTCATTTATAAATTTTTTATGGTTGCAAATTTAATATAAAAAATGAATTATGCTGGTTTATGTTTATAACTTACAAAATAAAAAATTTATAGCAGCAACAAAGCAACAATTATAGCAGCTGATATACCAACAAAATCCGCCAATAAACCGCAAAATAATGCATGTCTAATTTTAGTAATTTTAACGTACCCAAAATATACAGAAAGAACATATAAGGTAGTTTCTGTAGATCCTTGAAATATAGCCGATAATTTACCTGCAAAAGAATCTACTCCATATGTTTTCATAGTTTCTATCATCATACCCCTTGCGCCACTACCGGACAATGGTTTTAATAAGGCTGTAGGCAAAGCCTCAAAAACACCTTCTCGGATGGGGAAAAAATCAAAAATATTTTTTAACATAGCAATTAAATAATCTAAAAAGCCGGAAGATCTAAATAATCCTATAGCTACTAACATAGCTACTAAATATGGAATGATTTGAATACTGCTTTTGAAACCTTCTTTTGCGCCTTCAATAAAAATGGCATATGTATTTTGTTTTTTTAATACTGAAATCAGAATAAATGTAACTATAATACTCAAAATCAAAAAATTACCAAAAACAGGTAAAATTTTTAATACATCAGATGTAATATTAAAAAAGAATAATCCAAATATTATTAATCCAATTGCAACCAAAGAAAATATAAATGGAAGCATTCGTTTTTGAAAAAATGAAATTTTTTGAACCCAAGAAGTTACTAGTAACCCAGCTAACGTAGAAATACCCGTAGTGATTAAAATGGGTAAAAAAAGACCACTTGGATTCATAGAACCAAGGGAAGCGCAAATAGCAAAAATACTAATAGGAATTATGGTTAATCCTGAGGTATTTAATACTAAAAACATAATTTGTTCATTACTGGCAGTCTCTTTGGTAGTATTTAATTTTTGAAGTTCATCCATTGCTTTTAATCCCATTGGTGTAGCCGCATTATCTAAGCCCAACATATTGGCAGAAATATTCATAATCATCGCTCCCATAGCTGGATGTCCATTAGGTATATTTGGAAAAAATGGTTGTAAAATAGGCGAAATAATTTTAGAAAGATATTGAATGGCTCCCCCCTGCTCCCCTACCTTCATAATACCAAGCCAAAGTGTCATTACTCCGATTAAGTATATCGAAATATCTACCGAGGTTTTACTCATATCAAATGTACTTTGAACCATTTGTGTAAATACTTCCGTATTAATTCCGGTAATATACTGAACTATACCTACCAACAAAGAGCTACAAATAAAAAATATCCAAATATAATTTAATGCCATATATTTAAATAAATGAAAACGAGTCTGTAAATAAAAACCCTCTTAAAAAATCTTCTGTTTTCATTCTCTTTTTAGCTTGTAATTGCAACTCATTAATATAAACATATCCATCTAAACAAGATACTTTAAGATATTTTTTATTGTCAGTAATAATTTTTCCAAAAGGTACATTATGATGTTGTTTTTCAAAAGTAACAGAATATATTTTACACGAAATTTGTTCAGAATTGTTTTTTAAAACTGTCCATGCTACAGGATACGGATTTAACCCTCTTACAAAGTTGTAAATATCTTGTGAAGACGAATTCCACAAAATTTTAGTATTTTCTTTTGTTAACTTTGGAGCCAATTTAAAATTTTGAAGTGAAAAATCTTGTTTTATTGACGAAAAATCACCTGTTTCAAATTTCTTTAATGTTTCTATAACCAATCCCGCTCCAACATTCATCAACTTTATATAGACGTCTCCTGTTGTTTCATTTTCGGTAATAACAACCTCTTTTTGAAGTATAATATTCCCTTCATCAATTTTTTCATTTAAAAAAAATGTTGTAACACCGGTTATTTTTTCACCATGTATAACCGCCCAATGGATAGGCGCTGCTCCTCTGTATTGAGGTAATAGAGAAGCGTGTAAATTAAATGTACCATATTGAGGAAAACTCCAAATATGTTGAGGTAACATTCTAAAAGCCACTACAATTTGTAAATCGGGATTTAATTTCTTTAATACCTCAAAAAATTCAGTAGATTTTAAATTTATAGGTTGTAAAACCGGGATATTATTTTTTTCTGCGAACTTTTTTACTTCAGAAGATTGCATTTGAAAGCCCCTTCCAGCAGGTTTATCAGGTGCTGTAACAACAGCTAGTATATTATATTGATTTTCAACCAAGGCTTGTAATGTAGCTACTGCAAAATCAGGAGTTCCATAAAAAACAATTCTAAAAGACATATTATAAATAATTGCAATCTATTTAATACATTTTTTCTCTTTTTAGTAAAAAAGAACGCAACATTTCTTCATACCCTTCTTCAATATTTACTCGAATAAAATCTATTTTATATTGTAGGCATTTATTTTTTATTTCCCTAAAATATTCACCTACACTATTTCTGTAATATTCTTTTATATCTAAAGGATTAAGTTTAATAGTTTCCTGAGTTTCAAGATCCATAAATTGATAAGGTCTATTATCGTATTCGAATGCTAATTCGGTACTTCTATGTATAACATGAAATACAATTACTTCATGTTTCTTATACTTTAAATGTTGAATGGCTGAAAAAAGCGTATCGATATTTTCATTCGATTCTAAAAACATATCTGTAAACAAAACAACCAATGATCGTTTGTGAATTTTTTCAGCAATTTGATGTATAACTTCGGCAACAGAAGTCGATTTGTGTTGATTTACTTTTTTTACTTGAAATAACTTTTCTAACTCGGTAAAAATATGCCTTTGATGTATTTGTGAAGATTTCGCCTCCGATTCGAACTCAATATTGTTAGAAAAAGTAGTAAGGGAAAAAGCATCGCGTTGTTTTTTTAATAATTGAACAATAGATGCAACTGAAAAAATTGAAAATTGCAACTTGCTTAAGCCAATTTCAGGATAATACATTGAAGAAGAAACATCTAATAAAATATGGCATCTTAAATTGGTTTCTTCTTGATACTTTTTAATAAATAACTTATCGGTTCGGGCAAATAATTTCCAATCAATATGCCTTGTAGATTCACCTTGATTGTAAGCTCTGTGCTCAGCAAATTCTACTGAAAACCCATGCAAGGGACTTTTATGTAGACCGGTAATAAAACCTTCTACGGCTTGTTTTGATAAAAACTCAAGACCTCCAAAATCAGTAATCTTTTGAAGGTCTTGAAAAACATTTTGTATCATATGTTACTATCTTTACGATAGTTGAGCATCTAATTTTTGAGTTAGAACATTTTTTGGTGCTGCACCAACATGTTTATCTACAACTTCTCCATTTTTAATAAATAAAATGGTAGGTATACTTCGAATTCCATATTTAGAGGAAATATTAGGATTATTGTCAACATTCAGTTTACCAACCAATGCCTTACCATTATAATCATTGGATATTTCTTCTACTACAGGTCCTACCATTCGACATGGACCACACCACTCAGCCCAAAAATCAATCATTACGGGTTTATCGCTTTTTAAGACTAACTCATCAAAGTTTCCGTCTGTAATTTCTACTGCCATAT
>CAZEIM010000015.1:38704-60694 GCA_964512145.1 uncultured Flavobacteriales bacterium
CGTTATTAACATCTACCTGTACAATTCTAGAAAATAATAGTACTTGTAAGTTATCTTTTTCGGATTGTAACAAAAATTTAACTTTTGAAGTTCCCTTATTGTTCTTAAAAATTTCAAATAAATGTTTCGTTGATTGATCATTAATTTCTTCTAAATTAAGTTTTACTGTTAATTGATTCGTAAACTTTTGTCGAACATTTTGAAGAAGATCAATATTCAATATTTTTACTTCTAATTCTGATTCGTTATACATTTTATGAACTACCTTAGCCTTTAGATATAAAAACCAACCTACATTTAAAAAGTTTTTAAATTGAACATAATCTTGAGAAAAAAGATAAAATTGATGTGAATTTTCGTAATCTTCTATGGTAAAAGTTCCATAAGGTTTACCTGTTTTACTTGTTCTATGAGAAGCTTCGGTTACAATACCTGCCAAAGTAATTTCTTTATCTTTTAAATTCTGCAATTCTTTTAAATCACTTGTATTAGCACTGCAAAAATGAAGCATTTCGATTTTATAATCATCTAAGGGGTGTCCGCTAATATAAACACCTACCACTTCTTTTTCTTTAGATAGTTTTTCTAATGCGCCCCACTCTTCACATTTTGGTAAACTTGGCTCAGGTATTTCTGATTCAGATGCCTCTCCAAATAGAGAAACTTGGGATGAGTTTAAACCATTTTGATGATTGTTTCCATATTTAATAAGTTTTTCAATAAAAATTTGATTTGAATCTTCTACATAAAAAAACTGAGCTCGGTGAATATTTTCAAATGTATCAAAAGCCCCACTTAATGCTAAGCTTTCTAATACTTTTTTATTGACTGATTTTAATTCAATTCTCCTAATAAAATCAAATACACTTTTGTAGTTTCCATTTTTTTTTCGTTCATCAACAATGGCTTGAACCGCCCCCTCACCTACTCCTTTTATTGCCCCTAAACCAAATCGAATTTCATTATTTTTATTAACAGCAAACTTGTAATAACTTTCATTCACATCAGGCCCTAAAACCTTAAGTCCCATCCTTTTACATTCTTCCATAAAAAATGTCACTTTTTTTATGTCGTTCATGTTATTGGTAAGAACTGCCGCCATGTATTCAGAAGGGTAATTCGCTTTTAAATAAGCTGTATGAAACGCTACAACGGAATAACAAGTTGAATGCGATTTATTAAAAGCATATTCAGCAAATGCCTCCCAATCTTTCCAAATTTTTTCCGCAATTTCAACCGAATGATTATTTTTAGAACACCCATCTATAAATTTCGGCTTTAACTCATCTAGCAAGGCTCTTATTTTTTTTCCCATTGCTTTTCGCAATAAATCGGCCTGACCTTTTGTAAATCCTGCTAATTTTTGGGATAATAACATAACCTGCTCCTGATATACTGTAATCCCATAAGTATCTTTAAGATATTCTTCCATTTCTGGAAGGTCATAATGAATAGGTTCTTTGCCGTGTTTACGCGCAATAAAATTAGGAATATATTCTAACGGCCCTGGCCTATATAAGGCATTCATGGCTATTAGATCGTCAAATTTATCAGGTTTTAGCTGCTTTAGATACTTTTGCATGCCTGCCGACTCAAACTGAAATGTGCCATTGGTTTCTCCCTTTTGATATAGCTCGTACGTTTTAGAGTCATCTAAAGGAATTTCATCTACATCAATATGAATTTGATGTATTTTTTTAATAATTTCAATAGCATCTTTAATAATAGTGAGCGTTTTTAATCCTAAAAAGTCCATTTTTAATAACCCGGCACTTTCAACTACACTATTATCAAACTGGGTAACGAGCAAATCAGAATCTTTTGAAATAGTTACCGGAATTAACTCGGTAATATCTTTGGGTGTAATAATAACTCCACAAGCATGCGTTCCTGTATTTCTAACAGAACCCTCTATAACTTCAGCTTGTTTCAATATTTTTCCCTCTAGCGTATTTTTATTTTTTATTTCTTCTAATTCTTTTACCTCCTTAAACGCTTTTTTTAAACTTGTACCAGGTGTATCTGGAACTAATTTCGCTAAACGATCGGTATCAGAAAGTGGTAAATCTAATACTCGGCCGGCATCACGAATGCTTGATTTGGCAGCCATAGTGCCATATGTAATAATTTGGGCTACTTGTTTTTTACCGTACTTATTAATGACATAGTCCATTACCTTAGATCGACCTACATCATCAAAATCTATATCTATATCAGGTAAAGATACCCTATCGGGATTTAAAAACCTTTCAAAAAGTAAGTCGTATTTAATGGGATCAACATTTGTAATTCCAATGCAATAGGCTACAGCTGAACCTGCTGCGGACCCTCTACCGGGACCCACACTTACACCCATTTTTTTAGCTTCATTGGTAAAATCTTGTACTATTAAAAAATATCCGGGATAACCAGTTTTTTTAATTACTTCTAACTCAAAATCTAATCTTTCTTTAATGGTATCGGTAATATCAGGATACTTTTTTTTAGCTCCTTCATAGGTTAGATATCTTAAATAATCATCTTCAGAAGAAAATTCATCAGGAATTTTAAACTCTGGTAGTAAAACATCTCTTTCGAGTTTAAATATTTCTACTTTCTCAACTATTTCTTGAATATTTTTAATAGAATCAGGAATATCAGCAAATAACTCCTTCATTTCCTGAGGAGATTTATAATAATATTGATCGTTGGCAAATCCATATCTAAAGCCTCTACCTCTTCCTATAGGTGTATTTTGTTTTTCTCCTTCTTTAATACACAATAAAATATCATGGGCATCGGCATCCTTTTGCTCTAAATAATAAACGTTATTAGTTGCCACGATTTTTACCTGATGTTTTAAGGCAAGTTTTATGAGGATTTTATTGACCACTTCTTCTTCTTCAAGTCCATGCCTCGTTATTTCGAGATAAAAATCATCCCCAAATTGTTTTTTCCACCATAACAATTCTTCTTCGGCTTGAGATTCCCCTACATTTAGAATTAATTGACCAATACTTCCATTGGTACTGCAGGATAACACGATGATGTCTTCTTTATATTGTTCAATTAGCTTTTTATCGATGCGCGGCACATAATAAAATCCATCAATATGTGAAATAGAACATAATTTTGCTATGTTTTGATATCCTTTATAACTTTTGGCAATAAATACATCTTGTACAAAATGGTCTTTTTGATCCTTATTGGTATGATCTTTAGCTAAATAAAACTCACATCCTACAATAGGTTTGATATCTGATTTAATACATTGCTTAACAAATTGAAATACCCCATACATATTGGCCGTATCGGTTAATGCCACAGATGTTAATCCGTATTCCTTTGTTTTTTGAATAATACCATCAATAGAAACCGTACTTTGCAATACCGAAAATTGAGAATGACCGTGTAAATGAACAAAAGGGAAATTTTCTAAAACAGAATGATCGACCTTTTCAAAATTTTGCTCCGATATATTTTCTTCACTTGAAGTAGTCTTATTTTCATCAGTTAAATTAATAGCTATTCCTATAGGCATTACAACAGTTGGATTTGCCAAAACAAATGCATTACGCATTTCAGGAGTAAATTCTAGGAGATTATCTCCAATAATTTTTAAACGAATTAACTCTAAAAAGCATCTAGCGGTTGCTTCAACATCTGCAGCTGCATTATGGGCATTTCCAAAATCTTGTAAAAAAAGTTTTTCGTGTAGTTCGGTTAATGTTGGCCACTTAAACTTTCCTCCTTTACCACCGGGTAAGGCACAATAATCTGATGAAAGCTGACAAGTATCTAATATTTTATAACTTGATAAATTCTCTTTACCATATAAACGATAATATTCCGAACCAAGAACATTTATATCGAAGGTTATATTATGACCAGCTAAAAATTTAGATTTTTTAAGCGCCTCATTAAAATATTCTAAAACCGTTTCTAAATTTTCACCTTCGTTTGTTGCCTTTTCGGTAGATATACCATGAATTTTTTCAGCATTATACGGAATGGTAAATCCATCTGGTTTAATAATATAGTTTTTAACCTCAATTAATTTTCCCGTTTCATCATGCAATTGCCAAGCTAACTGTACAACTCGGGGCCAATTATCTAATTCATGAATAGGAGCATTATAATTTCGGGGTAAGCCAGTAGTTTCTGTATCAAAAATTAAAAACATGTAATGTGTTATATTTTATGGAAGATATATTTAACCGACATATTCTTTTAATTTACCAACCATATTTATAGGATCAACCCAGGCATTAAATTCTACTTCCGTTAAGTAACCTAATTCGAGTGCCGCTTCTTTTAATGTTTTATTTTCTTTATGAGCTTTTTTAGCGATACTAGCAGCTTTTTCATAGCCTATATGAGGATTTAAAGCTGTTACTAACATAAGTGAATTATCTAAATTTTGCTTTATAGCTGTAAAATTAGGCTCTATTCCTAATGCGCAATTTGTGTTAAATGAAACACAAGCATCTCCAATTAATCGAGCTGACTGTATAGCATTATAAGCGATTAAAGGTTTAAATACATTAAGTTGAAAGTGACCATTCATTCCTCCAGTAGTAACAGCTACATCGTTTCCTACTACCTGTGCGCACACCATAGTCATAGCTTCGGGTTGGGTAGGATTTACTTTTCCGGGCATAATTGAAGACCCAGGCTCGTTATCTGGAATAATAATTTCTCCTATTCCGCATCTTGGTCCTGATGCTAGTAATCTGATATCATTAGCAATTTTCATTAAACTAACGGCCAATTGTTTTAATGCACCATGAGTTTCAACAACGGCATCATGAGAAGCTAGGGCTTCAAATTTATTTTCAGCAGTAACAAAAGGTAATCCCGTTAAACGAGCAATTTTTTCGGCTACAATTTCTGAATATCCTTCAGGTGTATTAATTCCGGTGCCTACTGCTGTACCCCCCAGAGCTAACTCCGACAAATGTGGTAAAGTATTTTTTAATGCTTTTAACCCATGATTAAGCTGTGAAACATATCCTGAAAATTCTTGACCTAACGTTAATGGTGTCGCATCCATTAAATGCGTTCTGCCAATTTTTACGATAGTGTTGAAATTTTTAGATTTTATGAATAATGTATCTCGTAACTTTTCAATTCCGGGAATTGTAACTTCTGATATTTTTTTATACAAAGCAATATTCAATGCTGTAGGAAAAGTATCGTTAGATGACTGAGATTTATTTACATCATCGTTTGGATGAATAATCTTATTTGAGTCTGTCAAACTTCCTCCTTGTAAAACATGAGCCCTATTTGCTATCACTTCGTTAACGTTCATATTACTTTGAGTACCAGATCCGGTTTGCCAAATTACGAGAGGAAATTGATCGTCTAATTTGCCTTGTAATATTTCATCACACACATTGGAAATAAGTTTCATTTTCTCTTCCGATAATATCCCTAATTGATGGTTTGTTTGTGCTGCTGCTTTTTTAAGATATGCAAATGCATAAATTATTTCTAAAGGCATACTAGCTTCTTGACCAATTTTAAAATTATTTCTTGATCTTTCTGTTTGTGCCCCCCAATATTTATCAGCAGGAACTTTTACATCACCCATAGTGTCTTTTTCTATTCTATATTCCATAATTTAAAAAAAAAAAAAAAAAATGTAACAAATTAATTTAATTATACGTTGTAATGAAGTATGAAAAATTTATCAGGTATATTTTTAATTTCTTCTTTTTTATTAATCATATCCTCTTGGTTATACTTAAGGCCTGATAAAACTAATATTACCAGTAAACAAAACGATAAGTTACTAAATAATTCTTCACTAAGTACTCGTTTAATGACTGATACGACAAAAACAAAAGATTATTAGTTTTTAATTTTATCAAACATTTGAGTAAATTGCATCATAAGTGGTATGTTGCTAATTTTGAGTTTTCCTGTAAATAATGCCCATTCCGGTTTAGTTTTTCCGCTTTCAATTTCAGAATAAATTTTATCTGAAGATTTAACAATACAATCTGCATTACCATTTAATCCTTCAGACACTTTGCATATTCCATCCATTATTGAAACGGTAAAGTTCCCCCCTTCAGATCCATCTAAAATGACATGATAATTAGCATTTTTACCATTCCACTTATCTTTATTAAAACGCTGCTCCAAACTTAATATTAATTCTTTCGCTTTCATATTATTATATTATTGGTAAAATATTAATAAATAGTCACTTTTAGTAATTACCATATTTTTACTTTTTCAGATTGATTTGGATTTTTACAACCAAATGCATCCTCAAATTCAGACATATTAGCTAAAACACCAATAACTCTATATTTTCCGGGTGAATGAGGATCTGTCATGACCATTTCTCGTAAAGCTTTGTCTCTAATATTATTTTTCCAAACTTGACCAAATGCAATAAAAAAGCGTTGTTCCGGAGTATAACCATCTATTAAAACAGATTCTTTATCTTTCAAAGAATTCTTATAGGCCTCAAATGCGATAGACAATCCACCTACATCCGCAATATTTTCACCCAATGTTAACTCTCCGTTTATATATACACTATCTAATACCTCATAAGATGAGTATTGATTGACTAATACTTTAGCTTTTTCATTAAATTTATTTCGATCTTCCTCTGTCCACCAATCGTTTAAATTTCCTTCTGAATCAAATTTATTTCCTTTATCATCAAATCCATGTGTAATTTCATGCCCTATTACAGCTCCCATACTACCATAATTAATAGCATCATCTTTTGAACTATCAAAAAATGGTGGTTGCAAAATTCCAGCTGGAAAAACTATTTCATTGTAAAGCGGGTTGTAATATGCATTCACAATTTGAGGGGATATAAACCACTCATTTTTATCGATGGGTTTACCTAATTTTTTCAAGTTTTCTTGATAATAAAATTCATTGCATCTAAACCAATTTAAAACATACGCATCATCCTCAATATTTAAAGCAGAATAATCCAACCAAACATCAGGGTATCCTAATTTGCGATTTAAAGTGCTTAATTTTTTAAGAGCTTGTTGTTTAGTAGCATCAGTCATCCAGTCTAAATTTTTAATTCTTTGCTCCATTACAAGGATAATTTGATCAACCATTTCATTAACCTTTTTTTTGTTTTCTTCTGTAAAAGCTACCTTAACATATTCTTGTCCAAGCAATTCTTTTAATGAATTATTTGATTCAGACAAAACTCTTTTCCATCTGGGTTTTATTTCTTTTACTCCTCTGAGGGTAGTTCCGTAAAAATGAAAGTTTTCATTTTCAAAATCGCTGCTTAACTTACTGGAGCAATCAGAAATAATTCTCCACTCAATAAATGTTTTTATATCTTCGATATCTTTAGTTTTAAAAATATTATTTACCTCCAACACAAATTTTGGCTCTGAAATAATTAATTCAGATATGTTTAATCCAAGTGCTTTTAAGTAAGTGTTTAAGGCTATATCTGTAAATTTTTTAGCTAAATCACCAGTTAAAAACTTATTGTAGGTAACATCCGGATCTCTTCTTTCTACCGATGATAAAGACGCCTTAGCTAAAGCTGTTTCCATTTTAAGAACAATGGCTGCTTTTAGTATTGAAGTAGACTCTGAATAGCCCATTAATTTAAACATATTAGTTACATGAACTTCATATTCTTCTCTTAAATGCGTAAATTCTGGCTGGTTTAATAAATAATAATCTCTTTCGGGTAATCCTAAGGAACCCGGACCATTATATACTGTGTACTGTTGACTATTTTTGGCATCCCTATACACTTCTGAATACATAAACACATCCATTCCTTTTTTATTATAGTCTGCTAATAAAGGCAATAAATCGCTTTTTTCTTTCACACTATATAACTTATCTAAAATTGATCTAATAGGTTTAATCCCATCATTTTGAAGCTTTACTGTGTCCATAGCCATCCGGTAAAAACTTCCAATCTTTTGTAAATTAGTACCCTTAGAATGTTTTTGATTAGATGCTGTTTCTAAAATATTTCTTAAAATAGAGTCATTTCTATCACGAACCACATTAAAACTAGACCATTTACTCTCAGAATCAGGTATAGGATTATTTTTTATCCAATTACCTCCTGTAAAAGTATAAAAGTCTTCGCAAGGATTAATGTTTAGTTCCATAGAACTTAAATCAATTCCCGGTGATGTCTTTTGAGTTAATGTATCTTTCTTAGAAGTATTACAAGATGTTGTGTAAAGTAAAGCGAAAGTAGCAATTGTAAAATACTGTAATTTCATATAAATAATTAATAGTTAGTAAAAATACAATATTGAGTTCTATTAAAAAAAGTATAAACAAAATTTAACCTAAAAAAGAGCAAAATAGACAATAGAAAAATTTATATATAAGACTAGTTAAATAAAAAATTGACACAAAAGGTAATTTTTAATACATTTATAAAAAAAATATATGAATTTTATTTACTCTAGAGTTAGTTTATTTGCACTTTTTATTATGTTGGCTTTTTCAAATGCCGGGTGTAAAAAGGATAAATATTCCAGTGCCGGATTATGTTTAGGCAAGCAATGCGAAAGTTATTTTAAAATTTGGAAAGACTACTTTTTAAAAGTAAATAATATGTCTACCTCATACTTTGATGCTCATATAACGCCTTATGAATCATTTATTGAAAGTTGGGAAAGTGGAGAATCTTACAAAGTTCGATACAAAGTAAAAATACAATGGTTAGAAGTAGATGTACGCGATGAATTTTTAATAAGAATTGATGTCAATGAAACTAAATTTCCTCAACTTGATTTACCTAAAGGGCAGTTTTTATTTGACGATCAAGTGGCAGTAGTGTTAGATAATTTTGCTTTCGACTCCAAAGTAACAAGAATTGCATCGGTAGAAGAACTAAATTTTTCATCCTACAAAAATGCTTTAAAAGCATTGAGAGATATATCAGGGGAGCAAAAATTAGAGTTTAGAAGATATGAATTTAAAGATGCTCGATTAGTTTTTACTCCTAACGGACACCCTTATATGTATGGTATTGCCGAAAAAGACCAAGGAGTTTGTGCATGTGGAGAATTAAATTTAGTTACCGGAGAAGGCGGCCCTTACAATTGCGGTTGCGTTTTTGAATAATTTTTTTTATTTACTCTTTCAAAATCGTACTTTAGTACCTCATTCATGATGTTGTGAAATATTTTTCATCGGATTTTAAATTGGGTATTATTGCCGGAGGACAGTTAGGCAAAATGTTATGTTCCATATGCAATAACTGGGATATTCAAACATTTGTTATGGACTCTCAAACAGATGCGCCCGCCTCAACAACCTGCCACGAATTTTACCAAGGCGATTTCTCAAAGTATGAAGATGTATACAATTTCGGCAAAAAGGTAGATGTACTTACCCTTGAGTTAGAGCATGTAAACATTCAAGCATTATTAGACTTAAAAAAAGAAGGCTTAATTATTCATCCAGATCCTGAAAAATTAAAAATCATACAAGATAAAGCATTACAAAAAAGATTTTTCTTAGATCATTCCTTACCAACAGGAAGTTTTTTGACATATAATTCTAAAAAAGACGTACTAAATGCTCTAGAAAATAAAGAAATTAACCTACCCTTTGTTCAAAAAAGCAGAACACTTGGTTACGATGGAAAAGGTGTTGTTGTAGTAAAAGAAACAAAAGACATTGATACTATGTTAGATATTCCTTGTATTATTGAATCATTAATTTCAATTGAAAAAGAAATTGCTGTATTGGTTGCAAAAAACGAAATGGGAGAAATATCCTGCTTTGATCCTGTAGAAATGGTTTTTAATCCAGAAGGTAATTTGGTTGATTTATTAATTTGTCCAGCAGAAATATCCGAACATATTTTAGAAAAAGCTAAACAAATTGCATTAGATACCATAAAAAGCTTTAACATTTCAGGTTTATTAGCTGTAGAAATGTTTTTAGATAAAAATGGTGAAATATGGATTAATGAAGTTGCTCCACGTCCTCATAATAGTGGGCATCATACGATTGAAAGTACTCAAACATCTCAATTTGAACAACATATTAGGGCTGTATTAAATTTACCATTAGGAGAAACTCATATTATTAGCCCTTCGGTAATGCTCAATTTAATAGGAGAAAAAGGATACTATGGCCCCGTTATATATAAAAACATGGAAAAAGTATTAGCAATATCCGGTGCTAAATTTCATTTATACGGAAAAAAACAAACCAAACCCTTGCGAAAAATGGGACATGTAACTATTCTTGATTCCGACATAAATAGAGCAATAGAAAAAGCTCAACAAATAAAAAATACTTTAAAAATAATCTCTCAAAACTAACAATATGGTTGCCATTATAATGGGTTCTGACTCCGACTGGATTATTATGCAGGAAGCTTCAAAAGTACTACATGAATTTAATATCCCATATTATGTTGATGTGGTTTCTGCTCACAGAACCCCAGAAAAAATGTTTGAGTTTTCAAAAAACGCGCATCAAAAAAATATACAAATTATAATTGCAGGTGCCGGTGGAGCAGCTCATTTACCCGGAATGGTTGCTTCCATTTCTCCCCTACCCGTTATTGGAGTTCCTATAAAATCTTCAAACTCTATAGATGGTTGGGACTCAATTTTATCTATTTTACAAATGCCCAATGGAATACCTGTTGCAACCGTGGCTCTAAACGGAGCAAAAAATGCAGGTTTACTAGCGGTTCGTATAATTGGAGCATCCGATAAAAAAATATTAAACGAGATCATTAAATATCAAAAAAAATTAGAAAAAGAGGTGCAAAAAAAATCTGAAAAAATTAAGATGAATAGCAGTTATGAGTTACCATAAAATAACAGAAGAAGAGTCATTATATAACAACATACATACTTGGAACATACATGATATTGTAGTAGGTATAAACACAGAAGATAAAAAAGTAGCCGTTGCCGTTGAAAAAAAGCTACACAATATCTCCTTATTTATTGAAAGACTGCTAGAAAACATGAAAAAAGGTGGCCGATTATTTTATATAGGTGCAGGAACCAGTGGCCGTTTAGGAATAGTAGATGCATCTGAATGTCCACCTACATTTGGTGTAGACGAAAATGTAGTAATCGGAATTATTGCAGGTGGCGATCAGGCAATCAGAAAAGCTGTTGAATTTGCTGAGGACAGTAATACCCAAGGCTGGGAAGATCTTAAAAAACATCATATAAATCATTTAGACACAGTCATAGGGATTGCTGCTTCAGGAAATACCCCATATGTGGTGCATGCTTTAAAAAATGCCAAAGAACAAGGTATCCTAACCTCATGCATAACCTGTAATCCTGGAAGTCCGGTAAGCAAAATGTGTGATTACCCAATAGAAATAGAAGTTGGCCCTGAGTTTATTACAGGTAGCACCCGAATGAAATCGGGCACAGCGCAAAAAATGGTTTTAAATATTATTTCTACAACCGTAATGATAAAACTTGGTAGAGTTGAAGGAAATAAAATGACACACTTACAACTCAGTAACCATAAATTATGGGACAGGGGAGCGAGAATTATAGCAGAAAAATTGAATATCTCCTACGATGATGCATTAAAACTGCTTACTACTTATGGAAGTGTTCAGGATGCTCTAAAAAACAGCAAAATATAGCTTACACGTATACTTTGTGCTTATTGGGTTTTAATTTATCTCGGAATAAATAATAATATCTGAATATCAAAAAATAGGTATAATATTTGCAATATTTATCTATATTTAACTTTAAAATATAATTATGAAAAAAACTAACTTATGGACTTTAGTCCTTCTTTTTACAGCATTTATTATGAATTTAAATGCTCAACAACAAACTGTTCAAAAAGAACATCTAGAAAAAATGCAAAAAAGCACCCAAGAAATGGGCGTAAAACTTGGATTAAATGATAATCAAAAGGGCAAAATCTTAGATTACAAAGTACAGAGACATCAAAAAATACAAGCATTAAATGAACAATACGGAAATAACAAAAAAGATCATAAAGAAGAATATAAGGCAGTTCATGTAGAATTTAAAAATAATGTTCGTAGTGTTTTAACCCCCGAACAATTTTCACAATGGGAGGAACATATGAAAAACAAAAAGGAAGAACGTATGAAGCAACATAAAAACAAAAAAGGAAACGGAAAAAACAGTTCAAATAAGGAGGATGATCCTGAATTAGAGCTGGAAGATTAATTAAATAAAACCATAGATAATAAAAAACACCTTTCTAAAGCATTAAGAAAGGTGTTTTTTATATATCTAAAGGTAGTTTCTAAATTAAAATAACGTAAAAATATATTTAATTAGTTTTGATTTAACATAACAGGCATAACCAACATTAATAAATCTTCGTCTTGATCTAATTTTTCTGTTGGCATAATAATTCCTGCTCTATTAGGTGCAGACATTTCAATATTAATATTTTCAGTATTTACATTCTGTAACATTTCCATTAAAAACTTTGAGTTAAAACCAATTTCCATATCTTCACCATCGTACTGACATGTTAACCGCTCATTCGCCTCATTTTGATAGTCCATATCTTCTGCAGAAATACTTAACTCACTCCCAGTAACTTTTAATCGAACCTGATGGGTAGTTTTATTAGAAAAAATAGATACTCGCCTAATTGAATTTAGTAAATGAACTCTATCAACCGTTAGTTTATAAGGATTTTCTTTAGGTATAACAGCATCGTAATTTGGATATTTACCATCTATTAAACGACATGTTAAAGTAAAATTTTCAAACTTAAATAAGGCATTAGACTCATTAAACTCTACTACTACTTTTGTTTCTAATGTAGAAAGTATATTTTTTAATAAATTTAATGGCTTTTTGGGCAATACCATTTGTGCCGCTTTCTTAGACTTAATATCATTTCTTCTATGACGTACAAGTTTATGCGCATCGGTAGCTACAAAAGTTACTTCGTTTTTATTTAACTCAAACAATACTCCCGACATAATTCTTCTTAAATCATCATTTCCCGCAGCAAAAATGGTTCTATTAATGGCATTTGCTAAAATAATAGAATCCATCTCAATGGTAGCTGTACCTTCTAAAACCGGTAATTCAGGAAAATCTTTTCCGTCTTGTCCTGCTAATTTATACTTTCCACTATCAGAAATAATTTCAATACCAAAATTTTCAGGGTTTATTTCAAAAGTTAAGGGCTGGTCTGGAAATGTTTTTAATGTATCCATCAATAATTTAGCCGGTATAGCAATTTTATAATCCTGATCTACCATATCTAATTGTATAGTAGAAGTCATAGTAGTTTCTAAATCCGAAGCGGTTATGGTAAGTTTTTTATCTTTAAAATCAAATAAAAAATTTTCTAAAATAGGAAGCGTACTATTGCTACTTTGAGCTCCGCTAATCGCTTGTAAATTTTTCAGTAAAATTGAACTAGATACTACAAATTTCATACATCAATCGTTTAATCGACAAATATATGTTTTAGAATGTTGACTTAAAACTAAAAGATATCAACCTAGTGTTGAAAACTATAAAAAAACAAGCTATTATGGTCTTAAAAAATAATCTATAGACTTAGTTATAGGGTCAAATACATAGTATTGAACAATAACAAAATCTTGGTTATTATATAAAGCAAACATTCGGTCAACATCAAATAAAAGAGGAACTCCGTCATAATCCTTTGCTCCTTCTTCGGCAGGTTTTAAATACGTTACAATACTATTTTGCCTACCCAGTACATCCATAACCGTATACTTAAATAATGGTTTTGTATTTAATACCGAATCTTTTAAAATAGGATTAGCGTAATATTCAAAATGTATCTTTTTATATAAGGCTGAATACAATAATAATTTAGCTGTGTCAAAAGGTACTTCCTTATACTCGGGATATGTGAACAAATGATATTTGTCTTCTCGTAACTGTATTTCGAAGCTGTTTTTAGGATTTTTATAATCTTCAAGTCTAATATTGGCAATTTCTCCTAAATCGTACACAAAAACTTCGGTTGATCTCCATTCACTTTCCAACGTAAAATATCGGGGTGTTAAATACCCTTTAAATCCTTCAATATGCATTAAAAAAGGAACAGTTGAGTTTTCTAACAACATATAAGTGCCGGTATGGTCTTGATTTGCATGCCCAACATAGTAAACTTTACTAGGCTTATCTTTACCCTGATATATTTCTACTTTTACAGATGAGGCAGACATTAACTTTACAGTGCCCTCAAATTTTGATTTAGTTACAGGTGCTTTTACAGATACATCGCAGATGGTTTGAAG
This sequence comes from uncultured Flavobacteriales bacterium, assembly GCA_964512145.1. Taxonomy (GTDB): domain Bacteria; phylum Bacteroidota; class Bacteroidia; order Flavobacteriales_G; family JALEGO01; genus CAYOHR01. Next base: position 52,947 of record CAZEIM010000015.1, read on the forward strand.
CAATAAATTTACAGCATCCTGTTTAGCATTATACTTTTTGTTTACCGTCCACTTACCTCCGGAGGTTCGTTCTAATAAAACTGTCCTGTTTTGTTTATCGGCCAAAAAAATCTTGGTAATAGAGGCAGTATCTTTTACCGAAAAATTACTATACTGTGATTTAATGGTAGAAGAGTTATTTTTATTGATTAAAAAATAAGCCAAGCCTACTAAGACAATAAAAAGCAGTAATAAAAGAATATTTTTTTTCATATTATATTTTTTTCAAGGAATACTTTCTTATACTTAGTTGAATTATTCCTAATAATACAATAATAAATATGGGCAGCAAAACATTTAATAGTTGTAATGATAATTTATGATTATCGGCTTTTTGCCTATCTAATAGCCGTATTTTAAATTCTTTTGAACGAGAAGCAATTAAATCCTCATCGTTGCATAAATAATTAATACAATTTAAAATAAAATCTTTATTTCCAAAATCTTTATTGGTATAGCGGTCATATCCTAAAGGTAAAATTCGCTTTTTTTCTCGGTCTACCCCATTTTTAATAATATCTCCATCGGCAATAATAATTTGTTTAGTGGGAAAACTCTTATTTAAAACAACATATTTTTTACCCTCATCACTTATTGGATAAACTCTATTTGCAAAAACAGATTCAAATTCCCCCTCTAACAAAACTGATACGGGTATAAAGGATTTTGTAAACATCCTTTCATCTGCAGGTACTCTAAGTATATTTAAACTAACCCTAGTAGGTGCTGTAACTGTTTTAGAATATTTTGATGTATAATACAAAAAAGTTTTATGAACATTTGGTGCAAACACTGTATCTACACTGCTTATAAATTCTGTTTTTACGGCCTCTAAATTATTTACAATTGGATGTATATTATGATCAGCTAATAACAAGGGTTGATAATACCAAGGAAAAAACTCAAACTTCGGCTGATTACCAATGGTACCTACTCTTAAAGGAATGCTTAATGCTCTCATATCCATAACCAAATCATGATTAATCCGAACGCCATATTTAAACAACTGATCCTCAATTCTATATCTTTGTGCAACAGCCATAGTAGTTGATGTATTTTGTAAACTGTCCATTGACGTATACACCCCATCTAAAAGCCATAAAGCTCTGCCTCCTTTCATAATAAACTGATCGATAATAAATTTATCGGCATCCGAAAAACTGGAATCAGGTTTGGCAATAACTATTAAATTAAAGGTTTTTAAAGCCTCTAAATTGCCATTAATCGTAATACGTTCCACAGAATAACTACCTTTTAATGATTTAATGATATCTGCTGTTTCTAATTCATCGAGTTCACCATGTCCATCTATAAAAGCTATGCGTTGATTTTGATTATTAGAAATTTGATGAATTGCTTGTGCAAAACTATATTCTAATTCTTCGTAAGAATTGTTTAACATTTCTTCTTCAGATGCACCAATTCTGCTTTTTAATAACTGAACCGAAACTTCAGCATCTTTATAATATATAATGGCTCCAGGCCAAATTACTTTATTGGTAAAACCATCTTCTGATTGTACCTCTAAATCAGTTGGAATTAATCCTTTCTCATATAAATTTTTAAACAATTCGTTACGAGCCTTTTTATCGGTAATCTCATATGGGTTAATAAACTCATATTCAATATTTTTATTGGATGCAATGCGCAACTCATCTAACATTTCTTGTGTTTCATTTCTTAATTTTCTGAATCCAGCCGGTAAGTCTCCCTCTAAATACACTTTTACAAATACTACATCATTTAATGTTGAAACCTTTTTTTTAGTAGCAGCCGTAAGAGAATACCTTTTTTCATCTGTTAAATCAAAGCGTTTAAAAAGGTATGAGCCGATAACATTTATTACGACTATTATCGCTAAAGAAATTAAGCCTGAAAGATATACGGAATATTTTCTATTATTATGAGACCTCATGTACTTATTGCCATTTTCGTTGCTCAAGAATTATTTTAGTACATAATAAAAAAATGTAACTAAGACTCATAAAATATAGCACATCTCTAGTATCAATGACCCCCCTGCTTAAAGAAACATAATGTTGACTAATACCCAACGTTTGAATAAGATGGTCGGCAGATTGGAGAAAAGGCAATGAGCTAATCATGTCAAATCCTTCATAGGTTATATAACACAAAAAAACTCCCAATAAGAAAGAAATAATAGGATTGTTTGTAATGGCCGAGGTAAAAATACCTATGGAAGTAAATCCGGCAGAAAGTAACAGTAACCCTATGTATGATCCTATAACTCCCGGTGTATCAATATTGCCCTTGGGTAGTCCAATATAGTAAATACAAACATAATATACCAGTGTTGGAATAATACTTAAAAAAACTAAAAAATAACCTGAAAAATATTTAGCTAAAATTATTTGCCAATCCGAAAGTGGTTTAGTAAACAAAAACTCTATGGTTCCGGTTCTTTTTTCTTCTGAAAACAATCGCATAGTGATAGCCGGAATTAAAAACATAAAAATCCATGGTGCTATATAAAATAAAGGATTTAATGAAGCATATCCTAATTCAATAATATTGTAGCTGTTCGTTGGAAATACCCATAAAAAAAGGGATATAAACAATAAAAACAAAATCATAATAAAATATCCCAACAAAGAATTTAAAAAAAGTTGTATTTCCTTTTTAAATAGTGCAAGCATACTTTACAAATATAGAGTAAAGATTGATAATTTTTAATATGCTCTATAACAATAAAAAACAGGTCCAATTTATTGAGCTTACCATGAAAATTTAATTCAAAAGAAAATTTAAACTCCATTAATTTGTTAAATATTGTTGTGATATAAAGTTGTATTTAAAAAAATCGGAAGTTTGTATAAGCTATGAAACATTTAGTTATCGCAGTTTTTTTTATTGGGGTATTTACTCTAAGTTATGGACAAAATTCTTTTAATTCGTTTGAAGAACTTTGGACATACATCGAAAAAAACAATACAGAAATTCAAATACAACAATTGCAAGAAAAAATTGCAAAACAAGACAAAAAAGAAGCTTACACAGCCTTTATGCCACAAATTTCTGCCAATGCAGGAGTTACCGATAATTTAGAAATTCAAACTACGTTAATTCCGGCCATTATGTTTGGTGGATCGCCCAATGAGTATATTCCGGTGCAATTTGGTCAAAAATATATTTTACAAGCAGGTATACAAATAAGTTTAGATATTTTACAAATACAACATTGGTTTAATACTTCCTTACAAGAGATACACTTTAAAAGTACGCAAAACAATACGCTTAATATTAAACAAAAACTATACGAAAGAACTTCAGCACTGTATTATAATTATTTACTGCTTGAAAAAACAAAAAATATACTCGTACAACATATTCAATACCACGACTCCTTACTCTCCAGTATAGAGAATAAGGCATCTGAAGGATTAACAAATCCCTACATACACAATAAATTACTGGCTAGCAGAGAAATGCTACAAATTCAATTATCTGAAACCAATACTCAGTCACAAAACACTCGAAATAATGTGCGTTTACTTTCTGGTTTATTAGATATCGAAATAAAAGATGCGATTAGTGAATCTCCTAGCATTGAAAACTCTAGCTTTTTGCCTAGCCCTTTACTTAAAAATTTAGAATTACAAAAACGCAGCTTAAACATTCAACAACATTCTATTACCTACAGCCTTTTACCTAGCTTATCTTTAGTGGGTAATTTAAATTATCAAAAAAACAGCAATTCGTTTGACCCCTTAAATGAAAATATTCCTTGGTTTCCGGGAAAATTTATCTCGGTTCGAGCAAATTGGCTAATCTTTAATGGTGGAAAACGCTACATTCAATTGCAAAAAAACAAATTACTTAGTGAGCAAATTGATTTAAACATTCAATATAAACAACAAGAGGAACGTACACTGGAAGAAAATACTAAAGCAGAGTTTGTACATTTATCAAACGCTTTAGAAAAAAGCCGAAAAGCGCTTGATTTGTATAAAAAAAATGTACAAATTCAACAAAATAAATATGAAGAAGGGCTAATTCCTATGGACGATTATGTAAACAGTTATATTGAGTTATTAAATCAAGAACAAACACATGTAAACCTATTGGCTAAAACATACATTGCCAAACATAAGATTTCTGTATATCAAAAATCATTCGAACCATGAAAAATCTATTCATTTTATTTAATTTCCTGTGCTTACTTTACTCCTGTAAAAAACCCGACACCATTAAAGCAGAAAAAAAAGACATTGTACAGGCAGTATATGCATCGGGTATTATTGAGCCCTTACATTTTGTAAAATTATCTTCATCATACGAAGGACAAATCGTAAAAATTTGGCTAAAAGAAGGGGAAATTACCCAACAAAATCAAACCCTATTTGATATTGATGCTGATCAAATTCAGGCGCAATATCAATCGGCATTATCCAACTATAAAACTGCCGAAACATTAAATAGTGAAGAATCTCCCATTTTATTACAATTAAATTCACAAATTACTTTTGCAAGTAAAAAATGTACGCACGATTCAATACAATATGAAAAATTGCTTAGACTATATAAAACAAACTCCGTTTCTAAGCTTGAATTGGATAATGCTTTATTAAACTATCAAAACTCAAGCTCTACGCTAGAATCGTTACAAAAACAAAAAAAAGCCAGAAAATTAGAACTAGAACAACAATTGGCCAATGCTAAAAATCAGGTGCAAATTTATCAATCGCAACGATCGTATTACAGCATGAAAGTTCCTGAAAATATGAAGGTTTATAAATTATTAAAAGAAGAAGGAGAATATATTAGACGTGGAGATGTTTTATGTAACTTAGGACATCCCGACTCTATGTTTATTAAATTAACCATCGATGAAGATAATATTGAAAAAATTTCCCTAGGACAAAAAGTGTTGTTTGAGTTAAACACGCAAAAAAATAAAACCTGGGAAGCCATAATACACAAAATATACCCTCAATTTGACGAAACTACCCAAGCATACCGCGTAGATGCATACCTTATTACCAAACCCAGTGCTTTACTCTCGGGCACGCAACTACAAGCCAACATTATTATTGAAGAAAAGAAAGACGTTTGGGTGCTTCCCAGAAAATGTGTAAATGCAGATAAAAAAGTGGTTTTTTACGAAAATGGTTCACAAGATACCATTCAAGTTAAAACAGGAATAGAAACCATGGAATACGTTGAAATTATGGATATGGATTTAAACCAAAAACAATGCATTCCATTTTTTAAATGAAACTCAGTGTAAATGCAAATATTGCCTTATCTCATTTGCTTTCTCGAAAAAAGCAAACGATTGTTGCTTCACTAGGGGTTACGTTTGGAATCTCTATGTATATTTTTTTACAATCGCTCATGACGGGTACTAATCAGTATTTCGAAGAGCAATCATTTAACTCTATACCTCACATAAAATTGTATCACGATGTGAGTATGAGTAACTTAAATATTATGGATAGGTATTATCCTAACAATACTGTAAAGCATTTAATAAACCCCAAACAAATTGAAAGCTCTAACCGTTTACATAATCCGTACGGAATTATACGAACCTTATTAAAAGATACCTCTATACGGGCTATTACACCTCAAGTAGCTACCAATGTGTTTTATAACAACGGGAATACTCAATTAGGAGGAACTATGGTAGGAGTAAATATTTTAGAGGAAGATAAAATGTTTAACCTTAAAAAAAATATTTTGCAAGGAAGCCTAGAGTATTTATTATCAAACCCTAACTCATTACTAATTGGAAAAGGTATTTCACAAAAACTCAATTTAAAAGTACACGATAATGTAATCGTTAGCACGCCCTTTGGAGTTGTTAAAAACATGAAAATTGCCGGAATATATGAAACCTCCATTATGAGTTTAGACAATACCAAATCATATGCTAATATACATACTGTACAACAGCTTTTAAAAAAACAAAGCGACTACATCACCGAAATTAAAATTAATATTCACGACTATCAAGATGCTCCACAAAAAGCACGATGGATTGAACAAATTACCGGTTATAAAGCCGAAGACTGGGTAACCGCCAACGAACCCATGCAGGCAGGATTTAAAATACGAGCCGTAATATTAAACAGCGTAATTGTAGTGATGCTATTGGTGGCAGGCTTTGGAATTTATAATATTTTAAACATGACAATTTACGAAAAAATGAAAGACATTGCCATATTAAAAACTACCGGATTTGACGGAAGAGATGTAGTAGGCATATTTTTGAGAGAAGCAATATACATAGGTTTAGCCGGTGCCATTTTGGGATTAATATTTGGCTTTTTAATATCGTACGGAGTATCAAAAATAGAGTTAGGAACAGCCATGTTAAAATATTTACCCATGTCGTTTTTATGGGAACATTATATACAGGGCTTGGTTTTTGGTATTTCCACTACCCTATTGGCCGGATATTTACCGGCCCGTAAAGCCGCCAAAGTAGATCCCGTTGAAATTATAAGAGGATGAATATAGAATACGCCATAGAAGCTAAAAAAATAAACAAGTATTTTTACAGTCCCGAAAAATTTCAGGCATTAAAAGATATTTCTATACACGTAAAAAAGGGTGAATTTGTTTCTCTAATTGGTAAATCGGGCTGTGGAAAATCAACCCTATTATATGTTTTATCCACCTTAGATACCGACTATGAAGGTGAATTATGGATAAACGGAGAAATAGTAACCGGAAAATCACAAAATCAATTATCTAAAATTCGCAACAAACACATAGGGTTCGTATTTCAATTTCACTATTTGTTGCAAGAATTTAGTTGTTTAAAAAACGTGATGATTCCGGCTTTAAAATTAGGGCAATATACCTATGAAGAAGTAGAAGCAAGAGCCTATGAAAAATTAAAATTGTTAGGCATAGAAAATCAAGCCTTAAAACCGGCCTCCAAACTATCGGGAGGGCAACAACAACGAGTCGCCATTGCCCGGGCTTTAATTAACAACCCCTCTATTATTTTGTGCGATGAACCAACGGGTAATTTAGACTCCAAAAACACGGCCATTGTATTGGAAATTTTTAACGAATTATGCCATTTATACAACCAAACATTTGTGGTTGTAACCCACGATCACGATTTTTCGAAAGCCAGCCACCGCATTATTGAAATGGAAGACGGCAGGGTGTTGTGAGGGATTGTTTTGTCTTAAAATGCTGATTAACAAAGCTACATGACTATTTTAGACAAACTTCGTTTCGGTATTGCTTATACGTTATTTTTTAAAATATTATAAGTTAAAGGTAAAGTAGAATTTATAAATGGGATTAATAGTTTTATATTTGGTGGTTTAATAGTATTTGGATTTTCAGGAGTATTGTACTTAGCAGCTTCTGCCACAAATTTAAATACCCCAAACATATTACCATGATCGGTAATGGCTAAAGCAGGCATATGATTAGCCGCTGCTTTTTTGTATAACTCATCTATGGGTGCTGCACCATCTAATAAAGAATACTGGGTATGAACATGTAAATGAGAAAACTGCGGCATAAATCAAAAATAGTCTTCAAAGTTCGGTCATTGCTAAACCATAACAAAGTGACAATTTTCCACATTAGCATAAAGAAGCTAAATTGCATGCCATATGAGCAGTAAATCATATATCAATTTATTTTTGTTAATCCTTGTAATAAGCAGTTGTAATACCGTTCGAAAGATCGTGAACAAAGATCAATCGGCTAATAAACCA
>CAZEIM010000016.1:0-9044 GCA_964512145.1 uncultured Flavobacteriales bacterium
TGAACCAAGGACCCTCTGATTAACAGTCAGATGCTCTAACCAGCTGAGCTAAGGAAGAATAATTGAATGCAAAAATACAAATATTTAATGATTATACAAATTTGAAAAATATTTTTTGCAGAGTGAAACATATTTTATTTTTCTTTCGTAAATTTAGAAAGCACAAATAATCATACATTATATAATGTTTAAAGTAGTATTAAAAAAATATTTATTTTTTATTTTAATTGTTTATACAAACAACTTGATTGCCAATTTTTTTGATAACAAAGAAAATAATATGTATCAAGTAATAGAGGTAATATATGTGAACGACTCAAATTCTTGGTATTTTGTAAATAACAAGCAATTATTTGACGAAGGATGGCATACACTGGCTCAAATACAATTTTGGACAAATATTATGCGTATGCCTAGTGATTCTATTATTATAAATATAGCAGAATCGAGAGAAATTTTAGCGAAAGAATCCTATTCTTTGTGGAAAAAATATAGCGAAGAGGAAAAAATAACTTATAAAGATTCTTTAAAAAAAGATCGGTGTTTAAATTATGATTCTAAAATTTACATTACCACAGGAAAAAAAGAATTTTACGATTTTAAGGCTGTTATGCCTTCTATTACTAGAGGTATTGAAATATTTTCACAACAAAACGTAGACCCTTGGTATGCACAAGCTATTCTTTTAATTGAAAGTCCGGGTAAATCACAATACTCTAGTGTTGGTGCTTATGGACCGTTTCAGTTGATGAAATCGGTAGCAAAAAAATATAATTTAGAGGTTAAAAAAGGAAATGATGAACGAAATAATTTTGATAAATCAGCTATAGCAGCCTCATCATTAATAAAAACAGCATGCATTCCTGAGGCAAAAAGAATATTAAAAAGATTTTGTATTGAATACTCTGAACACGACTTATGGTTCAAACTATTTGTGTTACATATTTATCATGCCGGAGCAGGAAATATTAATAGTTTAATGTCTTATATTAATCCTAGTGAGGGAGGGATGTCGTTAATTCAAACTATGTGGAAAACAGAACATGGGAAATTTAAAAATTCTTCTCAGAATTATTCACAATTAGCACTTTCATCACAGGTATTATTAGATGAAATTATTTATTTTAACTGCGAGCATGTGTATGATTGTGGTGCGCAATAAGTTTAATTTACTTAATTACTTTATGACAATACACTTGTCCGTTTTTATCTTCTAATTTTAATACATATATCCCTTTTGGTAAAAATTCCATATTTATTATACATTTATTATTATCGCTGTTAGCAATAGAAGTTTTTACTTCTTTTCCGGCTATGTCAAACAACGATATACTTTTATAATAATCTTGCAACAAATCTTGCTGAATAATTAAATAGTTAGTTGCCGGATTCGGATATATTTTGATTTTATTAAAGGATGGAGTCTCTATGTTGCTAAATATATCAGAAGAAATAGTTACCATAGAATTAATCGGTGGATTAGTAACGGTAGTGGTTTTACAGTTTGCACCGGGCCAGCGAACTACAATAGAGTCAATACTCACAGCATTGTTTAATCCAAAATTTAAAATTAAAGGCTGTTGTCCTGTATGTAAACCCCTACCTACAATTTGTTCTCTCATATACATGGTATCATTAACGTACACGTATACACGTGCTCCAATAGCATTTTTATTTATTCCTAATCCCGCATTAAGTTTTACAGAAACCCAACTTTTATTTTGACCTATTTCGTTTTTATATAATTTCATAGCCCCTCCAACGCAAAAAACCACATCATCATCACCATCCAAATCATAATCAAACACTTCAACCGAACCGGATGATTTTAAATCAGGAATAACCAATCCTAAAGCATTGGTAACATCAACAAAAGAATGATCGGGTTGTTGTTTCCAAAAATAAGATCTATCGGTTGTGGGTTGGTATGTTGCTTGAGCCATAACCAAATCTTTTAAACCATCGTTATCAAAATCAAGAAACGCTCCATCATAATCACCCCTATGGCTAGAAGCGGGAGGAGATACAGGTAAAACGTTATATTGTAAGTCAAATGAGTAATTTGATAATGGACCATTATTTTTTATAATAGTTGAGCGGTATTCTCCAGGATCATTTCCCCCATGTACTACAGACACAAAAACATCCATATCCCCATCATTATCAACATCTTCTGGTATCACAGAAAAGGTACAGGCTCTAGTAGTGCCGTCTCCATATAAATATAAATTGTAACCAACATCCGTTGAAACATCCGTAAAAGTTCCATCTCCGTTATTTTTATATACCGAACCTCCGGTACGGCAATATGGAGCAACAATTAGGTCGGGATAACAATCATTATTATAATCATAAGCGGCCGAACCATAAATTGGCTCAAGTTTAGTTAAATCTCCAGCACTCGTTGTTACATCTGTAAATGTACCATCACCATTCCCTTTTAGTAAATACCCATGATCCCATGTGTTGGCATAATAGTTTTTCATAAATGTAGATAAATACAAATCTAAATTTCCATCTAAATCATAATCTAATGCAGTAAACATTCTTCCGTTTTTTAAACCCAACAATTCAAGACCGCTATTGGGCAAATAATTGAAAACCCCTGTTCCATCTCCTAAATACACTCTAAACCGATCATCTTTCATTGGGTAATTTGTGGTAGTGTATTTATCATAAAATATCCCAGTAACTAGATCTACATTTCCATCGTTGTTAAAATCTGCCAATGTATAAATATTAGCATTTTGACCTGTATCTGGAGGCACCACATTTACTAAACTTTGAGGAGTAATATCAATAAATTTTCTATCGAATGGATTGCTACTTGATGTATCATCAATATTCAAAAATATTTTTAAAGGGGCTCTTGTATTATAGATGTTTCCCAAAGCGGTAGATAATGCAATTACATCTGGATAATCATCGTTATTTACATCAGCAAATCCCAAGGTAAATGTTGCACCAATATTTAAATCCACTTGTGATGAGTAGTTATTAAACCATCCCGGGGATTGTGAAAAACTGATTAAGCATTCAAATATAAACCCAGTAAATAATATTTTTTTTAGCATACTAACGTAATTAATGTGCACAAAAATACATATAAATTTAATTAGCTTATAATTTGAGGCTTCCTAAAACACAATATGACATATATCAATCTTTGATTTGATGAATGTAATTTATTAATACAACCACCTCCCATACCTTTGGGTAAACTTTTAAAAATTAAAACTATGAGTATCGTTAAAACAAGTTCATGGCCATTATTGGCAAAAACAGATTTAGACGAAATGTTACAATGGGATAATTTTTTTGATAGGAAGTGGGAAATTAACCTTCCGGCTGTAAATATTTCTGAAACAGATAAAAATTATGAAATTGAGGTAGCAGTTCCCGGGTTTGATAAAAAAGATTTTAAGGTAGCAGTACATGATAACGTGTTAAAAATTTCTGCAGAAAAAAAAGCCGAAAAATCTGAAAAAGATAAAAAATATACCCGTAAAGAATTTACCTATAGTTCTTTTGAAAGATCTTTTAATTTACCATCTAACGTAAACACTGAGAAGATTGATGCCAAATACACCGATGGGTTATTAAAGTTAACGGTAGCAAAATTAACTGAAACTGTTAGTAAAAAGAGTAAAGAAATATCTATTAAATAAAGCATTATTTCCATGTATTATTAAAGCAAGGCAGAAGCTGCCTTGCTTTTTTATTTTTTAAAACAAGGTGAATAAGGATAATTTTTATTAATTTTCCATTATAAAATAAATCATTACGTTATGCAAGAAATATTGGTGCCTGTTGATTTTTCCGAATCAACCCCAACCGTTCTAAAAATTGCTCAGTCAATAGGATATAAATCAAAATCAAATGTAACATTATGGCATGCCATAGAGACCCATTTATTGGTAAATGACAGTGGCAAATTTCCGTTTACACTATTACCTCACTGGAAAGCGGTACATGATGAAAAAGAGTTTTCGGGTAAAAAACGAAAAATTGAGGATTTATTATCGGCAGAGATCGATAAGTTTAGAAACCATTGTGCGAATTGTAAATATGTAATACAAGAAATACACCCTTTAGATAAACCAGGCAAAATGGTGTTAGATTATATACAAAAAAACAACCCATCATTGTTAATTATAGGCTCCAATGGTATAGGAAGCAGTGTTGAGTATCAGGTTTTTGGGTCGAACACAAAAAAGATTATACAAAACACTAAAATCCCAGTTTTAGTGGCTAAGAATGGAAGTGAATGGAATGATATATCTAAAATATTATTTATTGGCGACTTTACATCTCCTTATACTTTAAAACACTTTAGTCGCTTAGTGGATGTATTTAAAAACTATGATGTAAAATACGACTTGTTATTTATAAATACCCCTTCGTATTTTTGTAAAAGCTCTGATATGGAAGAAGGGTTTGATTTATATAAAAAACAGTATCCTAGCCTAAACCTTTCTTTACATATTGTAAACGATTTTAGTGTTGAAAAAGGGGTTATGCAATTTTTAAGTAAAAACACGGTCGATTTAATTTCACTTACTATGTTGCCGCATAACTTTCAATATTTTTTTCAACCACATATTTGCGAAATTTTTATTAGAGACACTCAATTGCCTGTTTTTATTATTCCATTTTTGGCCGATTAAAATACAAGCATGACTTCTTCTGAAACAACGGTAAACAAAATTTGCAAAATTTTTTTCGAAAGTGCTTCAGAATCGGTAATTGTGGCTAATGATAAAGGAAAAATACTTTTAGCAAACCCAAGAACATGCGAAATGTTTGGGTATAATATGCAAGAGTTGGTGGATCAACCGGTTGAATTACTAATGCCTGATAGGTATAGAAAACAACATAAAAATCACACAAAAAATTTTACACAACATCCTTCCAGAAGATCTATGGGCATAGGGATGACTTTATTAGGAAAACGAAAAAATGGCGAGGAATTTCCTATAGAAGTCAGCTTAAATCACTTACTAGATGAGGGCAAAATGTATATAACAGCATTAATTACAGATGTTACTATTCGAAAAAACATTGAAGATCAAATAATACACTTAAATAAAACACTAGAGCAAAAAGTACAGGAACGAACGGCTAATTTAAAAGAAAGCGAAGCCTTGTACAGTTTAATTGCTCGAAATTTCCCCAATGGAACCATAAATGTATTCGATCGAAAATTAAATTATGTTTTTGTAGATGGGGAAGACTTATATAAAATGGGTATTAAAAGTGAACATTTAGTGGGCTCAAGTTATATTAAACGAGTTCCATCAGAAGTGGCAGATATGATTTTAGAAAATTTGAGAGGAGTTTTTGAAGGAGAGGCTAAATCATTCGAAATAAAACTAAAAAAAGGCGTATATCAATTAAATGCTGTTCCATTGCCATCAACAGGTAAGCAAATCGACAGAATTTTAGTAGTAGAGCAAAACATTACCAAAAAAAAGCTTTTAGAGGAAAATATGCGTATTGCCTTAGAAAAAGAGAAAGAATTAAATGAATTAAAGTCACGATTTGTATCTATGGCATCGCATGAATTTAGAACCCCTTTAAGTACTATTTTATCATCGGCAAATCTTGCGCTTAAATACAATCAATATGAACAAGTTGACAACAGAGAAAAACATCTAAAAAGAATTAAATCTAACGTACAAACGTTAACCTCAATTTTAAATGATTTTCTATCCTTAAGTAAGTTAGAGGAAGGAAAAATACAGGCTTCTTTTATAGAGTTTAATTTGCTTAATTTAATTCAAGAGCTCAAAGAAGATTTGGAAGAATCCGCAGCAAAGAATCAAAAAATAGAAGTTTTGTATCAAGGCAGTAACATGGTTATATCTGATGCAAACATTATAAAAAATATTTTGGTTAATTTGCTTTCTAACGCATTAAAATATTCAGAACCTTCTAAAAACGTTTACGTAAATGCACGTGTTAGTGATCAAATACATATTCAAATTCAAGATCAAGGTATTGGAATTCCTAAGGAGGAACAAGAGCATTTATTTGAAAGATTTTTTAGGGCTTCAAATGTTATAAATATTCAAGGGACAGGATTAGGACTTAACATAGTAAAAAAATATATTGATTTATTACAAGGAAGCATAACATTTGAATCATTTGAAAATAAAGGAACTATATTTACTATACAAATACCCGTTCATCATGAGTAAAAAAGTATTAATTATTGAAGATAATGCTGAAATTAGAGAAAACACAGCAGAATTATTAGAGCTATCTAATTACTCAGTACAAACAGCCGAAAACGGTAAAATTGGAGTTAAAATCGCTAAAGATTGGAAGCCAAATATTATCATTTGTGATATAATGATGCCAGAGTTAGATGGATATGGCGTTCTGCATATGTTAAATAAAGATCCTCAGACCGCATCAATTCCATTTATATTTTTATCGGCAAAAGCCGATAAATCGGATATTCGAAAAGGGATGAATTTAGGTGCCGATGATTATTTAACTAAACCCTTTGAAGAATCGGAGTTATTGGATGCTATAGATATACGGTTGAAAAAGACAGATGCTATTTTTAACATTAAAAATGAGCATACTGCTAGCAAAATTGATGAATTTTACCAAAACATCAAAAACATTACAGATATTGCCAATTTATCTCAAGTAAAATCTAAATCTATATTAAAAAAACAAATTTTATATCAGGAAGGTGATAACGTACATTACATATATATGTTGGTTTCCGGCCAAATAAAGTGTTCCAAAAACGATAATTATGGAAAAGAATTTATAACCCATATAATTAGTCCCGGAGATTTTTTTGGGTATCAAGATGTATTAAGCAACACCCCCCATTCCGAAACCGCTTTAGCGGTAACAGACAGTGAAGTTTTGCTTATTCCAAGAGAAGATTTTGAAAAGATATTATATCATAACCGAGACATAGCTGTAGGATTTATTAAAATTATGGCTAATAATATACAAGAAAAGGAAGAACAATTATTAAAATTAGCATTTAGTCCGGTAAGAGAAAGAACCGCGTATGTTTTATTAAAATCCTTAGAAAAATCGAATACTAAAAAAGTCATTTCATATTCACGGGAAGATTTGGCTTCTATGGTCGGCACAGCAACAGAATCTCTAATTAGGACGCTTTCCGAGTTTAAAGAAGAAGGGTTGGTAGAAATTAAAGGTAGAGAGATACAAATATTAGATGAATCAAAAATTAAAAAACTAGCCGGCATTTTATAATTTACAAGGATTTATAGCAATGCTTATTTGTTATTTCAAAAACCTGACATTAATCATTTTTTAAGATAAGATTACTCATTAACTTTTTGGGTTTAGCGGATTATTTTTGGTTATTGTATCATATTAGGTAATTTGTGATTTATTGATTAGTTATGAGGTTAAAAATTGAACAAACTGGTGTGTATGCTCCTGTTTCTGAAATAATGAGCAGTTGTTTAAAATGCTTATTTGTTGCAGATAGCGTGCAAAAAGCTGTTACTATGTTTCAAGCCAATCGGATTAATCATTTACCGGTTACTTCCAATAAAAAAATTGTAGGGATGTTAAGTTCTACAGATGTAAAACATTGTGTAAAACAACATTCCATGGATAAAACAGTGGAAGAATTTATGACTCATGAAGTTGTATGTGTTCAACATAACACTAGTATATACGATACCGCAGTATTGTTTGTTAAACACCCGTTTCATGCTATGCCGGTTTTAAGTAATGATGATGTTGTGGGCATTGTAACAACCACAGATATTGTAAAGTATTTTTTAAATCAAGATAAAAATTAATTATGCTTAAAATACTTATCCCTACCGATTTTTCAAATGTTGCACAACATGCAATAGATTATACATTGCAGTTATTTGGGAGCGATGAAAATTATCATATTTTATTGCTTAATACCTTTGTATTGCCTGCAAGTCATACTTCTACATTGGTTTCGGTAGAAGATATTATGGAAAAAAATGCATTAAATCATTT
The DNA here is from genome assembly GCA_964512145.1 of uncultured Flavobacteriales bacterium. Classification (GTDB taxonomy): domain Bacteria; phylum Bacteroidota; class Bacteroidia; order Flavobacteriales_G; family JALEGO01; genus CAYOHR01. The sequence continues at coordinate 8,002 of CAZEIM010000016.1, forward strand.
GCAAGAAGAAGAAGATCGTATTAAGAATAAATTTTCGCATTATAATTTAAAAATAAGTAAAATTGCACGTTTAGGATTTTTAAATAATATTGTTCAGCAAGAGTGTGAAAATAATAGCATAGATTATGTTATTATGGGAACAAAAGGAGCAGAAGGTTTAAAAGAATATATTTTAGGAAGTAAAGCAAAAAGTGTTGTTAAAACCATTAGCCATCCAATTCTTATTATTCCAGAAGGGAGCCCGGTTAAACCATTAAATTCTGTTGTATTTGCAAAAGACAATAAAAAATATAAGAATATGGAAATATTTAATCCTTTAAAGCATTTATTATCCAAAACAAATGCTACATTGGACATACTAAATATTCAACAAAATTCTGAGGAGGAGCATAATAACAATCAAGATGTTAAGTTAATTATTAATGGGTTTTCATCTAATACTCATAGTTTTACTTCGGTAGATATAGAGGCTGCCATTATGCAGTTTGTAAAACAACATACTTCTGACCTTATTGTAATGGTAAAGAGAGATTATAATTTTATTGAAAGTTTGTTTCATAAAAGCTTAACAAACAAACTCACATTACACAGTACCACTCCTATATTAATTTTAAAAGACGCTTAAATAAGTTTAGGTAGTTTTTTAATCGAGTTTAAAAGTATATATTACAAGCTTCTATTTTAAATCAGCTAATGAATATACACGTACACTGCCTTCTTTACTAATGGTAATTAAATCATATATTTTATCTTTATTAATATCAATAATTTCACTAAAACCGGAGCCTTCTAAGGGGAAAGGATTGGTTATTTGAGCATTTGAATTAATAAGAAAGGTCATGTTTTGCAATGAGCTGGTAGCTAAAACATGTGAAATTTCATTTAAGTTATAAAACTTAGGACTAGAGGTAATATTACTGTCTAATTTGTACGTAAATAAAATATTTTTTTGCTGATCGTATATTTCTAACTCATTTTTATCCGAGAATAAATAATCCTTTTTTCCATCTTTATTAAAGTCAAAAACTGAAAAAAAGTGTTCA
>CAZEIM010000016.1:9059-53606 GCA_964512145.1 uncultured Flavobacteriales bacterium
TATGCTTGTTTTTAAAAGTAAAAACATCTTCTTTTCCTTTTAAATATTGATAGTGAATGTTTCCCACGTTATCCGAATAGATAATTTTACTGTTTTCTAAATTATCGGATGCTTCAACATAAAATGGATTTTCTTTAGACACTAAGCATTTACTATTCATCTGTAATCTGGGTTTTCCTTTTCGGTCTACTCCAAAAACATTTCCAGCATCATCAATTCCAATAATATAGTCTTTTTTGTTTATAACAGTATGTATTATTGGCTTAAATACTTGCGAAGAGGTTTTTATCACTTGCCATCCTTCTACCGTTTTACCGTTCATTTGATAATTTAATACCGATTTATCTTCGCAAGGCAATAAAATTCTATATTCTTTGTTTTTATCATAATCCATTAAGTGTACACCCGAAACACTTTTTGATGGAAGGGTAACCGGAAATCCGGAAACATATTTTCCATTTCTGTCAATTAAATGCAATTGCTTTTCTGTGGCAAATAACAACTGATATTTATTGTTTTTATAGGCATCTACCTCAAAAATTCTTCCTATTATTTTCTCAGAAAATTCTTTTTTCCAAACTAACTTTCCTGCTGTATTTACTAAGTACAGGGTATTATTTCCATCTTGAAAAAAAAGCTCTTTTAAATGGCTGTTATGATTTGTAAATGCAAATATATTTTCAACAATCGGTTGATCGGGTTTAAACTCCCAAAGCAAGGATGGATATTTTTTATATGTTGTATTATACTTTAAAGCAAGATTAACATACATTAGATTTTCATTTTCTGAAATACATTGTAAACCTATATATTCAATTTTTTGAAAAATATAATCGTTTAAATTAATAAAAACATTGGTGCTGTCGGTAAAAAATTTTTCAAAGTACGAAAGGTTTGACCCTGGCTTGCAAAACGTAAATGTAGTATTACTAGCAGAAAAGTTTTCTAAAAAATCTATAAATCCTACTTCGTGGTTTAATGTGGTAGATCCTTGAATGTTTTCTAGAATTTCTTTCATCGGTTGAAATCCGGCTGAAAATATCACATATTCATTAAAATAAGTAATAAATTGAAATGATATATCTTTAAAAAACCCGTCTAATATATTAGCGATATTATTACTGTCGAGTTTAAGAATTGAAGAGTCGGATGTAGGTTTTACATAACTATTATTTTGTAATAGTTCTTTTACTTTGTATATATCGTTACATTTTATAGCCATAGCATGCTCAAATTTATCGGCTGTTTTAAATGTAAAATAGGTTAACTCATTTTCAAAATATGGCAAAATTAACCTGCCTATAGGTTCGTTAATCAAGTTAATTTTTGGATTACTTAATGTAAGTTTATGATAGTAGTTACTAAAGCTACTTAATGATATGGTGTGAAAAAAAACGGTATTTCGGGGAAGTATTTCAAAAACTTCATTTTTTAATGGCGTTTGGTCTGAGAAAATATAGGGGGAAGACACATTATTCGAGTCGGACTGCAAAAAACCACTTAATCGAATCATATTCGGCTTTATGTTGCCATCTAATATTAACCATTTTCCTGCCTGCTGTATGTTTAACCATTCAGAAGAAAAATTAGGGTTTATAATGTTTTTAAAAGTTTGTGGGATATCACTTATTTTAAAAAAAATATTAATATCTAAATCTGAGGAAGATAGTTTTTTAATTTTATCAAAAGAATCTTTTTGGATGCTGGTTTTAGATAAGTAACTTTCTACACATTTTATGATAGCAGATTTGTTGGTTGAAAAAATTAATGTGTTTTGTTCTATAAAAAAATATTTTTCTTTGTCATCTTTAATACTAAAAATTTCGTAATCAAGAATTTTTTCTTTTATTACATATTCTTTTTCAACATTAAACAATGTTGAAATTAAAGTCTTTTCTGAATGAACGTATTGAAAAGGAAAAAAAACCACAAATTCCAGGGAGGAGTTTATTTCTAATATGGATATACTTATTTTTTGAGGGGTTAAATCTGGCGAGTAGTTATTGTTTTTAAAAACAGAGTCGATATGTTGTGTAAACTTATTTATTTTATTCCAAAACCCAATATTCGTTATGTCAGCCCAAATTATACTTAATCCGTTTAGTTTATCGTTTAGTTCATGTATATTATTAATTTCGACAATTGTTGATGTACTACTTGGGATAAATTCGTACACCTGTATGTTTTTTGTATGTTCTTGATTAAGCTTAAATATTAATACTATTGCAATTGCAATGGTTAATGCTAGTGTAATATATATAAACCAATTTTTTCGCACAAAAATCAAAATTATATATTTTACGATGCGTATTTGTATTTAAAATAAAAGATATTAACCGTGAGGGTTTTAAAAACATGCTCAAAAGTTAAAATACCATTAAAATAGTTAATTATACATGAAGTGTTTTTAAAATGTTTTCTATTTGGTATATATGTCGACTGTTGTGATTAATAACAAATAAAAAAATATCGCCTAGTTTTAGCTTAATAAATCTTGAAATTGTAATGGGTATTTTAATAGCGTTAAGGTTAATATTTTTGGATAAATTTAATAATACGATAAGTTGCTTTTGTTGGTCAATAAATCTCAATATACAATCTTTAGTTAACTTTTTATTAATAGGGTTTTTACTCTTAAATGTGTTCATTTTTTTCATTCCTTTTACAGGCAACATACTTTTAGCAAAATAATTTCCTAATACTCCCTTGTAAAATATTAAGCTATTGTTACTTTTATTTTGTTTTATTGACTGGGAAATTTGTGGCAAGTAATAATCTCCATATAAATTCAAGTGCTCAATACACTCTAAAATATTCCATGTTTTTTCATCTGCTTTATGATGTAAAACAATATCATCATGTTTAAGTAAATTTTCTGAGAAAGAAATGTGATCTTGAGTAACTTTTAATAAATGATTGATTAACTCTTCGCTATTAATTTGTTGCATAATATTTTCAATTTAAAGCAAAGTACTTTAAAAAAAACATATTAAACATTGATTGAAATCAAGGATTTTTTTAATCTCGATAAGGTTTCAGGAGACATTTTTAAATAATTTGCAATATACCGGTTTGGTATATACTGAAATAACTTCGGATTTCTTCTAAAAACTCTTAAGTACCTATCTTTTGGAGAAGTTGTTAGTAAATCAATTTCTCGTTCAAGTTGTTGTAATACTAATGTTTCTAAAATTTCAGTCCAGATATTTTCCATTTGATTCTTTTGTATAAAAGAAAAAAATTCATTTTTTGAAATATGGTATATTTTAGTTTTTTTAAGGGTTTTAAAATTAAACATAGATTGATTTTTTTCTTGCAAAAACGAATCTATCGGCACAATAATATCATTATCATAAGCAAATCGAATAATTTGTTCCTCATTATTTAAATTTATATAGGCAGCAACACTGCCCGACTCAATAAATAATATATCCTTTTTACAAGATATACTATTGCAAAACTCTTCACCTCTTTTTAATGTTTGAGTTTTATAAAAAATTTGCGCTTGTTTTATACGCTTAAATAGATTTAAAAGATCCACGTGTATGTTTAAAAAACAGAGGTATAACTATATTAAGTCACTTGAAAACCATGTATTTACGAGTTTTTCTGCATAATTTTCATGTTGTTTACAAGTAATGCTATTGCTTTTTTTATCAAACATATATTCTTTACTCCAGTCAACGTGATTCTTAGCTAATAGTTTTATACTTTGTATTATATAGTCTATTTCTTCATTGGTGGTTGTTGGGTGTATGGATAAACGAATCCATCCGGGTTTTTCTGAATAATCTCCCAAATCAATTAATGAGGTTATTTTTTTAGATAAATTATGATCAACATTAAGTAAATAATGCCCGTAAGTTCCAGCACAAGAACATCCCCCTCGAACCTGAATTCCAAACCTGTCATTTAAAATTTTAACCCCAATGTTATAATGTAAATCATCAATATAAAAAGAAAAAATACACAATCTATCCTTTATATTATGGGCTAAAATATGTAAATTATTTATATTATTTAACCCTGACCAAATCTTTTCAAGCTGTTCTTTTTCCCTTTTTAAAATATTATCTACACCCATTTTTTCTTTTAACTGTACGCATAATGCAACTTTTATTGTTTGTAAAAATGCAGGTGTACCGCCATCTTCTCGTGCTTCTATATCATCTACATATTTGTGTTCACCCCACGGATTTGTCCATTCAACCGTTCCACCACCCGGATTATCAGGAACTTGATTTTTGTATAAATTTTTATTGAAAATTAAGATTCCGCTAGTTCCAGGACCCCCTAAAAATTTATGAGGAGAAAAGTATATGGCATCTAGCCTCTCAAGTTCATTAACAGGATGCATATTTATATTTACATAAGGAGCAGAGCAAGCAAAATCAACAAAACAATAACCATTATTTTTATGCATAATTTCGGCTATCTTATGATAAGGTGTAAAAATTCCTGTTACGTTAGAACATGAAGTAACAGCGGCAATTTTTAGCGGCCTATCATGATATTTTTTTACCTCTTGTTCAAATGTGTTTAAACAAACTAATCCTTCCGAGTTAGGCGCTACTACTACAACATCTGCAATAGTTTCAAACCAAGATGTTTGATTTGAGTGATGTTCCATATGTGTAATAAAAACCACCGGTTTATCTTCCTGAGGCCAAGATATTTTTTTAGCATGACTTTCATGTATTTTTAAACCTAATATTCTCTGTAATTTGTTTACTACACCTGTCATTCCACTATTCGATGAAATTATTATATCATCGAAATTAGCCCCTACATGTTTTTTTATAATTTGTTGTGCCTTATGATAAGCATAAGTCATGGTGCTACCGGTAAAATTAGTATCTGTATGAGTATTGGCTACATACGGATATATTTCACGAGTTAATATATCTTCAATGGGTTTATATAGCCGACCACTGGCTGTCCAGTCGGCATAAACAATTTGTTTTTTCTCATTTTTTGGTGTAACAAACTCATGATTAACACCAATAATATGCTCCCTAAATTGGTTAAAGTAAGTTTCCATAACGTTAAGGTCTTTATAGTATAAACAAACTATTTAATAAATTTAATAGAAGTGTTGTTTTCATCCAAAATAATGTTGGCAATACCTAACCCTTTAAAATTTAATGAATGAATGGGTATTGAAACTTTATGGTAAATTATTTCTTGTCGAGAAAAATATTCTTTTGCTAATACATCATATATTTTAACACTCACTTTTTTTGGGGCACCCTTATTTTCCAACACTAAAAATTGCTCAAAAGTGGAGTTGTTTCTGTAAACATATGCTGAAAGTTCTTCATTTTTCAAATGTTGAATATTCACTTTTTGTAAACTTTGTTGTACCGCTTTGTATGCATTTACTCTGCCATAACCCAACTCTTTGCTCCAGGTCCCGTATTGAGCCGTAGAATCGTATAGATACCCCCCTGTTTTGTCGCACGTTTCAGATAAAATTTGTCGGGCCATATCTGCCGTCATATCCGAATTAACAGAATACATTAAACCCATTACTCCAGCAACGTGTGGACAAGAAGCAGATGTTCCGTTAAAAATAAAAAAATGATCAAAAGGAGTGTAGCCTTTAGCCCCAGAAATATCTGATGTAACAATCCTAACACCGGGAGCTGATACATCTAAACCTTTATCATAATTACTAGTCCAGTTTTCTGGAGAGCAGTCAAAAGATGTTTTATGCTCATCACACATACTGGTTGCACCAACCGCTATGGTTAAGGGCAAAGACGAAGGCCATATACAAAAAGTATCCCCATCATTACCAGATGAGAATAATGCCGGAATACCTAAGCCGTTTCTGCCGTTAATAATAATATTTTGTAAAACATCGTTGCTGTAAACAGTATCAATTCCTAACAATGGTATTTCATCGTTTCTTATCCCCCATGAGTTACTTAAAACATCGGCTTTTGCATTAAAAGTAGCCCAGTTTAAACCATCTGTACCCATTTGGGTAGACGAAAAAGGTACAATTTGCCCTAAAAAGTTTACATAATAAAATATTCTAACCGGTATTATTTTCGAAGTATATGCGACTCCCGCAGTTCCTATGTTATTATTGCCTTCAGCAGCAACTATTCCAGCAGTACAAGTTCCGTGACCATCAGAAGAGTAGGTTAAATTTGGATAACCATTTGAATTTTGACCCGTAGCATCAAATCCAGGCAATAAATTATTTATTAAATCAGGATGTAATGTATCGGTTCCCGAATCTAATATAGCAATTTTAATAGAAGGACTTCCGGTGGTAATAGTCCATGCACTATCAACATTCATATCTGCACCTGGCGTACCATTGCCTTGAAATGGAGTTCCATCATTTTTCAAGGCCCATTGTCTTGAAAAAAAAGTGTCGTTAACACATTCTAAAACAGAATAAAAATAATTTTGTGAAATGTATTCATATGTATCGGAATTATAAAATACAAATTGCTTTAATTCCTCAATATTTGTGTTAATCGACACCTCTAATTCGAATATTTTTTCGGAATATTTATTTTTATGAATTGACATTATTTGGAATCTTTTTTGCAACTCATTCAATGTTTCATTTTGTATAGCATACTTTGATTTTAGATAAAACAAAGATGTTTCGCCAGAAAATGAACCCGAATTAAGCACCCGTAATCCGCCAATAAATTTTGTGTTTTCATGGCTTTTAAGCTTTTCCTTAATATTTAAAAATTCTATTTCCGAAAATTCTGGGATGAGCTTAAAAAAACAATAACTTGAATCTGGAGCAATAACTATATCATCAATACGATATTTATTTTCTATGGAAGTATCTATAAAAGATAAATTAGCTGTTGGTTTTAAAAACTCTAGTACTATTCCGTTATATGGGATTGCTTTTTGAGACAAAACATCAAATATGTTTAAGAATAAACTAGTAATAATAAATAAACGAATAATCATATATTTTTATTTGTATAGGTTTCATAATAAGCTACCACCGATATCTCAACAGAAGCGTTCATAGGAAGTTTACTTACCTCAACAGTTTCTCTGGCCGGGAAAGGTTTGTCAATATATTTTTTGTAAATAGTATTCAACGTTTCAAAGTTTGATAAATCAGTTAAAAAAATGGATGTTTTCACCACATTATTAAACCCCAAATTTTCTTCTTTTAAAATATTAAGAATATTCTGCATAATCTGTTCCACCTCTTCTTCAAAACTAGCGTTTTGTAATAACCCGGTTGCTGGATTAATGGCAATCTGACCACTTAAAAAAATAAACGGAAAAGCTTTTATTGCCTGACTGTATATTCCGATAGGCTGTGGAGCTAAATTACTTTTTACTTCTTTTTTCATATTCAAAAAAATACGTTCTTTTGTATAAATTCACAGTAAAAGTACACATTTTGCATCAAAAGGTTTTAATAGTAGATAATTACGATTCTTTTACTTATAATTTATTACACATTATTGAGTCTATAGCTCAACATGTTGACGTGATTAGAAATGACAAGATTAATCTAAGGGCAATTCAAGTATATGATAAAATCATTTTTTCTCCGGGACCCGGAACTCCCTGTAAGGCCGGGAAAATGATGGAAATAATAGAAGTATATCATACCAAGATTCCAATGCTAGGAGTTTGCTTGGGGATGCAAGCATTAGGCGAATTTTTTGGGTGTTCACTACAAAATCTATCTAAAGTATATCATGGAGTAAGTACTCCAATTCATGTTACTCAACATAATGAGTTGATGTATCAAGGGGTTCCAGATACATTTTTAGTAGGAAGATATCATTCCTGGGGGTTTTATGAAAAAGATATTAATTCTAACTTCATAATTACCGCAAAAGATGAACAAGATATAGTCATGTCTTTTAGGCATACGTATTATAAAACATGGGGTGTACAATATCATCCTGAATCTGTAATGACAGAGTTTGGAAAAAAAATTTTACAGAATTGGTTATACATTGTATAGTTTTATCCCTAATTTAGCCGTATATATCAAAAAATAGAATTGAAGTACAAAAAAATTATATTATCAGTTTTTGTTTTACTTTTTTTAGGGTCGTCATTATACTCTCAAAACAGAAAATTAGATAGTTTATATGCATTATTACCACCAGCAAAAGAAGATAGTATAAGATATAAAATATATTTTAACATCGCTGAAATATATCTTAAATCAGGTAACGAAAAGCTAATGGAAGTGAAGGATACCTTGTTTAATATTTCAAAGCGTTTGCAAAACGAGTCTAAAAAAGCTGCAGTATATAATGTAATGGGGAGGTGGCATTTGAGCAAGGGAGAGTACACTGATGCAAAAGAATTTTTTTTTAGAGATCTTGAGATTAGAGAAATACTAAGCGATAGCTTTGGCTTAGCGTCTGCGTATAATAATATAGGATTAACATTATCCTATCAAGCAAAATATAACGAGGCTATTGAACAACATTTAAAAGCACTATCGATTCGGGAAAAAACTCAAGATTTAAAGGGGTTAGCAAGCACCTATCACAATATTGCTTTAATTTACGATAATCAAAAAAAATATACTCCGGCTCTTGAAAATTATTTTAAAGCACTAACCTTAAAAGATAAAGTAAATGATATAAAAGGAGCCGGAAATACGCTAACTAATATTGGTATAATTTATCAAGAACAGGGGAAAAACGATTCCTCACTCTATTTTTTTGATATGGCCTTAAAAAAATATGAATCAAAACAAGATACTTTTTCTATGATGCAAACGTATATTAATATTGGATCTACATATGAAAAACTACTAAAATTTGAACAAGCTGAGAAATTATATAAATATGTTTTAGACTATGGTAGAAAAAAAGAGAGCTATTTTTTAATGGCATATTCATACCAAGGGCTAGGACAATTATTCAGACAAAAAAAACAATATGATCATTCTATTCAGTACTATTTAAGAGCATTAGAGTTTTTTAAAATAATGGAGGCTACCTCAGAAGTGGCTGATATCAGTAAAATATTGTCTGAAAATTATTATACTATAGGTAATTTACAATATGCATACGAATATTTAGAAAACTATTTAGAGCTAAAAAAACAACTTGATCAAGAAAACAACGAAAGAATATTGGCTGAAATGCAAGAGAAGTATCAAACCGAACAAAAAGAACAGTCTATACAGCTATTAACTCAGCAAAATAAGATCAAAGACTTACAAAAAAATATTTTTATCGTAGCCGGGGTCATGTTATTAGTTTTAGCCGTATTCATGTATAAAAATATTCAAGATAAAAAAAGAGCCAATCACTTATTAAGAGATAAAAATGAAATCATATCTGAGCAAAAAGACGCTATCGAAAAACAAAAAAACAGCATTATTGATAGTATAAAATATGCCCAAAGAATCCAAGAGTCGTTTTTGGTTTCTCAACAATTTATTAAGGCAACATTTCCCGATTCATTTGTGCTTTATAAACCGCGAGATATTGTGAGTGGAGATTTTTATTGGTTTACACAAAAAAATGGCAAAAATATTTTAGCTGCAGTTGACTGTACTGGGCATGGTGTTCCAGGAGCGCTTATGTCTATGTTAGGAAACCGGTTACTAAACGAAATTGTAAATATACAAGGAATTACAGATCCAGGTAAAATACTCGAAAGATTACATATATCCGTTACAAATGACTTACATCAATCACAAGACTCACAATCTCAAGATGGTATGGATATGTTTATATGTTGTATAGAGCCAAATATTAGTATGTTACATTATGCAAGTGCGGTAAATTCAGCTTTTTTAATTGAAAACAATGAATTAATTACTCTTAAAGGAAATTATAATCCTATTGGAGGATTTAGATTAAATGAAGAAAGTGGTAGAGAGTTTAAAACGTTTAGCAGACCTATTTTGCCAAACTCAAAAATATACATGTTTTCTGATGGTTACGTAGATCAGTTTAACGAAGAATTAAAGAAAAAATTTGGCAGTGCTAATTTGAAGAAACTAATTTTAGACACACACCACCTTACTTTTGATAAACAAATGAAAATTTATAATTCAAAACTTGAAACATGGCAAGGAACCTGTAAGCAAATTGATGATATTTTACTTATGGGTGTAAAAATAAGTTAGGGATTTACATTACATAAAATTATTCTCCTCCATAACACTTAAATAAATTATCCCATAAAATGGGATGAATAATCCTTTTAAATAGTAAAATATAGAGGTTTATTATATCTCTTTTTTTACTATTTTTCGAAATATATAAGATTATACAGGCAACCACTTAAATATATATACGTTTTATATACAAATGCATGGCAGATATTGATGAAATAATTAAAGGATGTGCTAATAATGACCGAAAGAGTCAAAAATATTTATATGAAAAATTTTACAGTAAAATGCTGAATACTTGTTTAAGATATACACATGATTACGATGAGGCGAAAGATATTTTGCAGGAAGGTTTTTTAAAAATATTTGGCTCTATTTCCAACTACACGGATTCAGGATCTTTTGAGGGTTGGATGAAAAGAATAATGGTAAATACGGCAATAGACTACTATAGGAAGAAAAAAAGAGAAAATTTTATCACTACCGATTCGGATTTTCTTTTAGGTAAAGAGGAAGATCAAATCGCTACAGACTCAAACTTGGAAGAAGAAGATGTAACAGCCTATAACTTAGACCCAAAAATTGTTATGGAAGAAATACAAAACCTTTCTCCAGCTTATCGAATTGTTTTTAATATGTACGTTATGGAGGGTTATAGTCATAAACAAATTGCAGAAATATTAGAAATAAGTGAAGGAACATCAAAGTCTAATTTGGCGAAAGCAAAAATGAACTTACAGAAAAAATTATCAAAATATATTGTAAAGAGTTAAATTATGGGAAAAAATTTAGAAGAATTAATTAAACAATCGCTGGAAAATTATCCGGTTGAATATAACGAGGCCGACTGGTTAGATATGCAAAAAAAATTAGATGCTAACATGCCTCAAAATACTTCGGGAAGTAAGTATTTCTTTTGGGCAGCATTATGCTCAATAACATGTTTAACAGCGTTGTTTGTATATTGGAATCGTTCAAACGATAATAAAACACCCAACCAAGTTATTTCAGTAACAAACAATACCATTGTTTCTGATGTAGAAAAATTAAATCATGAGGATCGTATTAATGATACTTTAAAGGAAAATCCTTCAAAAAATGTGACGCAAAATAACTCCCCGATTGAAAAAATCGAAGTGAAAGAAACTAGTGCTTTTCAAAATATTCAAACTATTCAAAAACATGAGCCGGAATATTTAAAACCTAATACTATTCATGATGAGCCATCAAAACAAGAAATACATGAAGAAGTAAAAATTACAAATAATAATATTACCCATGAGAACCCTTTAATAGAAATTGAAAGCTCTAATTCTTTTTGTGAAATGGAATGGTCAGAATTTAAAGTTCAAGGAACTTGCGTGGATTGTATTTATGAATGGAGTTTTGGAGATGGAAATTCAAAAAAAGGAAAAGAGGTTAAACATACATACTCATCTTTTGGAAATTATCATGTAACACTACATGTTACGAATTCTTCATCTCTTAATAAAACATTGGAAAAATCTATAACCGTATTACCCTTACCGCAAGAAATTATTCATTATTCTATTCAAGAAGACGATGCTATTCCTGTCCATACTTTTAAATATGAAGACGCCTTAAATGTAAAAGATGTTCAATGGACTTTTTCGGATAATAAATTGATGAAAGGAGCAGAAGTATCAAATATATATTATGATCAAAAAGCCGAGTATATAAAAATTAAGGCAACACATAACAATGGATGTGTTAAAGAATTTAGTAAATCATACTCCATAGAAAAAGTATTTGACTTGTTGGCACCTAATGCCTTTACTCCTAATGGAAGTGGAGCAAATGACACATGGATGCCTAAACTACTGCAACAAAGAGATTTTGAGTTTACATTAAACATATATGATAGTAAAACTAGAAAATTAGTATATACTACAAACAATGCTCAAAAAGGATGGGATGGCAGAATGTTAGGCACTAACCAACAAGCTAAACCACAACAAACATTTATTTGGGAGGCAAATGTTAGAATTAACAACCAGGAAACCAGGCTATTTAAAGGAAGCATTATTGTAATTCAGTAGTTTTAATTTTAGGCATTATAATGTTGTAAAATTTTGTCAAACAATCATTATAGAACACTATAGGCGTGAGAATAAGTATATTTGCTTTTTGAAAGCATATATTGAATGAAAAAAAGGCTCTCAGCAGTAATAATTACCTTTAACGAAGAAAAAAACATTGAACGATGTATTCAATCAATTTTAGAAGTAGCAGATGAAATTATTGTTGTTGACTCTTTTAGCAATGACAATACAGAGGCACTTTGCTCAAAATATCAGGTTCGGTTTATAAAACATCCCTTTGAAGGACACATACAGCAAAAAAATATAGCAAAAGATTTAGCTTCGTTTGATTATGTATTGTCACTAGATGCCGATGAAGCATTAAGTGAACGTTTAAAAAATAATATTTTAAACGAAAAAATTAAAGGGTTTCCTAAACAAGGGTATTATTTTAATAGGGTAACAAATTACTGTGGTACATGGATTAAACATGGAGGTTGGTATCCAGATAAAAAATTAAGGTTATGGAAAAAAAACTTAGGGCATTGGACGGGTATTAACCCGCACGATAAACTTGAAATGGTAGATGGAAATATAAATACCGGTTTTTTACATGGGGATATATTGCACTACAGTTATTATTCTATAGATGAACATTATAAACAAGCATATTATTTTGCAGATATTGCCGCCAATGAGTTGTATATAAAAGGCAAAAAAACCAGTAGTTTAGGAATTTTAATTCATTCATTAGCAAAATTTATAAAAATGTATCTGGTTCAAAAAGGATTTTTGGACGGAAAATATGGTTTTATTATTGCTAAAATAAGTACACAAGCTACCTATTATAAGTATCTGAAATTAAAAAACCTAATGAATGCAAACAAAAGTCATGTATAATTTATGGGGTAATTTAAGACCTAGAAAATGTAAAACGTCTATACATTATATAATTTTTATTAATTTTATAGTATGAAATTAATTTTACCAACCATTATTTTATTGGCCTTAGCTTTTGCAGGTATTGCTGTTAAAATTTTACTAAAAAAAGAAGGTAAGTTTGCCGGAACTTGTGCAGGAAATAATCCTATGTTGCAAAAGGAGGGTGTAAGTTGCAGTGTATGTGGAGCAAGTCCAGAGGAGAAATGTAAAAACCCCTCTTAACGTACTAATTACTTACACTTTTTTACAATCCCAATAAAACTTCTCCCGGTTCTTTTCCTCCAAAAATAATTTTAGACGGATTTTCAATCATTTCTTTTACTTTATATAAAAACCCTACAGACTCACGACCGTCAATAATTCTATGATCGTAAGATAAAGCAACATACATAATAGGTCTAATTTCAACCTTTCCGTTTATGGCAACAGGTCTTTCTACAATATTATGCATACCTAATATTCCACTTTGTGGAGGATTTAAAATAGGCGTACTAAGCATTGAGCCGAAAACCCCTCCGTTGGTAATAGTAAATGTACCCCCGGTCATTTCTTCAATACTTAATTTTCCGTCTCTTGCTTTCGTAGCTAAGCGCTTAATTTCCATCTCAATTTCAGCAATTGACATTTTTTCGGCATTTCTCATAATAGGCACCATTAAACCTTTAGGTGTACTTACGGCAATACCAACATCGGCATAATCAAACGAAACAATTTCATCTCCCTCAATCATTGAATTTACAGCCGGGTATAAATGCAATGCTTCAGTTACTGCTTTTGTGAAAAAAGACATAAATCCTAACCCTATACCAAATTTTTTCTCGAATATATCTTTATATTTTTTACGCAACTCCATTACATTACCCATATCAACCTCGTTAAAGGTAGTAAGCATGGCTGTTTGGTTTTTTACACCAACCAGTCTTTCCGATATTTTCCTTCTTAAGGAAGTCATTTTGCTACGTTCCTGACTTCTTGTGCCTCCCCATCCATTTAATGCATGACTTTGTACGCCTCCAGCTAAATAAGAAACCACATCTGATTTAATTATTTTACCTTGAGTTCCGGATCCTTTAATATGTTGTATGTTAATTTTATTTTGAGTAGATATTTCTTTTGCTAAAGGGGTGGCTTTAACATCTGAAACAACAGGAGCTTGCTTTATTAGGGTTGTATCAGCAGGCTTACTAATCTCATTTTTACTCGTCACCGCTTCTTGTGCTAATTCTTGTACAGCTTGTTTACTTTTACCCTTTGCATTAGTGTCTATTTTACAAGCAACTGAGCCAACTTGTACTTTTTCCCCTTCTTTGGCAATAATTTGTATGGCACCAGCTTGCTCTGCAGTAAGCTCGAGGGTAGCCTTGTCTGAGTCAATTTCTGCAATTACCTGATCCTTATCTACATATTCGCCTTCTTTAACCAACCATCTTGCTATTTCAACTTCTGTGATGGATTCTCCCGGGCTAGGAATTTTCATATCTAATACCATACGCTATAACTATATTTCAAATTTATGAATTTATTAATATTTGCAGATATTTTACTAATCATGCTTCAACACCTGCTTTTTCAAATAATTTTTCTAAAATCATTTTTTGTGTTAATCCATGCCGAACTGCCGATCCTGTTGCAGTAACTGCACTTGATTTACGTCCAATATATTGTAAAGGAACATTTCTAAACAATCTCAATATGTGGGTCCACGCCCCCATATTTTCAGGCTCTTCCTGTACCCAATACCATTGATTTGCTTTTTTATACTTTTCAATAATTTTATTTAATTGATGTTGAGGTAGGGGATATAGTTGTTCAATACGAACTATGGCAATATTTTTTAATTTTAATTCATCTCTTTTTTCAACAAGTTCATAGTAAATTTTTCCACTACAAAACGCTATTGTTTCAACCGATTTAGGATCAAGCACATCATCAATCACTTCCTGAAAGGTGTTTTCAGATAATTCATCTATCGTAGAAACACAACTTGGATATCTTAATAGCTTTTTTGGTGTAAATACAAACAAAGGCTTTCTAAAATCTCTTTTTACTTGTCTGCGTAAAACGTGGAAGAAATTTGCCGGAGTAGTACAATTTACCATTTGCATGTTATTTTCTGCACATAATTGTAAATATCTTTCCATACGCGCACTAGAATGTTCAGCGCCTTGCCCTTCATACCCGTGAGGCAACAATAAAGTTATTCCACTCATGCGTTTCCATTTAGTTTCAGCACTGGCAATAAACTGATCTATGATTATTTGTGCGCCATTGCTAAAATCTCCAAATTGTGCCTCCCAAATTGTTAATCCTTCAGGAACAGCTAATGAATACCCATAATCAAAACCCAAAACAGCATATTCCGATAATAAAGAATTATAAATATCAAATTTTTCTTGCTTTTCAGAGATGTTACCTAACGGAACATATTCATCTTCTGAGTCTTCTACTTTTACAACGGCATGGCGATGCGAAAATGTACCTCTT
The DNA here is from genome assembly GCA_964512145.1 of uncultured Flavobacteriales bacterium. Lineage (GTDB taxonomy): Bacteria > Bacteroidota > Bacteroidia > Flavobacteriales_G > JALEGO01 > CAYOHR01. The sequence continues at coordinate 24,627 of CAZEIM010000016.1, forward strand.
TCTACATCCTGACCACTCATTCGAACCGGATGTCCTTCTTCTAATAAACTTGCATAAGCCAACAATTCGCACATACCCCAGTCAAGAGCATTTTTTTGAATCATTTCTTGTCGATCTTGAAATAAGCGTTCAATTTTTTTGAAAAAGTTTGTTTTTTCAGGTAATGAGTTTATTTTGGAAGCAAGTGTTAATAGCTTTTCTTTTTTTACACCGGTAAATGTTGACTCAATAAAATCACTTGCATTGGCTTCACGAAGTTTATCCCACCTACCTTCGTTAAAAGTAAAAATTTTAGAAACCTTATTTTCCTTAGCGAAGTCTAATGCTTGTTGTAATTTATTTTTATAAGCATCTTCTGCCTGCTTCATAAAATTTTGATCTACAGACCCTTCTGCTAAAAGCTTTTTTACATAAATATCTTTAGGATTAGCGTGTTTTGCAATTAAATTATACAAAACGGGTTGTGTAAATCTTGGCTCATCCCCTTCGTTGTGCCCGTATTTTCTATACCCTAAAATGTCAATAAATACATCTTTATGGAAGCGTTGACGATACTCCATGGCAATTCTTACTGCATGCACTACTGCCTCCACATCATCTGCATTCACATGAAAAACAGGGCATAAAGTTACTTTGGCTACATCTGTACAATATATGCTAGATCTTCCATCGAGGTAATTTGTTGTAAATCCTACCTGATTGTTTAACACAATATGTATAGTTCCACCGGTTTTATAACCATCTAGCTGAGCCATTTGCACTACTTCATACACAACCCCTTGTCCAGCAATAGAGGCATCTCCGTGAATTAAAACAGGGATTAACTTAGAGTAATCGTTCTGATAGTTTCTGTCGAGTTTAGCTCTCGAAATTCCCTCAACTACCGGATCAACCGCTTCTAAATGAGAAGGGTTTGGAGTTAAACTAAGATGTACTGAACGACCTGATTTTGTAGTTTTATTAATTGAAAAGCCTAAATGGTATTTCACATCCCCTTCGTAAAATGGATCGTCATAGTCTTTTCCTTCAAACTCTGTGAAAACATCTTCAGGCGATTTTCCAAATGTGTTAATTAATACATTTAGCCGTCCTCTGTGAGCCATACCAAAAACAAATTCCTCAGAACCTAAAGCCGCTCCTGTTTCAATTACCTCATCTAAAGCGGGTATTAAAGCTTCTACTCCCTCTAGTGAAAATCGCTTTTGACCAACAAATTTTGAGTGTAAAAAATTCTCGAGAATTACCGCCTTTGAAAGATTTTCAAAAATTTCTTTTTTTCTGTCGGCTGAATATTTTGGATGGTTATCGTTTTCGTGTAACTTACTTTTTATCCATTCTACCTCTTCTGGGTTACGTATATACATATATTCTACCCCAATAGAATCGCAGTAAATAGCTTTTAAATGCACAATAATTTCATACAAAGTTGCAGGACCTATTCCAACAATTTCTCCTGCCTGAAATGTAACATTTAAATCATTTTCGGTTAGACCAAAATTTTCTATATCTAAGGTAGGTTGGTATTTTCTTCGATCTCTAACGGGATTTGTTTTAGTAAATAAATGTCCTCGAATTCTGTAAGCATTAATTAAGTTAATAACTTTAAATTCTTTTTGAAAATTTTCAGGTATTTGTGAACCAGATTCAAAGCTTTTTGAAGCTAATTCAAAACCCTCAAAAAAACGCTTCCAGCTATCATCTACTAAATTTGGATCTTTTTTATAATCCGAATACATGGCATCGAATACCTCGGGGTTTGCCTGACTTAAGTATGAATATTTATCCATAAAGAATTTATTTAGAAATCAGCATTATTCCAATATATAATTTACTATGCACAAATCTACAATAAAAACGCATATTGCTTATAAAATTTAAGGTTTGTTTTTTGAAAATAACCTTCGCAAATACACTTTTTTAAATTCTCTTTCAATAATTAATTTACCCAACTGCATATTAAAATCCCTTTTGGGTAACTTATTACGCATTAATTTCAATAATGTTGCTTCAGGTATATCAACCCGATATAAAAATGATTGTACCATCTTAGGGGGAATTTGTTGCAACATTTCTATTAAAAATCTAAGAATATATTCATGAAAATCTGATAAATCTGGCGAAGGATAGGGAATGTCCGGATAAATATTTTGTAGGTCTTTATTAATTTGATCAATGGTCTCAATAATCATTTGATATGACCTAGATGAGAGTTCTATTTCGTTTAAATCGCTTATTGAAAGATATTTTAATACACAATATACCTAAAATATATGGTTCAAGAAAAGAAATCTATATTCACTATAGCAAAAAACAAATAATGTTACTTTTGCATAGAATATTTTATGAGGTCAATACAATTTTTTTTGCCGTTTATACTTTTTACTTGCCATATCATTTTACCTTCATGTGGTGCCAAAAGAAAAATCAAGCAACCCATTAATGTTTCAGAAAAAAGTACAATAAAAGAATATTTAAATGAAGCAGAAAGAACTTTTTTTTGGGAATCTATACACAAAAACACCCCCTTTAATTACTTAAGCTTTCAAACAAATACTGACTTTAAAAATTCTGAAAATAACTACTCTTTTAAAACTAATATACGCTTAAAAAATGATAGTATTGTTTGGATATCAGTAAGAGTTTTGTCTATAGAGATTGCCAGAGTAATTGCTAAAACAGATTCTGTGTTTGTAAAAATCAACAATGAAAAAAAAATGGTATCAGGCTCATGGGTAGATATTTCTAATAAAATTGGATATCATATTAATTTACCTATGTTTCAAGATATTTTATTAGGAAATCCTGTGCTTTCCGACTCGTGTTTTAATAATTCATACATTCAAAAAAATGATGCAGGATTTAAACTAAATAGCATTTGTGCAGAGGATTCATCAAGCAAAAGTTTTAAAATAACCCTAGAAACTGATTCCGTGTTTAATGTAAAAAGTCAAGTATTAGAAAACATAGAAGGTACCAACAAAGCATTAATATCAATTATCGAATATACCCATCTAATGTTTGATTCAGTGCTTCAAAAGATGCCTTTAAAAATAAATTATGAAATTATAATGCCTGAAAAAAGTACTATTTTAACAGAATATTCTAAATTTGAAACCACAGAAGTGGAATTTCCATTTTCTGTTCCTTCTAAATATGAAAGAGTTCAATTTTAAACATAATTTTTTTCAAAAAAAATCATACTGTTTATTTCGTTTTGTTGTTTTTACATTATTTCTGTTTTTTTTAGTATTTAGTCCTAATTTCTACAGTCAAGACAGAAAAAAACTTGAGGATAAAAGAAAAAAAATTGAACAAGAGATTGAAAAAGCGGCCGAACTTCTTAAGGAAACTCAAAAAAATCAAGAATATTCCATGCAGCAATTGGAAATAATAAGCTCAAAAATAAAAAGCAGAGAAGAACTCATACAAACCATAAGCTCCGAAGTTAGCATTATTGATAAGGACATTAAAGACAAAGAAAATACTATTAAGATAATGCAAGAGGAACTTAAAAAGCTTAAAAATGAATATGCGCATATTTTACAAACTGCCTATAAAAACAGAGGCGACTATCAAAACATTATGTTTATTTTATCCTCTAAAGACTTTAATCAGGCGTATAAAAGACTAAAATACTTACAGCAATACTCAGAGTATAGAAAAAAACAGGCCGATTTAATCGAATCTACCCGAATAAGTATTAATAATCAAATTGGGGAACTTAAGAAAATGAAAGAGATGAAATTAAATCTGTTATCTACCGAAAACAAAGAAAAATTAGCGTTAAGTTCTGAAAAAAACAACAAGCAAAAAACCATTGAAAAACTTAAAGAAAAAGAAAAAGACTTAAAAAAGGAATTAAAGAAAAAAAACGGAGAATTAGCGGCACTAAAAAAAGCTATCGAAGATGCCATTGCAAAAGAAATGGAAGAAGCTAAAAAGAAAACACTTACAGAGCAAGAGAAAAAGGAAGATTTACAATTAATGGCACAGTTCGAAAAGAACAAAGGAAAATTTCCTTGGCCTGTTGAAAAGGGTATTATTACGGGTAGATTTGGGAAGCAAGCACACGAAGTTTTGTCGAATGTTCAAATTGATAATCATGGGATTGATATAACGGCTTCGGAAGGTTCAGAAGCGATAGCTATTTTTGAAGGGGTTGTAACTAAAATTATTACCATACCAAATGCTGGAAAGGCAGTTTTGATAAGGCATGGAGAATATTTGAGCGTATATTTTCAATTATACAATATTATCGTTCACCCCGGTGATAAAATTTCTACAGGGCAAAAATTGGGCTCTATTATTACTAAAGAAGACGGAAAAACCGAGTTACATTTTGAGCTTTGGAAAGGCAAAACGATTTTAGATCCCGCACTTTGGTTAAGAGGAATTAGTTGAAAACTTTTTTTGTATAAAATTGTTTTATAGAATATGAACCGAAAAAACTTTTTGCAAAAAACCCTGCTTACTGTAACAGGATTTTTATCTGTGCAGAAGGTGTCAGCCATCACTAAAAATAAAAATGATGAATTAAAACCAATACATCCTATAGGCTTTAATCATTTACCCATCCCTAACAATAACATTATGAAAAATATAGTACTACATAAATCTGAAACAAGAGGAAAAGCTGACCACGGTTGGTTAAAAAGCTATCATACATTTAGCTTTGCGAGCTATCATAATCCTGAAAGAATGCACTTTGGGGTTCTTAGGGTATTAAATGATGATACTGTTTTAGGGGGTATGGGCTTTGGAACTCATCCGCACGATAACATGGAGATTATCAGTATCCCATTAGAGGGTGATTTAGAGCATAAAGACAGCATGGGAAATATTGCTATCATAAAAAAGGGCGATGTTCAGGTTATGAGTGCCGGAACGGGCATAAAACACAGTGAGTTTAACCGAAACAAAGATAAAGAGGTGAAATTTTTACAAATCTGGATATTCCCTAATAAAAAAAATGTTACTCCACGATATGATCAAAAAACTTTAAATAGTAAAGACAGATACAATAAATTACAACAAATTGTATCTCCATATCCGGATGATGATGGTGTTTGGATTCATCAAAATGCATGGTTTCACATAGGAACTTTCGACTCCAATAAAAAGATCGAATACACATTAAAAGATCCAAAAAACAATGGGCTATATGCGTTTATTTTATATGGAGAAGTAACTATTGAAAATCAACCATTAACCTCTAAAGACGGAATAGGGATTTGGGAGGTTGAAAAACTATCCATCCAAACATCTTCTGCAAGTGAAATTTTGCTTATGGAGGTGCCTATGAAAATATAGTCCTATTAAATTAAAATCTATATCCCATCCATAAATAAAAAAATGGTAGTTTTTTAGCTACGTATGGTTTTTCAAACTCATCACCATATTGGCTTACAGCTACTGTTCCATACCCAACACTACCATAGGTTCCAATGCTAAAACCGTTGTCATAATTCATAGTAGCTCCTATTGTAGCTTGTACCTCATAATTTTTATCTCCCGGTCTTTTAATATAGTTCCCCATAGCACCCCCATAAAAATTAAATGAATAGGCTTTCATACCTAGGAGTGATTTTTTAAAATATTTTGGAGGAATGAATAAAAAATAATATCGGACTTCCGGAAATATTTCATATACTTTTTCTTTCAATACATAAATACCATTAGCAGCAACACTTAATTTACTAGGTATAATAAATCGCTCGTACCCTAATCCAAATCCCTCCTGAAATAAATATATAGGATATCCATATACATTATTTTTTTTGCCAAAAAAATCTAAATCCTCTTTTTGTGTTGAGGATTTTTTTAATCCTTCAACCCCTAAAACATTAAATTGCAAGGTTAATATACCTGCTAAACAAAATAAATAGTTTAATTTCATACTTATATTTTTTATATGTCAAAAATCGTTAAAAAATCTTCGATTCATATTTCAAAAAAAAAGACATTTTTTACTATTAGTGACAGTTTAGAGGCATATTTACGCAAATATGAAAGAATGGTTTCACTACCCATTCAATATAACGAATTAACGCACTATTCCAGTTCTTTCCCTTTAATTAATAAAAAAGGTCAAGACACACTTTGGGAAACAGTAATGTACGAACATGATACCATGAAGGAATTAAATCGAAAACTGACTAAAATTTATTCTTTATTAAAAACAGCAGGCGATACTTCTGTTATGGAACACTTATTTGTTGATCGTATTGACTATTGCACGTTTGGAAATTCAAACCCTTTTAGAATACGTATTAAAAATCATTATAACGATAATTACGATTATTTTTATTTAAAAAGAGCAGATGCTTCACGTATATACGGCTTAGAGTTAGAACATATTCTCTCTCCCAACAGAATTAACTATATGGTCGAAAAAGAAACATTAATAGAAGAACATATTGCCGGGATCCCCGGAGATCAATTTATTCAAGAATATTTATCGAGAGAAACTACCAATAAAGTAAGATTAGCTAAAGAATTTGTTAAATTTAACGAACGATGTTTTATTCGATTGTTAGGAGATATGAGGGCTTATAATTTTGTAATAGATATTACACCTGATTTTGAAGAGGAACAATATAGAATTAGAGCTATTGATTTTGATCAACAATCTTATGAAGGAAATTATAAAATATATTTACCTCAATTTTTTAAAGAAAACTATCTTTTTGTAAAACAATGTATTGACCTTTTACCTCCCAAAACCGTGAAACAATATCAACAAGAAGAACGTACATTGATGGCAAAAAGAATATTATCTTCTAAGTACAAATTAAAAGATTTATTAGATACTATGAGAAAAGATAAAATTTCTGAACAAGAAAAAATTAAGATTTTGAAAGTACAATTGAATGAATATTATTCTGAAAATGCTTTTTCTTTATGTAAAAGTATGGGAGATATATTAAGAACACATCTTAAAATTGCATTAAAAAACACTACTATATGAAAACTTTTATATGTATTGCAATATGTATTGGTAGTTTACATACTATGATTTGTCAAAACCAATCCTTCACGTATGAGCAAGTCATGAATCCTCGATATGGCATAAATTTTTATGATGCTTTAAATTTTAGAATAGGAGGAGACTCAGTTAGAAAATGCAATGGATATGCATGCAGAGGTTGGATTAAAGATTATTACGATAGCGGTCAATTGTTGCATTTAGGATATTACATGGAAGGACAATTGAGGAACTACAAGAATTTTTACCCAAGTGGCTCTTTAGAAAGAGAATTTAAAATACTGGATGATTTTAGAAGTTTACTAACTGTATATTATGCAGATGGGAAAGTTAAATCCTATGTAAAATACATGAAAAGTTCCCCTGTTTTATGGCAAGATTATTATGCAAATGGAAATTTAGAGTACTATGAAGAGTATGATAAAAAAGTTGAGTATTACGTAGCACAAAAGTTTTATTATGAAAACGGAAACCCAAAATCTATTTTAGAGCTTACAGATAAAAAAAAGCTGTACTATACTAAAAAAGAATATTATGAGAATGGTCAGCTAAAAGAATATGGCTCTGTTTTTTATAACACCAGCATGTTAGATTATGAAAAAAAAGGAGTTTGGATACGGTTGGATGAATCGGGTAATGAAATAGAAAAAAAAGAGTATTAACAATACAGTATTCAAAACTAGTACAAGATCGTTTTAAACCACATATTATTTATTTGTAATTTCGAAAATCCCAATATATATGTGGTTTAAAAAATATATCGTTTACACATTTATTATATACATGTTTTTTTCATGTAACCAAGAAAAAAGCCCCGATGTAGAAATGGACGAGTATTTTGAAAACACCCAAAATTCAGATTTTGATCAAGTAAAAAATATCTTTTATATGATACCGTCTCCCATGGAAACGGCAATTATTTTAAAAAAGGCCGGAACATATTACGACAAATCATTACTTAATCTTCCCGAAAACGCCTCAAAATACGATACAAAAATTAAAAAAGCCCTTAATATAGGTATATATGGAGCCGATTTAAGTTACGCAACGTTGTTCGATCAAACACAAGAAACCATGTTTTATGTAAGTTCTGCTAAAAAACTGGCCGAATCTTTAGGGGTTATGAAGGCTTTTGACGAACCAACACTACAACGAATTGAGGATAACATAGAAAATAAAGATTCTATGATGCATATTGTTTCGGATGTTTATTGGATTGCCGATTCGTATTTAAAAGATAATCAAAGCGTAGCTTTATCTACTTTAATTATATTAGGAGGCTGGATAGAGTCTTCTTACATTGCGGCCAGTTCACTCAAAAAATATCCAGAGAATAAAGTATTGCGAAGTAGAATATTAGAACAGAAATATTCCCTTGAAAATTTATTTCTTTTATTAAATTCTCCCGAAAATGAAACAGATTTAAGTGAATTAAGTAAGGACATAAATAGCATTAAAAGTATTTACGATGAAATGAAGATTCAGCAAGGAGATCCAGCAGTATCTACCACAGAAAACACTATTTATGTGATTAAATCTACAACCAATATTGAGGCAAGCGAAGAGCAATTAAACACGTTATTAAACGAAATTATTAAACTTCGAAATAAATACACTTCGGTGTAACCTTTTTTAAATAATATCGTTAAATCATTTTAAAAAATCATATGAGATTAGGCGTATATTTTTTAACGATACTATTTTATTTTTTTGTCACATCATTTCATGTGACTGATTGTAAATACAATCTTAAAAATAAATGTTTGCAATTGTTACAACCCTATATTCATAATGGTCAGTTTAATGTTTTGCATATCAATAACGACAAACCGGTTTCCACCTCATTAGCAATATATTCAGGGCATACATACAGAATAATTTTATGTGATGATCAAAAAAACAACGCTTTATACTTTAATGTAAAAACACCCAACGGAAACACTATATATAGCAGTAAAAACAAATCGAATACCTGGGACTTTAAGGTGGAAAAAACCATGGGGTTAATTATTGACGTGTATCCATACGAATCCGCACTCACTGAAAAAGCATATTGTGCAGGTTTAATGGTAGGTTTTTCTGAATAATTTATTGGTGTTTCATATTTCCTATTCTCAAATTTTATATTTATACATATATTAAGTGGATAATATATCTCGTTTTTTATACTTTAGTATAGATTTTTTTATAGATGTCAAGTAAAGTTCACTTAGTAAAATCAAAACATCAAGACGAAGAAAAGTTTACTTCTTTTCATATTATCATTATTGTACTAAGTGTGTATGTTTTAGTTTCCTTATTAGCTGATTTATTTTTTTCCCTGCCTCATGAAACATCCAAACTATTACTTTATATTGATTATGGGATATGCGCCTTTTTTTTTATTGATTTTTGCTTAGGATTATATAATGCCCATAATAAATTAAAATACATGAAGTGGGGTTGGATTGATTTATTGGCCAGTATCCCCTTTATAGAATTTGCAATATACGGAAGAGTATTAAGGCTAATAAGGCTCATTCGAATTGTGAGATCATTTAAATCTATACACAACTTTATTCATAAAGTATTTAAATCAAGAGCAGAAGGTGCTTTTATAATGGTTTCTCTAATCGCTATTTTGTTGGTTATTTTTTCCTCAATTGCTATTCTGTATTTTGAAAATACAGAAGAAGCAAACATTAAAACCGCTGAAGATGCAATATGGTGGTCGTATGTTACTATTACTACCGTAGGATATGGTGATAAATATCCGGTAACAACCGGAGGAAGAATTGTGGGTATTTTACTTATTACCGGAGGAGTTGGAGTTTTTGGAACATTTACAGCATTTGTTGCCTCATGGTTTGTGAGGGATAAAAAACATACACGATCAAAACAAGAGTAGATTTTTCCCCTATCCGTGAAGAGATACTTTTGTAAACTCCCTAAAAAATTAGGATATTTTGCTCGTAAACAAAACACGAATAACTTAACCTTAAAAAATTAATATAAAACGGTTCACCGTTTAATAAGTTGTATATAAAAATTAACGTTGCTTCGTAAACAATTATTTGATACTTTTGTACTACTATTAAATAACTTAAAATAATTTTAAATGAATTCTGAAGTGTTAAACAAAAAATTAACGTATAAGGTGAAAGATATCTCATTAGCTGAATGGGGTAGAAAAGAAATAAAATTAGCTGAAGCAGAAATGCCCGGCTTAATGGCTTTAAGAGAAGAATATGGAAAATCTAAACCTTTAGCAGGTGCTCGAGTAGCTGGTTGTTTACATATGACCATTCAAACAGCTGTACTTATAGAAACATTAGTAGAATTAGGAGCTCAGGTAACTTGGTCTTCTTGTAATATATTTTCAACACAAGATCATGCTGCTGCTGCAATAGCCGCTGCAGGAATTCCGGTATATGCATGGAAAGGCATGACAGAAGAAGAATTTAATTGGTGTATTGAGCAAACATTAATATTTCCTGATGGTCAGCCATTAAATATGATTTTAGATGATGGTGGAGATTTAACCAATATGGTATTCGACCAATTTCCTGAATTAGCTAAAAACATTAAAGGAATTTCTGAAGAAACCACTACCGGAGTATTACGATTATACGAAAGAGAAAAAAATGGAACTTTACAATTACCTGCTATTAATATTAATGATTCAGTTACTAAATCTAAATTTGATAATAAATACGGTTGTAGAGAGTCATTGGTAGATGGTATTAGAAGAGCTACCGATATTATGATGGCAGGTAAAGTTGCTGTTGTTGCAGGTTTTGGTGACGTAGGTAAAGGTTCGGCTGATTCATTAAGACATGCTGGAGCTCGAGTTATAGTAACCGAAATTGACCCAATTTGCGCTCTACAAGCTGCTATGGAAGGATATGAAGTTAAAAAAATGGATACAGCTGTATTAGAAGCAGATATTATAGTTACTGCTACCGGCAATAAAGATATTATTACCGGAAAGCACTTTAAAGCTATGAAAGATAAAGCCATTGTTTGTAACATCGGGCATTTCGATAACGAGATTGATATGGCATGGTTAAACAAAAATTATGGCAACACAAAAGATAATATTAAACCTCAAGTTGATAAATATACTATCGATGGTAAAGATATTATCATTTTAGCAGAAGGTCGATTGGTAAATTTAGGTTGTGCTACTGGGCATCCTTCTTTTGTTATGTCTAATTCATTTACAAATCAAGTGTTAGCACAGTTAGAGCTTTGGAAAAATCATAATAAATACGAAAATAAAGTATACACTTTACCGAAACATTTAGATGAAAAAGTAGCTCGATTACATTTAGCTAAAATTGGAGTTGAGTTGGAAGAGTTAACCGATGAGCAAGCAAAATACATTGGGGTTTCTAAACAAGGCCCATATAAAAATGATGCTTACCGATATTAATATTTAATCTTTTTGATTTTAAAAACCCTCTACATGATATGTAGGGGGTTTTTTATTTATCTAGATGTAAAATACTTTGGTGAAAATATCTCTCATTATTTACTATATCTTAAATTTGAATCTTTTAAAAACGTTTTAGTACATGAAGCTTTCATTAAATCGATTACAAGAAATTACAGGAATTACCTTAGAGCCCTATCGTACAGCTGAAATACTAACCCAATGTGGATTAGAGGTTAGTTCTGTTGAAGAATACCAAACTCTTAAAAACGACTTAGAGGGTTTTGTGGTTGGAGAAGTATTGGATTTGCAAAAACATCCGAATGCTGATCGTCTAAAACTAACCAAAGTAAATGTAGGTAATAATCAGGTTTTATCAATTGTTTGTGGAGCTCCTAATGTTGAACTTGGTCAAAAAGTAATTGTAGCTACCGAAGGCACTAAAATTTACACTTCCAACGATGAATATTTTATCATTAAAAAATCAAAACTTAGAGGTGAATTATCTGAAGGAATGTTGTGTTCTGAAAATGAAGTAGGAATTAGTAAAAACAACGATGGATTAATGATTTTAAACCCTATTGCAATTCCCGGAACCCCTTTAAAAAATTTCTTTAAACCCTATAAAGACTTTATTTTAGAGGTTGAATTAACCCCTAACCGAGGTGATGCAGCCAGTCATATGGGAGTTGCCCGTGATATTTTGGCATGCTTAAGAAACGAACATAAAAACACATTACAATTACCGGAAATTTATCCTGTTGAAGTAAATAATCAAAGCAAATATAAAATTCAAATAAATATCGAAAATACTGCTTTATGTAGTCGGTATGCAGGTTTATTCATAGAAGGTGTTGAGGTTAAAGAATCACCGGATTGGCTGAAAAATCATTTGTTATCTATAGGATTAAGACCCATAAATAATGTGGTAGACGTAACTAATTATGTAATGCTTGAGACAGGTCAGCCCTTACATGCATTTGATGCTGATAAAATTGAGGGTCATAAAATTTATGTAAAAAACTATCCTAAGGATACCTCTTTTATTACCTTAGACGGTATTTCAAGAAAACTGCAATCTCTCGATATTATAATTTCTGATTCACAAAAACCTTTATGTTTAGCTGGAGTATTTGGTGGGATAGATTCAGGAGTAAAAGAACATACGACTCATATATTTTTAGAAAGCGCCATTTTTAATAGCTCCAGTATTAGAAAAACATCAAAATATCATAATTTACATACGGATGCTTCTTTTCGTTTTGAACGTGGTGTTGATGCCGATATGGTATTGTTTGCTTTAAAACGTGCGGCATATTTATTAAAAGAAATTGCCCATGGAAAGATAACAGAATCTATCCAAGATATTTTTCCAACTCCATTTCTTAAAAACAAAATAACCCTAAGATACAGTGAGTTGTATAAAATTGCTGGAACAAGCATTCCATCCTTTGAAGTAAAAAGCATATTGCACGCATTAGATTTTGAGCTACTTGAAGAAAATGAAAATTTTCTAACATATGCGGTGCCATACTCAAAAACAGATGTTATCCGAGAAATTGATGTTATTGAAGAAGTAATTAGGATATATGGGTTTAATAATATTCCAGTTTCCAATTCGTTTTCAGCCTCCATACAAAGTAAAACAAATTTTGATGTGTCTAGTGAGTTAAAACAATTTATTTCAACCGTTCTTGTCTCGAACGGATTTTTTGAAACAATAAACAACTCACTTTCTTCGTATGAATTGCAAAAAAAATTGGGGGCAAATACGAATAATTTAGTTGAGTTACAAAATCCCTTAAGTAAAGATTTAAATGTAATGAGACCATTTATGTTAGGCGGAATCATGCAAAATATTCAACATAATATTAACCGTAACAGATCGTATTTAAATTTTTTTGAATTTGGATATATATACCAAAAACAAACGAATGAATATAAAGAATCTGAAATATTATTATTAGCTGTTACAGGGAAAAAAGAAGCAAAGTGGAATATGTCTCAGCACTCTGTTGGATTTTACGATATTAAAGCAGCTGTTGAGCTAATTTATAATGCATTTGGCATGAAATTGCCAATTTGGCATGAAAAAAAAGAAAGCAATTTATATGAAATTGAAATACAAGATGAACTGGGAATCATTTCTATGGGAAAAATTAATACTTCTATTACTCATAATATTTTTGATATTGAGCAAGATGTTTATATTGCAGAGATAAAATGGAATAACCTAATGTTACAAGCTAAAAAATCAGACCGTACATTTGTTCCATTAAATAAGTACCCCGAAGTAGTAAGAGATTTGGCTTTAATAGCTGATGAAAAAATAAATTATCAGGATATATATAAACTTGCTTATGAGTGTGAACCAGTGTTTTTAAAAAATGTTGAAATTTTTGATGTGTACAGAGGTAAAAACATTCCTGACAACAAGAAATCATATGCTCTAAGATTTACATTAGAAAATAAAAATGAAACACTCAAAGAACAAGAGATCGATAATATCATGAACCGTTTATTAACTGTATTTAAAGATAATTTAAATTTATCGCTGCGTTAATCCAACATTATTGTGAAGCAAAAACTTTGGACTAGCTTTCTTTTTGCGGTAAGTATTAATTTTTTAGTTAAACCTATTTGGATTTTTGGTGTAGATTTAACCATACAAAACATCATTGGATCCAAACAATACGGCACGTATTTTTCTCTGTTAAGTGTTAGTTTAATATTTAATATAGTATTAGATATTGGAACTACTAACTTTAACACTAAAAATATTGCTCAGTTTAAGCACTTATTAAAAAAGTATTTTAAAAACATTGTTCAGCTTAAGCTTTTTTTAGGCATAATATATTATATATCGGTTTTTATACTGGCTTATTTTTTAGGATATTCCAATTACGAATTAAAATTATTAAGCTGGTTGTGTTTTAATCAATTTTTGTTGTCATTTATTTTATATTTCAGGTCAAATATTAGTGCACTACAAAAATTTATATTAGACGGCTTTTTTTCTGTTTTAGATAAAATATTGGCTATCGTTTTTTGTATAATACTCATTGCGTATTATCCTGAAAATTTAAGTATTTCTTCTTTTATTTTTTGTCAAACACTTTCCTATGTAGTATCATTCGTTATTATTTCATTTCTTCAGATATATTGGAATGGTAATCCAATCGGTTCAGTAAATTTACCTTTTCAAATTACTATCTTAAAGCAAAGCTGGCCTTATGCTGTATTGGTTTTATTAACTAGCATTTATTTAAGAATTGACTCTGTTATGATAGAACGGATGTTGCCTAACGGAAATTTTGAGTCGGGAATATATGCTCAATCATATAGAATAGTTGATGCATTATCAATAGTAGGGTATATTTTTGCTTCCATCCTGCTTCCTTTGTTATCTAAAATGCTTGTGCAAAAACAAAATATTTATTCAATCATTAGGCTTGCCTTTAAAATTTTAGTTATCCCCTCCATTATTTTTTCTATTACTACCAGTTTTCATAGCTCCAGTATTATATCGTATTTATACACTGATGCCAATCATCATTCACAATATATTTTTACTATTCTAATTTTCTGCTTTATACTTACTTCAGGTTATTATGTTTTTAGTACTGTTCTTACTGCTAATGGGAACATTATGTTATTAAATAAAATTGCTTTGGCAGGTATAGTAATAAATATTGTGCTTAATTTTTTTTTAATTCCGGTATATAAAGGGTTGGGAGCTTCAATGGCAACTTTAATCACTCAAGCATTCACGGTGTTTTTTCATGGGTATTTTGTAAGTAATTTTTTTAACATCCAAATAAACTTAAGAAAATATGTTAAGCCAATGGTTTTTATTTTGCTACTCATAGCAATAAACCTCATTATTCAAAAAACCGAAATAGTAGATATTAGTTGGATTTACAAGTATACCATTGGTTTGGGTTTAGGTCTTATATTAGCCGCTGTGTTAAACCTAATTAATATCAAAGAGGTATTAGCGTTTAAGAAGCAGGATTAATACTTAAATAAGGCTAACTTGTTATACAATTTCCTTCAGCTGTTTTTCTATTTCGTTTCTTAACAACGTAGGGTTTTTTACCCCTTTAAAAAAGCGTTTTTTAGCTTCTTTTCCTTTTCGTAGTTTAACTTGCTCTTCTTCTGGTAGTGAAGCAATTTGTTGACATTTTGGAGTACAGCAGCCCGAAAAATTTTTAGCACACTCTTCACACTGAATAAACAGTAAATTACAGGCTACATTAGCGCAATTTACATGTGTATCACAGGTTTTACCACATTGGTGACAAGTTGCTATTATTTCTTCAGAAATTCTTTCTCCTAAGCGGTCGTCAAACACAAAATTTTTTCCAATAAATTTATTTTCTAATCCATTTTTTTTCACTTGCTGAGCATACTCTATAATTCCTCCATATAATTGATTTACGTCCTTAAAACCATAATGTTTTAAATATGCACTTGCTTTTTCACAGCGAACACCCCCGGTACAATATAGCAGTATTTTTTTGTCTTTTTTATCCTCTAATAAGTCCTTTACAAGTGGTAATTCTTCTCTAAACGACTCAACATCAGGCAAAATAGCCCCTTTAAAGTGCCCTATCTCTGATTCATAATGATTTCTCATATCAACGACAACTGAATTAGGGTCTTCCATGGCCTGATTAAATTCATGAGCGGTTAAATGTTTCCCTACATTGGTAAAGTCATATGCATCGTCATTTAATCCATCGGCTACAATCTTTTTTCTTACTTTAATTTTTAATTTTAAAAATGATATTTGATGTTCTTCTAATGCCCATTTTAAGGGCATATTTTTTAATTCATCGGATGTGTCTAAATACGATATAAAGTCTGCTACTTTGGGTTCCGGTACATTTATTTGAGCATTTATTCCCTCGTGAGCAATATAGATCCTTCCTAAAACACCCATTTTATCAAGTGCTAAATATAATGAATCTCTATATTCCTGAGGATTATTGATTTTAACATATCTGTAGAATGAAATAGTTTTCCTCTTAAAAGGCTCATGAATTACCTTTTGCAGTAAGGTATTTTTATCATATTTATTAAAAGCACATGGTTTCACGAAAAAACATTTTTTACATTTGAACTATAAAGTTAATACATGGCAAATAAAGAAACAATATTGGTAATTGGGGCATCAGGTCAAATTGGGACAGATTTAACCTTGGAATTAAGAAAGCAATATGGCTCCGAAAATGTAATAGCAGCTGATGTGAAAACCCCTGTTTATGAGGTTTTTGAAGGTGGTCCGTATGAAATATTAGATGCCTTAGATAAACGAAAATTAAAAGAATTAATTAAGAAACATGATATTTCTCAGGTTTATCTTTTAGCAGCATTACTATCAGCTACTGCCGAGCAAAACCCTGAATTTGCGTGGAAATTAAATATAGATAGTTTGCTAAATGTATTGTACTTAGCTAAAGAAGGGTATATTAAAAAAATTTTTTGGCCCAGCTCTATTGCTGTATTTGGGCCTACTTCACCTAAAACTAATTGCCCTCAACATACTATTACCGAGCCTACTACCGTATATGGATTTAGTAAATTAGCCGGAGAAAGATGGTGTGAATATTATTTTTTATATCATCAAATTGATGTTAGGAGTTTAAGATATCCTGGTTTAATTAGTTATAAATCTCAACCCGGAGGTGGAACAACTGATTATGCAGTACATATTTATTATGAAGCCTTGCGTAACAAAGCTTATGAATGTTATTTAAAGGAAGATACAAAATTACCTATGATGTATATGGATGATGCTATCAGAGCCACGCTTGAACTGATGCAAGCCGAGGCTAAAAACGTAAAAATACGGTCCAGTTATAATTTAGCAGGAATAAGTTTTACTCCCAACGAAATATATAAATCTATACAATTACACATTCCTGATTTTTCTATATCCTATAAACCCGATCACCGTCAAAAAATTGCCGACAGTTGGCCAGGAGTGATTGATGATGCTAATGCTAGGAGCGATTGGGGTTGGAAACATGAGTATAATTTAGATAAAATGACTAGCATTATGCTCAATAAATTAAAGATGAAAGTTGGGTAACATTTTCCAACTTACCCACATAATTGGGAATAATTAATTATAGATATACTTATTTTTAAACTATTTTACCTAAACTTTCCTCCCTTTATAATTATCCATAGATGTTTTATTTTCCTTAAAAATAGAGTGTTAAGCAACTATTTATTGCTTAACAATTTTTTGAATATGTTCATACCCATCCCCCAGTATTTTAATAAAATACACCCCCGTTGCCAATGAATTCACGTTTGTTTGAAATAACCCGTTATCTATTAAAGTATAATCGTAATTTATCGTGTTTCCTAACATGTCTATCATGAATATTTTATTGATTTTTTTCTGATGATTTAATGTGTACAACCCCACTTGTTGGATTCGGATACACTAAAAACTCTTGACCACTTAATTCATTTAAATATGTAGTTGTTGAAGTAATATTAATATTATCTAAATATAATTGATTTTCATAGTCTGTTACATTTACAAACTTTATTAATGCAGGATTCCCTCCTGTAGATAAGCTAATCATTTCATTTCTCCATTGTGCAGATGTTGGTACAAACATAGAGCTTGAATAATTAGGGGTAACAGTTGTTAAATTTGCGCCAAATTTTTTATACACTTCAGTCCATGAAGCTCCGCAGTTTGTACTCATGTAAACTATTAATGTATCTGAATAGTTAGGATTTAATGTAGGGTCAGTGTACAGCCTATACGCTACATCAAAGGTTAGAATTGGATTTGAACCTGAGAATAATGGAGAGATAAGCTCGTCTCGTTCTCCATTTACAGTATAGTTATAATTATCCATATATGCACTTGCGTTTCCGGATTTAGCCGCAGAAGTTGTCCTAGCCCATGTTTTATTATTATCAGAATTAGTTCTATCCCACCCTGCCGGAGGAAACGTTGTAGATTCAAATCCTTCAGATAATGGTAGCGACAAAGAACTTTGATTTGAGAAATTAGACGTTGACGCATCATTTGATGTATTTGCATCTGGCGAACCATTGGGATTTTCAGTATAAGCATTAATTGTATGAGATCCAGAAGATACCGATGTTGAACTTAATGTTACATTGGTTGTAGCTCCTGAGGCTAAGGTGCCTGTCCAATTAAAATTTACAGCAGTCCCACCATCAATTTGGTATTTAATACCAACTGATGTTAATGGGTTTGATCCAAAATTTTTCAAAGTTACTTGAGGAGTTATTTGACTTCCACAAATTGCCCCTGTGGGAGATATTACAGCGCTAATTCCTGCGTCATTAGTACTGCCTCCGCCTCCGCCTCCCCCAGGAGGAATACAACCATTCGATGTTTTAAGCGCATTGTATGGGGTAGTATTCAAAACCGCATTCATTCGGGTTGATTGACCTTGAGAAAACATAACCATACAATTATCGTTTACATAATCCATATAATTCATAAACATATCTCCATTAGATCCATTTCCTGAACAAGGACTAGTTTTAGGAAACGATGGACATCCCCCATTTGAGGACTGTTGAACAGGGGTGTCTGAAACTAAGTCGTTTCCACAGTAAGCATCTCCCCAAATATGTCTTAAATTAAAACAATGCCCAACCTCATGTGTTCCTGTCCTACCTAGGTTATAAGGACCAGGGTTTGGATTATGAGGTGGTCTTCCTACGGTTTGATAATCTAAAACACAGCCGTAAGTATTCGTAAAACTTGATCCCGGAAATTCTCCATAACCCAATACGCCCCCACTTAACTTACAGACCCAAATATTAAAATATTTAGAAGGATCCCATTGATCTGAACCACCGGTTGCATCAAATTTAACATTATCAGATGTATATGAAAATGAACTTACACTCGTTGATTTTCGCACAATACCATTAGTTGGATTTCCATTTGGGTCGCGCTGAGCCATACAAAATTCTATTTGGCAGTCGGCTGCTAAAGGTTGAAATGGAACAGGGCATCCTGAATTAAAATCACTGTTTAATTTTCTAAAGTCTTCATTTAATACATCAATTTGTGATAAAACCTGAGCATCCGAAATATTTTGCGCACTATTGTTGTAAACTACATGTACTACAACGGGTATTGTTACCACAGTTGCTTTTGTATTTCCTTGTTGTTTTACAATCCATTGTTGTAATTCCGACTCATATTTTTGTTGATCAATTAATAAATGTGGATTTTTAGCATATAATTCATGCATATGCTCATTAGTAGCACATCGTTCGTTGTTTTGAGAATAGCTAGATAAAGAAATAAACAACAATATAGAAAGTAGTTTTATATTCATAAAATTTGTGTGTAAATAATTGATTTATTAATTAATTGAATATAAAATTTTTTAACAAATATTGATAAAATTTAATTTTATATTAAAGATTTTTTAATAAACAAAAAACCCCCAAGAATTGTTCTTGAGGGTTAAAAAAATTTAATGATTAATGTTTATTTTGAAATGACAAATTTTGCGGTTTTAAATTCGTTGTTTGCTTCAATAGATAAAAAGTAATTACCCGATTTATAATTTTCAATATCTAACTGAATGGTTGAGTTCCCTTTTGAAAGAGATTTATACTCACTATGAACTAATGCACCTTGAATATTATATACAGACAACTTAATTTGACTATCAAAAGATAGGTTCATTTGAATTTGAATGTTTGATCTGTTAATAGCTGGATTTGGAAATACTTGTAAACTAGAGATGAATGATTTAGGTTGATAAGGAGTGCCTTCATCTATACCTACAAATGCTGTGTTTTTCCAAATACCTCTTCCGTGTGTTCCTATATAAATTGTATTTGTATGATCGGTTACAGCCCATGGATTTAATTGTTGTCTTACAGCAAAAACAGGCACTCTTGGTAAATTACCATTTGCGGGAGTCCAAACATTGGTATTAAATATGGATGAAGTATATACTCCAAATTCAGTTCCTGCAACTATGGTTTTATTATCATCGTTAGATATTAAAATACTGTATACAGGCATAGGAGGTAAATCGCCTTGAGCAACTACAAAAGTAGAACTATTTGTAGCGGTTAATGCTTGGTTTGAAACATACACATGATTAGTAGAGCCATAATTTCCTAAAGATATAGCTATTGTGTTAGGGTTTTTAGGATCTAAAGATATACCGGTTACTACTCTACTTCCGGCACTAAATATTAGGGTAGAAGTAACTTCACCTCCTCCGGAGGTAAGTTGAGCAGCAGCTTGATCATACACTTTATTTAAACCTGAAATTCTAAATACATTTCCACTAAATGTTCCCACAAACAAGTGATTTCCATCTGGAGAAAACTCCATGGTTTTTATAGCTTGATTTGTTAAAGAATATCGAACATTAAACCATTCCGGATCTTTATCCTTTAGAGAATTTCTAGTAAAGTATACTCTTCCTGTACTTGCTCCAAATGCTAATAATGATTGTACTGGATCTTTTACTTTTATAATAGTACCAGGGCCACTATAGGTTGGAACTGTGTATGGAACTGTGAATGTATTTCCACGTAAAGCTACATCAGGAGTATTACTGGTTAATTGTAATACTTCTCCGGCATCAATATATCCTTGGTAATATGCTCTAACATTTAGTTTATTAGCAGGGTTTGTTGTAAAAGTTATATCATAAGCTCCAGTCGTATAATTAAAGGTTCCTGTTCCGTCTCCTGTTAAATTACCATCTCCGTCCGTATCGCTTAATAATTGTGTGCCTGCTCTAAAACTAATTGAACCTCCTAAAAATTTAACATTAGATAATGTTTTAGGTACAATTCCCGAAAACTTTTTGGTTGTTCCATTAGCTTCAATTAAAATATATTCTTTACTACCATCTTCAATAACATATTCAATGCTATCTCTACTAGTAGTATCATTTATACTTTCCCATAGCCTAAGAGGTGTATAAAAATTACCGTCAGCACAGTTCCAGCCTGAACAATAATCTCCTAATCCACCACCGGTAGATTTTCCCTTTCTTACATTTCCATTATATACAGATCCAAAAATTACGGGCGTAATATTAGATGCATCACATCCAAAACCATCACCTCCAGATATTTGGGTAGCTTGTTTTGGATATACCGAATTTTTTCCATCAATAAATAAAGTTCCGTTATCTTGTGTACCTCCAAATACATAGCCTTCTGCTGTAAAACCTAGAGTGTAAAATTGAGTGACATTATATCCTCTATTTGCAGCAAAAAAGAAATTACCTTGAGTAAAAGATTTAAATATACCTCCATCATTACCATAGTAAAGTTCAGAGCTGTTTTGTGGGTTGTATGCATAAGTATGTTGATCAGCATGAACGTAGTAAGGAAAAAACTCAGGTGCACTCCATTGAGAAATGTGTGTAAAATTACCATCGTATTTATATAAATCTATTCCTCCAATATATACAACATTTTCGTTGCTTGGGTCAACACCTAGCAACATATTATAAGCACCTTGTGGGTTACTGCCTGTAATATTAAACGGATTAAAGCTTGCTAATGTAGGTATTTTTGTCCAACTAATTCCTTTATTGGTTGATTCCCAAAACCCTGAAAAATCACCATATCCACCAGTATAATTGCATGCAACAGCATACACTCGATTTTGATTGGTTGGAGCAATAGACATTTCAATTCTATTATTTCCGGGAATGCCGGTTGATCTGGCAAATGTCCCTACATTACCATTTGGCGAATACCATACTCCGGTTTTAAATGCTGCAATAACATCATTGGTTGCTGTAATTTCAACATCCACGCATGGAGATTGAAGCGGATTAGAAGTTTCTGGAACAATTACTGGATTTGTCCAAGTGTTTCCACCATCATCAGAATACCTTAGTCCCTTATTTAAGGCCACATATACACGGTTATTTTTATCAACACGAACAACATTTATAATACTCCAGTCACCTGAA
Organism: uncultured Flavobacteriales bacterium; assembly: GCA_964512145.1. Lineage (GTDB taxonomy): Bacteria > Bacteroidota > Bacteroidia > Flavobacteriales_G > JALEGO01 > CAYOHR01. The sequence goes on from CAZEIM010000016.1 coordinate 47,008, forward strand.
GAATCTAATCCGGATGGAGATGTAGATAGCAATTTAGTTAAGAAATTTTGTCCGGGAGTAAGTTTAAAAAGACCATCACCCACAAAACCTGAACCCCCTGTTCCTCCTAATCCAAAATTTTCAAAAGCACTTCCTGTAGCAACCCAAATAGTTCCGTCAGGACCTTGGGTCATAGAAGAAATACATAAATTGTCTTGTGTATTATTGAGTGGCTGCCAGTTATTACCAGCATCATAAGATACAAATACACCTCCAGATGCAGCCCCTGCATAAACCCTTGAACCATCTGAGGTATTATCTACTAATATACCTCTAGTTCTTCCACCAATATTATCAGGACCTAACTCATCCCAATATAGCAGAGAAGTAGTTTTACTAATTGCTGAATAAGAATTATCAACCGCTTTTCTAGCGTTCATAATATCTTCAATGGTTAATGTTCCTGTATTTGCATTTCTACGCAACATAAAATATAAATCTTGCGCTCCTTTCCAGCCAAAATTTGTAGTTGGTTGAGAGCTTCTTGGTTGGTAGGTAGGCTTTGAAATACCAGTATTATTGTATTTATAAGCATATAAACCAGCTAAAAATACGAATGCAGCGGTAAAAGAAAAGAGGATAATCTTTTTCATGGTTTAAAAAAATTTAGTGCAAATTTAAATCAATTACTATAAAATTCATGTATATCAAATATAAATTATTATTTTAAAAATATTTATTTCAATTATTGAATGGATAATTTCCTACAACAAATGGCTATAATAATTTGTTTAATGGTGTCTTACAAATGTTTTTCAGCATGATACGATGAGCGGACTAATGGTCCACTTTCAACATATCGGATGCCTTTTTGTAAGGCAATTTTTTTATATTCCTCGAAAAGTTCGGGTGTAATAAACTCAACCACAGGAAGGTGATTAGAAGTTGGTTGTAGATATTGACCAATGGTTAAAATATCTAAATTAACCGAAACTAAATCATCTATTGTTTCAATCACCTCATGGTATGTTTCTCCTAATCCAACCATAATGCCGGATTTTGTTTTAATACCAGACTTTTTAAGTCTTCTTAAAAGCTCTAAACTTCGATCGTATTTTGCCTGAATTCGAACTTGTTTGGTGAGTCTTCTTACGGTTTCTAAATTATGTGAAACAACTTCGGGGGCAACATCTATAATTTTTTGCAGGTTATTCCAATCACCTTTAAAGTCTGGAATTAATGTTTCAAGGGTTGTACCGGGGCTAATTCTTCTTACAGCTTTTATTGTTTCAATCCAAATATCTGAACCGCCATCGGGTAAATCGTCTCTATCTACTGAAGTAATAACGCAATGTTTTACGCCCATTAACTTTACTGATTTTGCAACCCTAACCGGCTCAAATGGGTCTACTTTATCCGGTTTTCCGGTTGAAACAGAACAAAATCCACAAGATCTGGTGCAAACATTTCCTAAAATCATAAACGTTGCAGTGCCAGCACCCCAACATTCGCCCATATTGGGGCAATTACCACTTTGACAAATAGTATGGAGTTTATGCGTTTCAACAATACCTCTAACTTTTTTGTAATTCTCACCTACAGGAAGTTTTACACGAAGCCAAGAAGGCTTTTTACTTTTAATACTATTTTGTTCCAAGTTATTTAATTTTTTTTCCAAACTGCCAACAGGCAAAAATGTTTAAAAAAGCAAAATTATTATCAATAATTGCCATAATGGGAATATCTTTTAAAAAAATATCTGATCGTAAACCTATTTCAATTGCCCTTACATATTCATCTGATTTTGAATATTCAAATTGTACGGCTGCTTTTACATTTAAACCAGGAAGAAATCTTAGTTTATCTAAACCATAAAAAACATTTGCTTTACCAAAAATTTGAGATTGAGAGTGTTTGGTTTCATCGTACTGCTCTATTACTTTTCGAGCACCGGTTATTAAGTAAGGATATGCAATTTCTAAATACACTGGTTTTAAAATAGCTATTGAGGGTCCTATTGAATAATTTAAGCTAATTTGAACTCCATTTAAGCTTTGTTTCTCATGTTTTATTTTTTCATATCCAAATGAACCTGAAAGTATAGAGACATCGTTTTTTTTACCATAAACATACCCTCTAGCATCGGTATTGAATGTTGTTATTTTAACTTCTTTAGGGTGTTTTAGAGTAACCCATTCTATATTATAAAATGTTTTTTGAGTAGCATTTAAAACATTATAATGCCTATAATTAAAACCTAAACCTTTGGTATGTACTATAGCGCTAAATACATTTTGTTTTCGGTAAATTAGACGTATCTCATCAAAACGAGTATCACTTTTATTAATGTATTTTATGCTATTGGTATCTGTTTGCGAATAACCAGAGATTGCAATCAAAATAAAATACAAAACCTTGAAATAACGCACCATATTATAAAATTACGAAAATTATTTTATTTCTTCATAATCTACATATTCCGAGAGCTCGTCTTCCATTTTTTTTCTTTTATTTGAAAAAAATGAACCACTTGAATTACTGGTTTTATTTTCTTTAGAATTTGCTTTTTGTGAATTTCCAAAAATTAATTTTATCCATGAATAAACAATGTAAAACATGAATAAATAAAATAAAAATCGTAACATTATCTACTTAAATATAAATTTCTTTCCGAATAAATCTTTTTAAAATAATCGTCTTTTAGGTCTTTTATAAAAATAATTTCTTCACCGGTGGATTTCATTTCGGGCCCTAGCTCTTTATTAACATTAGGAAATTTATTAAAAGAAAATACCGGTTTTTTAATAGCGTACCCATTTTGTTTTGGCATAAACGTATAATCCTTTATTTTTTTAATTCCCAACATTAACTCAGTAGCGTATTTTACATAAGGCTCAGAGTATGCTTTCGCAATAAACGGTACTGTTCTGGAAGCTCTTGGATTAGCTTCAATTACATATACGGTATTATTTTTTACGGCAAACTGTATATTAATTAAGCCTTTTACCTGCATGTTTTTAGCTATTTTTTGAGTGTATTCTGTAATTTTTTGTAATACGTTTTCGGGTAAATCGAAAGTAGGTAATACCGCATAAGAATCACCGGAATGTATTCCTGCAGGTTCGATATGCTCCATAATTCCGATGATGTATACATCTTCTCCATCTGAAATAGCATCCGCCTCAGCTTCTATAGCACCTGATAAAAAATGGTCTAATAATATTTTATTATCGGGCATTTGACCTAATATTTTAATTACCTGCCTTTCTAGTTCATCTTCATTGATTACAATTTTCATGCTTTGCCCTCCTAATACATAAGATGGGCGAACCAAAAGAGGGAACCCTAGTTCTTTTGAAACTTTTATAGCATCCTCTGCTGTTTCAACTGCAGCATATTTTGGGTAAGGTATATTTAATTCTTTCAATAAATCTGAAAATCTTCCTCTATCTTCCGCTAAATCTAAGGAATTAAATTTTGTGCCAATAATAGGAATATTATAGCGATCAAGTTTTTCTGCTAATTTTAATGCGGTTTGGCCTCCAAGTTGAACAATTACTCCAATAGGCTTTTCTAATTCAATGATTTCGAAAATATGTTCCCAAAATACAGGTTCAAAATACAATTTATCTGCGATATCAAAATCAGTAGATACGGTTTCGGGATTACAATTAATCATAATAGTTTCATATCCAGCTTCTTTTGCAGCCAAAACACCATGCACGCAAGAGTAATCAAATTCTATGCCTTGACCTATTCTGTTTGGACCTGATCCTAATACTATTACTTTTTTCTTTTGGCTAGATATTGATTCATTTTCTTCCCCAAAAGTTGAGTAGTAATAAGGCGTTTGTGCTTCAAATTCAGCGGAACATGTATCTACTAATTTATATACTCTATGAATTCCCAATTCTTTTCTTTTTGAGTACACCTCGCTTTCTAAACAACGCAGTAAATGACCTAATTGTCGATCGGCATACCCTTTAGATTTTGCTTCGAATAAAAGGTCTTTAGAAATCGAATGTATGTTGTTTTTTTCAATCTCTTTTTCTAAGGCTATTAACTCTTCTATTTGATATAAAAACCAAAGATCAATTTTAGTTACTTCATGAATTCTTTTTACTGGAATTCCTAATTTAATGGCATCGTATATATGAAATATTCTGTTCCAACTTGGGTGTTTTAGGCTATGCATTAACTCATCTTGATTGGACAGTTCTTTTCCATCGGCACCAAGACCGTTTCTTTTTATTTCTAAAGATTGACAAGCTTTTTGAAGTGCTTCTTGAAAACATCTACCAATTCCCATTACTTCTCCAACCGATTTCATTTGCAGGCCGATTTCTCTATCGGAACCTACAAATTTATCAAAATTCCAACGAGGAATTTTAACAATTACATAGTCCAACGTGGGTTCAAAAAATGCAGATGTGGTTTTGGTTATTTGATTTTTTAATTCATTCAAGTTGTATCCTATGGCTAATTTTGCTGCAATTTTTGCAATAGGGTAACCTGTAGCTTTAGAGGCAAGGGCAGAAGATCGAGAAACTCTTGGGTTAATTTCAATGGCTATAATATCTTCATTTTCATCTGGACTAACTGCAAATTGCACGTTGCACCCTCCTGCAAACTTACCTATGGCTCTCATCATCTTTATAGCCATATCCCTCATTTTTTGATATGTTTTATCTGATAAAGTCATAGCTGGAGCAACGGTAATAGAGTCGCCTGTGTGTATTCCCATAGGATCAAAATTTTCAATAGAACAAATGATAATAATATTATCATTATGATCGCGCAACAGTTCCAATTCAAATTCTTTCCAGCCCATCATAGCCTTATCAATTAAAACTTCATGTATAGGAGATGCATGAAGACCCCTATTGAGCAGAGTATCAAAATCTTCTTTCGCATAAACTATAGATGCTCCTGTGCCTCCTAAAGTAAATGATGGCCTAATAACTAATGGGAAACCAAATTCTTGTGCAATGGCTTTTCCCTCCAAAAAAGAATTAGCTATTTTTGAAGGAGCCATCGGAATATTAATACTTTCTAATAATTGTCTGAATTTTTCCCTATTTTCAGTTATTTCTATAGCATCAATATCAACCCCTATTATTTTAACATTATATTTTTCCCATAGTCCTAAGTTATCGCATTCTATACATAAATTTAATGCCGTTTGTCCTCCCATAGTAGGTAATACCGCATCAATTTTTCGTTCTACTAAAATTTTTTCAATAGACACAGGATTTAAAGGAAGTAAATATACGTGATCTGCAGTTACAGGATCGGTCATAATTGTGGCAGGATTTGAGTTTATTAAGGAAACTTCAATTCCTTCTTCTTTTAACGATCGCGCAGCTTGAGATCCAGAGTAATCAAACTCACAAGCTTGTCCAATAATTATTGGACCACTTCCAATAATTAAAACTGATTTTATTTCGATGTTTTGTGGCATGTAATTAATAAAAAAAATCCCGACTAATATTCATTAATCGGGATTGACATAAACTTTAAAAACACTTTTACTGAACTCTAAATTCTTTTACTTTAGAAGGATCTGATTTAACAATGTTTTTTATAAAAACTAAACCTTCTTTTTCAGGTAAAATTAATGTTCTCTTTCTTTCAATGTCAGAAAAATCCGTTACTCGAATCACATTTTCAGATTTACTGTAAACGATTATCCAAGATTGCATATTCAAAATCTCTTGTTTTGTTGATTCAACAGAAATTTTTTCTTCAGCTTGTACGTTAGCATATAAAATAACTGCTAATGCTAATATTAATACTTTTTTCATAATAAATTACTTATGTGTTTTTTCATCGGATACGGTTAATCTTTTTCTTCCTTTAGCTCTTCTTCTGGCCAATACTTTTCTGCCATCTTTACTAGCCATTCTATCCATGAATCCATGTTTATTTTTTCTTTTTCTATTGGAAGGTTGATATGTTCTTTTCATAACTTAAAAATAGTTTGCAAAACTAATAATATTTTTGACGCGTTCAAAATTTTTAAACAAATTTTTGTTAATAAACTTTAAGTAAATGTATATGCACTAAAAAAGTAAACCAAAGATTTATGTCAGAAAAATAAATGATAAAAGTTATATTTAGTGCTATTTAGGTAAAAAATATTGAGAAAATGAGTAATTTTTTTTGTTGGGTTTATTTATAGATTTAACGGATACTTTGCAAAAAGTACTGATAATAAATAAAAATATAAAAAACACTGCGTATTTCATGGTAACATTAACTATTTAAAGTTAACGTATTAACTAAAATTATGCCAAAGCAAATTATTGAATAGCGTAAAATACACTATGAAAGGTTGAATATTATAAAAAAATGGAATACATGATAATAAAATGTATTCTAACATAAATATTTAATTCAAACATACAGGAACAATATTTTGATTCTCTCTAAAACCTTTATTTTTTTCCTGATTTGTCCTTAACTAATAATAAAAAATCTTCTGATAAAGGTAAAAAGCCAAAGTCGTAACAAAATATATACTTTTTGTTGTTTTTAGTCTCCATTATATGAGTATGAAAGTTGAAATTATAGCCTAAATCGTGTAGTTTATTTTTATGAACACTCGTTTTTCCATCTGG
>CAZEIM010000016.1:53627-53876 GCA_964512145.1 uncultured Flavobacteriales bacterium
TCTGGATTTAATTGTTCTAAAATTTTTCTGTTTTTTTGAAGTATTTTATTGATTTTCCGAACTTGTGCTAAATTTTCCCAGTTTAATTTATTGTTAAAACTACTTCTGCATTGATCAGAACAGAATATTTTATCGAACCGACCTTTCAAAACCTCGTTACATTCTTTACAATATTTCATCATTAAAATGTACCTTAATTTATTAAAAATTTAAACACCAAGCAAGTTGAAATTCAATATGGCTCAATTT
>CAZEIM010000016.1:53915-55095 GCA_964512145.1 uncultured Flavobacteriales bacterium
TCGGCCTTGTATAATCATGTTTAATTCTTTAGCGGCAATTTGACTCAAATCCACAATATTTTTAATGTAAAATGGACCTCTGTCGTTAACTTGAACAAACACACACTGTAAATTATCAAGCCTTGTTACTTTTAATTTCGTTCCAAAGGGTAAAGTTCTGTGAGCACATGTAAATAATTTATTATTAAAAACTGCTCCATTGGCGGTTTTTCTCCCATCAAATTTTGAAGCATAATATGTTGCATACCCTATTTCGTAATAACAGGAATCATACTTTTGAGCAAAAGCATGATTATTAACACTAAAAATAACAAGGATAATTACAATAATTCTACTGTCTATCATACCACTCTAATCTTCTGGTTAATTTTAAATCTTGTAATATAGGCGCTTTAGCATTAATATCAAACCTAAAGCTTTGTCTATTTCCCGAAGGTATTACCATAAACTTCATTTCCCAACAGTGTAAATCCCTGTAAATATTTAAAGTGGGCAACGCAAGTTTTTGAGCTTGAATATCAAATGCACTAGAAAAACCAATTTTCCAGCTTTGAGTTAATTTTATGTCTCCGTTAAATGAAACAGATTGTGTAATAGTAGGATTATACTCGGGTTTAAGATAAAAAAAGTTATAACTAATATTTAAACTCCATGGTATGTTAAAATCAACATAAGCATCAGGATTTTGGTTAATATGTTTTAGTTCGGCTTCTGTTCCCTTGGAGCTTTTTTTAGAGGTTTCGGTACTTCCTCCTCTAATTGAATAAGATATCGCAACATTTAATGAGGTTAGTCTGCCAATCCTCCGTTTTCCATTCCACCAATCAAATTCTTGTATTTCTAACGTATTTATTCTTTTTCGGCTAATAAAATCCAACATATAAGGATCTAATATACCATTAAAATTAATATTCATATTTTTAATCAAATTAAAATTACCTCTAAAATTTAAAGGTTGTAATTTTAAAGAATCTTGTAAAAAATTATATCCTCCCGAAACAAAAAAGTTATCCAATAACTTAATTTTTTGATCACTTTTTAAACTATCTTTTTTTTGAGTGTACTTCATTTCGATATCATTGATTAATGAAAATGTGATTCCTCCAAATTGACCCATTTGAGGAGATCCAAATATTCCAGAAATGGGAGAGTATGTAATTGTATCATAAGGATTTAATGT
>CAZEIM010000016.1:55132-59178 GCA_964512145.1 uncultured Flavobacteriales bacterium
TCTTTAAAATAATTTAAATTAAACCACTCGTTAATATCCGGTGTATAATTTATACCAACAGACGGAGTAATTACGTGACGTATAGCTTTTATGGTAGAGTTATTATTAAAGGTATACATGCCATATACTTTGGTAGTAATATTTGCATTAGTGCTTACCGCATGGAAGGCAGTAAACTGATTAATCGTATCGATTAATAATTTGTTTTCAATAGAATTCCAAGTATTGTTAAAACGTTTAGTGTAAAATACGCCCCTATAATTTATGGAAGGATTAAACGTAAAATATTTTAGTATTTTTAATGAGGTATTTAAAGGAATGCTATGTTGAAATCCATTATTTAACTTATTAAAAGAATTGGTAGTGAGGAAACTGGAATCTAATTTTGTATTTAGTTGATTTTGCAAAGAAGCACTATAACTAGTTCCTAAGTTATGATACCACTTTCTGATAGGGGATTTCCCTTGTTTAAAAAGCATAATTCTAGGAACATTTAATGTAATATTAGGAACATTTAAAATGATAGATGAGTCTAATACATTTTGTTCATGTGAGCCGTTTAACGATAATGTAGATGGGGTATTTAATATCCTTAAAGAACGTGTAGCAACTATATTAGATCTAAACACATTGGATAAGTAATTTTGAGTAGTTGTGGTAATGTTATTTCTATAAGTTGAATTTGAACCCGCTGTTACATCCGATGAAAAAGTCCATTTACTCCCCGATTTTGGGTCTTGCCTATGGCTCCATCGTATCATAAAATTTTTTTGCTCGGAGTAATTGGGTAATTCTTTAAACCCTTGTTTAAAAACAAAGTAGCTCATATTAAAACTACCATTAAACTTATATCGGACATTATAGTTAGTATTTGAATAAAGAGCCCAACTTCCTAAGGAATAAATATCGCCTAATAATTCGGTATTTAAATAATCACTGGTTGCCCAAAAAAAACCAATTCCATTTAAAAAAGCTCCTTGGTTTGGAGATACACCATAACTATTAGGCAATACTACTCCAGAACTTTGTTCGCGCTTACTGGGAAAAAACCCGAAGGGTAACCAAGCAGGCGTTGGTGCATCCATAATTTTTATATTTGCCGGTCCGGTAATAATTTTATCATTTTTAATAATTTTTAACTTCTTGGCTTCAATATAAAAATGAGGTGTATCATGCTGACAGGTAGTATATTTTCCATCGCGGATATATATAATATCATCTTTCATTTTTTTTATTTCTTTTCCATGGATGTATCCATCTCCTTCTTGAGTTTTTGCCTTATATATTTTTCCTTTTTCTGTATCAAAATTGTATTTTAAGGAGTCGCTGAAAAAACCTTGCTCTCCATCTTTAAAATAAGGCCTCTCAATATATACATGATTACTGTCAGGGATTCCTTTAGCAAACAGTGTTTTATTTTTTAATTCAATGTTAATATTTGCGGCATCCAGTTGAGTGTTTTTGTATAATATTTTAGATTTTCCGTATAAGTACATAACCTGTTTTTCAACATCAAAAATCATAGAATCTAAAGCCTCATATTCAATTTTTGCATCGATTACATCTTTAGGTTTAATGGTATCTAATGTAATAGAATCTTTTGTAAAATAATTTGTAGAGTCTGTTTTTTGATCCAATAAAGTATCAGGTATTATATCTGAATTTTGAGTTGTAATTTGTGCTATAATAGGTCTCCCTGTAATAAAAAAAAGGGCAAATAACCAAATAATATTTTTAAAGTGCGTAATTATGTTATTTTTGTACAGCAACATGCCGTTGCAAAACTAATAATAAGTATTGACACGAATAAAGGAATATAGTATAATTGGATTAAATAACTTAAAAATATGGTTATTAATTGGATTTTTTTTATTTATTCAATATTCTGATATATATTCTCAAGGAATTAAAAAAGTAGTTATTGATCCAGGCCACGGAGGGCATGATCCTGGTTGCTTAGGAGTTAAATCGAAGGAAAAAGAAGTATGTTTAGCTATGGCATTAAAGCTAGGCAAATTAATAGAATCAAATTATAAAGACATTCAAGTAATTTATACTAGAAATACCGATGTATTTGTTGAGTTACATGAAAGGGCTAATATAGCCAATAAAAATAAAGCGGATTTATTTATATGTATTCATGCAAATTCAGGCCCTAAGCATGCCTTTGGTTCAGAAACTTATGTAATGGGTTTGCATAAAACGGAAGAAAATTTAAACGTTGCTAAAAGAGAAAATTCGGTAATATTAATGGAAGAAAATTACAATACAACGTACGAGGGGTTTAACCCTAATTCAGATGAAGATATGATTGCTATTACTCTTATGCAAAGCACATATCTTGAACAAAGTTTAGATATTGCTTCGAAAATTCAAAACCAATTCACTCAAATTGGCAGAAAAAATAGGGGGGTTAAGCAAGCGGGTTTTTTGGTATTATACAAAACCGCCATGCCATCAATATTAATTGAAACGGGATTTTTAACACACGAAGAAGAAGAAAAATTTTTAGCAGATCCTAAAAATCAAGAGAAAATGTCTTCGGCTATGTTTCAGGCATTTAAAGAATATAAAGAGTCAATAGATAAAAGAATTTCACAAACAGATGGGGTGAAAAAGGCTAATATATCAAATGATGGATTATCCAAACAGCCCATAACACAAAATACAAAACCAGACACTAAAAACAATACATCTAACCAAAACACAGATTCGGTTACAGTAAAAAAATCAATTCCCGTAAAAAAAGAAGATATAAGTATTAATACTTATGTGCAGCAGCAAACCAACCAGAAAGATGTGGGGAATTTTTCAGATACTATTGTAATAAAATCACAAGCTATTAAAAAAAACACATCCGATACGGCATCTAATATTGAGCCTAATAAAATCATAACAAGCAATAAACTTTCTCCGGCTGAAAGTTTTAAAATACAAGAGCAACAATTTACAAATTTATCGGTTATAGAAAAGAACTCTAAAAATACTATCGTTTTTAGGGTTCAGTTTTATAGTTCACCCGTTGCTTTAACAATGGAGCAAAAAAAAATTGAAGGAATAAATAATATATTTGAATATAAAGATAAAGATGGAATTTATAAATATACTGTTGGAGAAAGTGATAGTACAAACGAACTATTATATTTGCAAAATAAAATGAGAGAAAAAGGATATAAAGATGCTTTTATAGTTGCCTTTGAAAATGGTGCGAGAATACCTATGCAAGAGGCTTTAAAAAAAATAAAAAAGTAATTTGAAAATATCTAAAGAAATAAAAATAGCCATTTTTGTACTAAGTGCACTTTTTATAGTGTTTTATGGGTATTATTACTTACGCGGAACAAATATTTTTGGCACACAACAACGCTATTATGCTAAATATTCGCATATTGACGGCTTACAAAAAAACAATTTAATACAAGTAAATGGATATAGTGTGGGATTTATAACCGATATATTTTTTAATCCTAACGCTAAAGGAGAACTCATTGTAGAATTTTTAATTGAAGAACCCCATTTTAAAATCCCTAAAGAATCTATTGCCAGAATTACCAGCTTTGATTTATTAGGGAGTAAAGGAATAAAAATTGAAATGAGTAATTCTTCAGAATATCATTTGCCTGGAGATACTCTTTTGTCTAAAACAGAGGTTTCATTAAAAGATGAAGTAAATAAGCAAATTCAACCTTTAAAATTAAAGATTGAGTCATTGGTTTCACATATTGATTCAATTTTTGGAATTGTAGAAGGGTCATTCGATGATGATTTTGCAGGAAATTTATCTAAAAAGATTAATAGAACGGTTAATTCTATTGAAAATATTGCCGTAACAACAGATGAGCTGATGACATCCACAGCTCCTAAAATTAACCAAACAATGAGCCACTTAGAGTCTATTTCAGGCACTCTTAAAAACAATAATGAAAAATTAAATAATATTATAAATAATACGTCTAGTTTTTCTGATTCATTAGCAAAAATTAATATCATTCAAACATTTTCTAATGCTAATAAAGCCATTTCTGATATTCAATCTATTATCGAAA
>CAZEIM010000017.1:0-50915 GCA_964512145.1 uncultured Flavobacteriales bacterium
ACCGATGTTTCTAACTCTAATACCCCTTGTATTACCTGGTACTTTAAGCCTAACCCCTCTTGCCTAAACCACGAAGCAATACCACCTAATCCAAAATTGGGCCACCACTCTTCTTGTAAATAAAACGTAAGTTTCTTAGTAGGAAAATAACTGATAAACAAAGTAGTAGGAGTAGAAATTGAATATGATGTACTAGATGTTCCTGAAGCAGAAGTAGTTTTATACACCCATGGTGCTACCTGAAAAAATAATTGAAATTTTGAACTAACTGTATAGTCGTAATTAACCTGAGTAATCCATGTATACGCTTGTTGACTTAAATATGGCTTATTATTAAATTTCCCCTCCATATCTTTTGCAGTAGGTATTAATAAAGTGCTTTGAATGGATAATTTCGAGAGTTTTTTAAATGGTTGTATTTTTATTTTAGGCCCAACACCAGTTAAAGCCGTTCGAGTGTTATTTAATCGCTCAAAAGAAAGGATTTTAAAAGGCGAGTTACCAACGTCATCTATTCTTACAGATTTAATCCAAAAATCAAAACCCACATTTACTCTAGCGTTTAACCCAAACAATACCTGATTAATAGAAGAAAAATACGTGCCTCTATTTGCATAATTTAATGTATTGCCTATTGCGTCAAACCCTTTTGTTTGAGTATATAAATTATTAAAAAACTTATACTCCCACTGTCCTTTTTCGTATAAAACAGAAGGTGTAAATTCTTGAGTGCTTTTTTTCTGTTTTGTTTTTAGTTGTAAAGCATTATTTGATAGATTGTTTTCGTTAAACAGAACGGAATTTAAATCATTTATCCCCCAATTGTACGCGTAGTAATCTATGCTATAATTTTCGGAAATGGGGGTGTTTCGGTATGTATTGATAAATTGGATGATATTTTTATGTGCCTTTAAAAAATCTTCTTCGTACCATTTAAAAATTTCAGATATGAATACTTTTTTATCATCATCATTACGTGTAATAAAATCTTCTCTGTTTAAGGCTAAACTAGTTTGTTGGTTTAACTGCTGCTCCAACAAATTTGGCGTATAGGCAAAATTTGTAATGGGCGGACAACCTATAGCTCCACAAACCAATACAAAATGTATGCGTGCATCACTATATTTTTTTCGAATGATGGAATTTTCTAATTCATTTAAACTTATTTTTTTGTTCTTATACACAATATACTTCTCATCAAAAAAACCAGGAATCTCTTTAGGTGATGAAACCGGATAGTGCTTAATTAATAAATACATGACCGAAATATTATAATAATTGATTAGAAATGCTTTTTCCTCATGTACATTCATGGTATCTATTAATTGATATTGCTTCCAAATATGTTCTAAATCTTGAAATTGCTTTTTTAAGGCCGAATAATCAACAAGCCCATGGGTTACATACTTTTTTAAAAAAGCATCGGTATCATCAAATAATTGAGATTGCGTGTGACCTATAACGTTAAGTATGCATAAATATAAAATAAGTGCTGTTTTTTTCATTGGGATATATTTTTTGAGGTACTGAGCAAATATAATACATGGATGACCGTTTATTTGTCTTGTACAAGACAAATACAATAGCTTGTATAGTTTAATTTTGCTGCATGAGAAATTTGCATTGGTTAATATGTCTTTTAGTATTTTCTTGTGCTAAAAATAAAAAGGACGAAAACACTAGAACAGTTAATTCTTTTTATAAAGATGTTAAAAAAAATCAACTAGAAATTATGGTATTTGAAATACCCGAAATTTCATTACCTACTGGAAAATATGTTAATGATACTATAAATAGATGTATTGTAAATGGGTTTGTTGATTCACTTAATTTGAAACAAGGATTTTGGGAAATATATGCTACTAAAAATAAAGTAAAGTATAAAGGGCATTATTTAAATAATCAAAAAGAAGGATTTTGGGAAGCCTTGTCGGAAGATAAATTTTTAGCATCTGGATTTTATCAAAAAAACAAAAAAAATGATCGATGGGTACTATTTGACGAAAAATCAAATACTTATGTTGAATGTTTTTATAAATTAGATACTTTACAGGGGTATTTTAAGAGATTTTCTAAAGACATGAGCTTGCTTATGGAGGGGTGGTTTAAAGAAAACCAAAAAAACGGATATTGGAAAAGCTATTACTCTAATGGAAATTTATATGAAATTGGTCAATATATACATGATAAAAAAGAAAATTACTGGAAAACATATTATCAAAATAATAATATTAAGGAATGTGGAGATTATCTTTCGGGCTTAAAAAACGGATGGTGGTGTTTTTATGATTCAACCGGAATAAAAGTAAGAGAGGGTAACTACATACATGATGAATTAAATGGCTACGTAAAATATTATACAAATGGAATTTTAACTTCAGAAGGAAAGCAAATAAAACACCTTAAAAAAGGTGGATGGAAAATATATGATGATGAGGGGAATTTAAAAAAAATAGTAGAATATGACGAATAAAGTTAACATAGCGGTTATTATTCCGGCATATAATGAAGAAAACTCTGTAGGTAGGGTCATAAGAGATATACCAAAAGAATTCGTTAATATTATTGTTGTAGTAAATAATAATTCTAACGACCAAACAGCAATAAACGCTCAAAATGCAGGAGCCATTGTATTAGAAGAGCCTAAACAAGGGTACGGATATGCCTGTTTAAAAGGAATTTCTTACATTCAGGAATTACCTCATAAACCTGATATTGTAGTTTTTTTAGATGCCGATTATTCAGATTATCCAGAAGAAATACCGCTTCTTATAAAACCAATTATGGAAGAAAATATTGATATGGTAATTGGATCCAGAGCATTAGGCAATCGTGAAAAAGGATCTATGACTCCACAACAAATTTTTGGAAATTGGCTTGCAACTACCCTCATAAAATGGCTGTATAAAGTTTATTATACCGATTTAGGTCCTTTTAGAGCCATAAAATTTGATAAGCTATTATTGCTAAAAATGCAAGACAAAACCTATGGCTGGACAGTTGAAATGCAATTAAAAGCCGCAAAGCTAAAACTAAAAACCAAAGAAATTCCGGTAAAATACAGAGTGCGTATTGGTCATTCGAAGGTAAGTGGGACAGTAAAAGGCACCATTGGTGCTGGATATAAAATTATAACCACTATTTTTAAATACCTTTAATTTTGTTGAGTGTTTAAAAATTTCGGCAATATATCACCATGGTATTTAATGATATGTTTTCTATCAGGCTTGGTATATTTTTATATTTCGTATTATTTACAAAGAGAAGATACACAGCTATTATTTGTTTTCATTGGTTTTTTAGGCATCGTATATATTTACCTGTTACAAAATCAACAAAAACTTCATCAAAACTATTCGTTTTGGGTTTGGATAGCATTTCTGTTTCGTATTTTATTTTTGCTTTGTATCCCTAACTTATCGGATGATTATTATAGGTTTATTTGGGACGGAAAATTAATACAAAACGGCATTCACCCATACAAATATTTGCCTCAAGAAATTCTTGACCTAAATATAATGCCCGGTATAGAACACGAAAAATTAGTTCAGCACATGAACTCTCCTAATTATTATAGCGTATATCCCTTGGTATTACAAATAATTTTTTACACCTCTTCTGTGTTTTCTTTTAGCTCTAATTTTTGGAGCATTGTAATTATGCGAATTTTAATACTAATGGCAGAGTTTGGAACATATAAGTATATAAAAAAAATACTCCGAGTATTAAACCTACCAAGCACACATATTTTTTGGTACTTACTTAACCCCTTAATTATTATTGAGCTTACCGGTAATTTACATTTTGAAGGCATTTTAATTTTCTTTTTGCTTGTTTCTTGGCATTTCTTACTCAAAAACTCCCATGTGTACTCAGCTATATTTTTTGCTTTATCTGTTCACGTTAAGCTTATTCCGCTAATATTACTACCTCTTATTGTTCGGAAATTAGGCGTAAAAAAGGGTCTAATATATTCATCTGTTAGCTTATTTTTTATTTTCCTTTTGTTCACTCCTTTACTAAGTATTTCATTGCTTAAAAATATGTTAAACAGCTTGTCGTTATATTTTCAAACATTCGAGTTTAATGCCAGTATTTATTACATGTTAAGGTGGATAGGATATCAAATAACAGGGTATAATGAAATAAAAATTATTGGAAAGGTCTTGCCTGTAATATCTACCGTAGTTATTTTATTAATCTCATGTTATCCGATAAAGCAGCCATTAACCTACACCATGTTTTATAGAAAAACAGTACTTGTACTATTTGTATATTACTTGTTTTCTTTAATCGTACACCCTTGGTATATTTCTCTATTAGTTGTTTCCTCTGTATTTACAAACCAGCGCTACGCTATAATTTGGTCAATTTTAGTTTTTGCTACATACAGCGCTTATGCTATGGTGCCTTATCAAGAAAACTATTGGATTATAGCGTGTCAATATAGCATCGTTATAATCTACTTTTTTATAGAGCAAAAAAAGTTAAAGCATCTCCATGTTCTTAATAATAATAGCGCTTCTGTTGTATAAAATAATGTCTTTAGCTTCTAAATCACTTAAAACTGTAGTTACAGTTTGTCTGCTGGTAGCTGTTAATTTACCAATATCTTCATGCGTTAACTTTAGTTTCAAATGATATTGGCCGTGTTCATTTTTTACGCCTTCGGTTAAGGCCAGCTCCTTAATAAAATTTTTTACCCTCATATCAGATGATCTAAACAATAAAGACTCAAAACGGGACTGAATTCTTTTGAGCTTAAACCCAATTATTTTAGTTATTTTTAAGCTAAAAGTCGGGTCTTTTTGCATGAGTTCATGAATAATATCGGAAAACATTAAACATAATATAGTGTCTTCCGTGGCTTCTGCGAATTCTTCTCTTCGACTTCCCTTGTCTGTGATAGCCGACTCCCCAAAAATTTCCCCGGGGCCTAATAAGGCTATTATTATTTCTCTGCCATCATCGGATATTCTAGATATTTTTACCCTTCCTTTTTTAATCAAAAAAACAGAGTTAGAAGGCTCATCCGGAAAATAAATAATATTTTTTTTAGCCACATCTTTCATTTTGCTTGAAAAGTCAAGTTTTTGTAGTTCCTCCTTAGGTAGGCTATTCATTAAATTAAAATTCTCAAAATACCATAGTTTTGTGTTTGTATTGCTCATAATGTGATTATCCGAAATAAACGTGTTAATTGACCATATTTTTACGATACGCTTTGTAGGTGTTTTTTAAGAGAGAGGCAATGGTTAAGGGGCCCACACCACCAGGAACGGGAGTGATATAAGAACAAACGCCCTCAATATCTTTAAAGTTTACATCGCCACACAATGTTTTTATTCCGTTCAAAATTTTTCGGTGTATCCCTACATCAATTACAACTGCACCGGGTTTTACCATATCGCGTGTAATAAATTCTTCCTTACCAATAGCCACAATTAATATATCCGCCTGTTTGGTATGATAGGCAATATCCGGAGTTTTACTGTGGCAAATTGTAACAGTGCAATTTCCCGGTGCGTTTTTTTGACTAAGCATAATCGCTATGGGGGTACCTACAATATTACTTCTGCCTAAAACCACGCAGTGTTTCCCTTCGGTAGAAATATTATAATGTGAAAGTAAATCCAAAATACCTGAAGGAGTTGCAGGTTTTAAACCCGGTTGACCTAAAACCATATTTCCTATATTTAAAGGATGAAAGCCATCTACATCTTTATTAGGATGTATCGCCTCCATGATTTTTTGATTATCAATATGCTTTGGTAAAGGTAATTGAACAATAAAACCATCCACCATTACATCCTGATTAAGTTTTTTAATTTCCTGAATTAATTGTGCTTCGCGAATGGTTTCCGGAAATCGTAAAATACTAGACAACATACCCACTTTTTCACAAGCACGCATTTTAGCCAAAACGTATGTTTCGCTGGCCGGATCGTTGCCTACTAAAATAGCTACCAGTTTAGGTCTTCGTTTACCTGTGGCAACATCGTGTGTAATACTCTGCTTTAAAAACTCATACATAGTTTCAGAAAGTGCCTTGCCGTTTAGTAAAATAGCCATGTATTATTTTTTTGTAAAAATAGAAAATTTGAAATACTCATAATTACAATGCCTCATATATAATTTTTATTTCTGTTGAATGTAAAAATGTATTTTTGAGAGTAATTCATGCAATTTAAAAATAAACATATTAGTAAATTACCGGATGAAGAGATTATAGGAATCTATAAAAAATCATTAGATAAAGAAATCATTGCGATACTCTTTAAAAAATACGCCTCTTTTAGTTTAACAATCTGTTTAAAATATCTAAAGAATTATGAAGAAAGTAAAGATGCGGTTTTAGATGTGTTTGAAAAATTATTAGATATTTTACTGATTCACGAAATTTCTAACTTTAAATCTTGGTTGCATAGTACTTTAAAAAATCACTGTTTAGGAAAACTTAGAAGTAAGGTTATGTATGAGTCGATGGATAATTTTTCGGAAGATCTTTTTATGGAAAATCCGGAAGATTCTCATCTACATGAAAAAGAGTTGAATTATAACAAGTTAAATTCTTGTTTAGAACATTTAAAAATGGAACAAAAAAAATGCGTGCTACTTTTTTATATGCAAGAAAAAAGCTACAAAGAAATTAGTACAGATACGGGTTACGATATTGTATCCGTAAAAAGTTATATACAAAATGGAAAAAGAAACTTAAAAATTTGTTTAGAAAGTACATGAATACACCAAAAAACATATTTAAAAGTACTATTTCATGTCTTAGTGAGCAACAGATGTATGATTATTTGGAGGGCATATTAAGTGCTACCGAAGAACATAAAATAGAAAAACATTTATTGGAGTGCACTTACTGTCAGGATGTAATGGATGGCTTAATGGTGTTAAAAAACAACTCTGTTTCTTTACCAAAAGCTACGTTAGAAGTGCATAAAAAAATAGATGATTTAACTCGACCGGCTAAACCCAAATACTGGCTTATGGCGGCAAGTTTTTTAGTTATTGTAAGCGTTTCATTTGTGTTGTATTATTTTCTGCAACATAAAAACGAGCAAACTTTTGCTCATCAAAAATCTGAGGAAACACAACCCGCAAGTATTCCTCAAATAGAGGATTCCGATATGGAAGATACTCCCAATGAACAAACAAAAAACACAATAGCACAAGAGATGGGGGAAAAAAAAGATTCTAAATATGAAGAACCCATATCAATACTTGATGATAAATTAGATATAGAAACCAAAACCAAAGAAGAAATAACTGTTGAAGATAAAACTCCAAAAGGCAGCGTAAGCCCTGCCCAAGATATAGTGACTGAAAATTCTTCTAAAGTTTCAGAAGAAGATGTAGTAGATGAACCCAAGTTAAATACCATGAGTTCTTCAATGAATGCGGAAATAAAAGATGCTCCAACACCTTCCTCTGCCAGAGCAGAAGAAGGAATTAAAAAAAATAAAAATACATTTTCGACAAGTGCCAAAACAGAAGAGTCTAAAAATTTTTCTACTACCGAAAAAATTAAAATAAATACCGAAGTTTGGGAAATAACTACATATACAGGTTCTCATAAAACCGAAAAAATTATTCTTAAAAACATTCAACAAACCTCATTAAGCCATGTAGTTACTATACCATGTTATACCTACGATACTGTTTATTGGAAAATAGAACCCTATCGGCAAAATCAAGAGGTGTTTTGTGTTTATTATTCTGAAAACAGTCAGGAGAAAAAAACCTGCTACATAAACGATGGAAAAAAAATTATTCCTGTAAGGGATTAATGTTTAAAGTGTAAAAGTTAAAAATACAATTATGGATGTTTTTGTAGCACATCATGTACTTTATTAAAATCTTCAGGGCAATCGGCCAAAACCATTAATATATCTTTTTCTTTTAATTCTGTTGAGCCTCCGGGACGGATATATTCCCCATTTCTCTTAATCATTACAATAAATGTTGAAGTAGGGAAATTTAAATCAACAATTCGCTTGTTTATAGCATAAAGACCTGATGTTATTTCAAATTCTTGCAAAGATGATTTTGGAAGATCTAAAATAAGCTTGTCAATTTCTGATACTGGTTTTGCTTGTTCAGGGAGTGCTACATTTAGCCATTTTGCAACTATAGATAAGGTGGTTCCTTGAATAATGACAGACGTTAACGAAATAAAAAATACAATATTAAAAATCATATTTGCTTTATCGATTCCTGCTAACAAAGGATATGTAGCAAAAACAATAGGTACAGCACCTCTTAATCCAACCCAAGAAATATAAAACCGTCTATTCAAATCCATTTTAAAAAACAATAAGCTCATAAATACACTTAATGGACGTGCAACCAACATTAGGAATAATGATATGAGTATTCCAATACTTATATAGGGTATAATTTGCGTTGGAAAAACAAGCAACCCTAATGTTAAGAAAAGAACTATTTGCATTAGCCAAGCTAAACCATCATACATTTTAAGAATTGTTTTTTTGTGAATAATATCTTGATTGCCTAAAAAAACGGCACAAATATAAATGGCCAAAAAGCCGTTTCCTCCTACAAAATCTGTAGCAGAAAATGTAATAAACATAAGTGCAATAACCAAAACAGGATATAGCCCTTCAAAATCAAGTTTAATATAATTAATGACTATTTTGCTAAGTTTTCCAAATCCAAATCCTGCAATTCCTCCTAATATCATTTGCTTAAAAAATAGTGGGATAATGGAAAGAATACTTTGATCTTGATTTATTACCAATGTTAAAAAGGCTATTGTTAAAACATACGCCATAGGATCGTTGCTTCCACTTTCCAGCTCTAATGTTGAACGAAGGTTTGATTTTAAGGCAAGACTTTTTGATCGCAAAATAGAAAAAACAGCCGCTGCATCAGTAGATGAAACAATAGATCCAAGTAACATGCTTTCGTAAAATGTAAAATCGGTTAAATACCAAACAAATATTCCTATAAATGAAGCGGTAAGTAATACACCAAACGTTGATAAAATAAGCCCTTCTTTTAAAATAGGTTTAACTGAATTTACATTTGTATCTAGCCCTCCTGAAAACAAGATAAAATTAAGCGCAACAATTCCAATAAATTGAGCAAGCTGTGGGTTGTCAAAATAAATACCTCCAACACCCTCAGATCCAGCTAAAATTCCTATGGTTAAAAATAACAACAACGTTGGAACTCCAAATTTGTAGGAGGTTTTACCTGCAATTATGCTAATAAAAAGCAGTAATGATCCAACCAACAATATATTTTCAATCGTTAAATTCATTCTTTTCTTATGTCTTTAGTCGATAACAAAGTTATATGGTTTTTTTGTTTGATTATGTTTAAACTAAAATTGGCAAAAATTAAAACCGATAAATATTTCATGAATTTAAAAACAGAATTTAATGAAATACATACAAATATTTATTAATGGTTTAAATACATAATTAAAAACATTTTTTAACGCAATGTACAACTCATAAAGCATCCTATTCGAATAATACATATCAAATTGCACCTGTTTAAAAAAAAGTAGGGTTTTATAGAGTCATAATATTTAATTTGAATTATAAGAATACCCATTAAATAAAATTTATGTGTTTTTAAAAAATTGAATGTAAATAAATCATTTGTTATTGTTTTAAAGTATTTTTGAACTGAATTATGTACGAAAAAGCCATTATAACACAGTCTAATTATATCCCCTGGAAGGGATATTTTGATAGTATTGCCGCTGTAGATGTATTTATAGTTTACGATGACATGCAATACACCAAACGCGATTGGAGAAACCGAAATCTTATTAAAACCCCACAAGGTTTATCTTGGCTGAGTATTCCGGTTGAGGTTAAAGGCAAGTATTTTCAGAAAATAAAAGACACAAAAATTGCTGATAAAAGTTGGAGTGAACAACATTGGAATGTGCTTAAAACCCATTATAAAAAAGCACCGCATTTTAATGCTATGGCCGAATGGATAGAGCCTTTGTATAAAAATTGCTCATTTGATTATTTAACCGAAGTAAACATGCACTTTATTCGTGCCATAAACTCGTTTTTAAATATTAATACAGAAATAAAATTCTCCAGCGATTTTGTATTACATGAAGAACGTACGATGCGTATGGTAAATATTTGTAAAGAGTTGGGTGTAAAAAAATATTATTCCGGCCCTGCCGCTAAGGCGTATATGGACGAACAGTTTTTTACACAAAACGGCATAGAGGTACATTATTGGGACTATAGCGGATACCCGGAATACCCTCAGATATTGAATCCGTTTGAACATGGTGTAAGCATATTAGATTTAATTTTTAACACCGGAGAAGAATCTGTAAAATACTTAAAATTTTCGCATGAAACTATCCATAATTAGTCCGGTATACCGAGCCGAAAAAATGGTAGATGAGTTGGTAAAAAGAATCTCCGAAGAGGTTGAAAAAATTACGTCCGAATACGAAATTATTTTAGTAGAAGACGGAAGTCCGGATAACAGTTGGCAAAAAATTGAAGAAAATGCTCTGCGCAATACAAAAGTTAAGGGAATTAAACTGAGCCGAAATTTTGGACAACATTACGCCATAACGGCAGGTATAGACTATGCTTTGGGCGATTATGCTATTATTATGGATTGCGACCTGCAAGACAATCCAGTATACATAAATACCTTATATCAAAAAGCATTAGAAGGATATGATATTATTTATACCTCAAAAGAAACCAGAAAGCATGGTTTCTTTAAAAACATTACCGCCAAGTTATTTAATTCTATTTTTAACTGGCTGGTAGATAACAAAAGCTGGAAAGCATCTTCTAGTATAGGTTCTTACAGTTTAATAAGCAATAAAGTTGTAGACGCTTATAAAAATTATCACGATTATCGAAGGCATTATTTAATGGTTTTGCGATGGTTAGGTTTTAAATCTACCATAATTCCTATTAAGCATGAAAAAAGATTAGAAGGTAAAAGTTCTTATAATCTAAAAAAACTAATAAATCATGCCATAGACGGTATTACTTCTCAGTCGGATAAACTATTACGATTAACCATATCTTTAGGATTTATTTTGTCAGGTTTTTCATTTATTGCAGGTCTGTTTATAATAATAAGAGCCATTTTTAATCCTTTTCAGCCAGGTTGGGCAAGTTTGTCGGTATTGCTCTTTTTTATAGCGGGTTTAATTATAACTAGCATTGGTGTATCGGCCATTTATATTGGTAAAATATTTGAACAAACCAAAGGACGTCCATTGTACATTATTGAAAAAAAATTAAATTAACATGAAAGAATACGGTATAACAAACCGAAATACGGTATCCAATAAAATAGAATATCATAAAGAAAATCTAAAAATAAAGGGTTTTTCTATAGAAGAGAATCTTTTATCTAATGATTTTTGCGATAAAATTTCAGATAAACTCATATACATTTATCAAAAACAAGAAAAGGACTTTGGTCGTGAAAATTTACAAAACATCAACGAGTTAGACTTATGTAGAATGCCATTTTTACATGACAAATCATTTTTTGATTTATTTATGAACCCAATGGTTTTAGAAATTACCGAAAAAATATTGGGTAAATTTTTTACCTTACACTTACAAAACGGCATCATCAACAAACCAAACGAAGAGCACCACCAATCTTCTTGGCATAGGGATTTGCCTTACCAAGATTGGATAATAAGTAAGCCTTTAGCATTAAATGCTTTTTATTGCATAACAGAATTTACAAAAGATAATGGTGCAACATTTTTGCTACCATATTCACACAGATTAGATTATTTCCCTAGCTCTAAATTTGTTGAAGAAAACTCTATTCAACTTGAAGCCCCTAAAGGTTCTGTTGTTTTTTTTGACAGCATGTTGTATCACAGAGCGGGGTATAACAAATCACATTATGCAAGAATTGGTATTAACAATATGTTTGTAGTTCCTATTATTAAACAACAAATAGATATACCTGCTCATTTTTCAACAGATCAATTAAGCGTTAAAGAAGCAGAGGTTTTAGGTTTATCTTTTAAAGTTCCTGAAAGTATAGAGGCATATAGATCGAAAAAACTTTTTAAGAAAAACTAATGGCTCAAAAAATGACTAAAGATAAAATTATTGAATCTGTTGAGCAATATTACACCGATAAGGTTAAAAAACATGGCGCAACTCCACAAGGGGTAGATTGGAACTCCAATGAAAGCCAATACATCCGTTTTGAACAGCTGTTTAAGGTGGTAGATAAAAATGCCCCCTATACCTTGTTAGATTATGGTTGCGGTTATGGAGAATTTGTGCATTTTTTAAATTATAAAAACACACATCCATATTACACCGGATTTGATATTTCCGATGAAATGATTCGGGTTGCTAAACAAAAACATGCCGAAAATAGTCGCGTAACTTTTGTTAACAACCTGCAAAATGCCTCACCTAGTTTTGACTATGTTGTTGCCAGTGGTATTTTTAATGTAAAAGTGCAACACAAAGCCGATGAAGAGTGGACACAGTATGTGTTGGGTGTATTGGATGAAATACATGCTTTGTCAACACTAGGGTTTTCGTTTAATGTGCTTACCAAATATTCGGATAAAGAGTATATGAAAGACTATTTATATTACGCAGATCCCTTGTTTTTATTTGATTATTGCAAAAAACATTTTTCAAAAAATGTAGCTTTATTGCACGATTACCATTTGTATGAATTTACCATAATTATTCGAAAAAATGAAAAATAAAAAACTCATAATTTTTGGGGTGGGTGATATAGCACAAATTGCCAAGTACTATTTTGATATAGACTCTGCTTATGAAGTAGTAGCTTTTACCTTAGATCAAGAATATATTACGCTGTCAACCTTCGAAGGACTTGAGGTAATTCCCTTTCAAGAAATTGAAAAAAAATTCTCCCCTTCTGAATATTCTATATTCATTGCTCTAAGCTATTCAAAAATGAATAAACTTAGAGAGAAAAAATATTTTGAAGCAAAAGAAAAAGGATTCTCAATTGCCTCATATATTAGTTCAAAATGTTCATATTTATCACAATTTCCTCCTGGAGAAAATGCCTTTATATTTGAAGACAACACTATACAACCTTTTGTAAAAATTGGTCATAATGTAACTCTGTGGAGTGGGAATCATATTGGCCACCACAGCATCATTAAAGATCATAATTTTATAAGCTCACATGTGGTAATATCTGGTCATTGCATAATAAACTCGTATTGTTTTTTAGGAGTGAATTCAACCCTAGCACATAAAGTTGAGTTGGCAGAAGGCACTTTATTGGGCGCAGGAGTTGTGATTTCTAAAAATACCGAAAGAAATAAAGTGTATGTTTCTGCCAGACCAACCATATTAGAAAAAGAAAGTTTTGATATTAGTTTATGATGCATTGGAAAAAATTAGGACAATTATATCATTTTGAGCCTAATGGTGAATATATATATTCGCATGCAACGAATCCGGTTGCTATAAATATTTATGAGGATGTTTTTAAGATTTATTTCAGTTCTAGAGATGCTCATAATAAATCATCCCTTGCATGTATTGAGGTAGATATTGTAAAACAGGAAGTTTTAGAAAATAAACCGGTTTTACTTTGTAAATATGGACATGAAAACTCCTTTTATTCTCATGGTATAAGTATTGGAAATATGTATCAAATTAATGAACAATCCTTTATATTGTTTATGGGGTGGCAATTTCCCAAAAATGATCATTGGAGAGGTGATATTGGTAGGCTTAAGCAACTAAAAACAGGGGGTTTTGTGGTAGATCCCCAAGTTCCCTTTATAGGAATGGACAAGGAAGATACGGTAAGCTTATCATACCCTTGGGTTATATTCGATAAAGGTCTTTATAAAATGTGGTACGGATCCACTATAAGCTGGACTTCTGAAAATGAAGAAATGGTGCATGTGATTAAATATGCTACTTCTACCGATGGTGAAAACTGGACTAAACACGGCATTGCTATTCCATATAAGATGGGTCTTGCTCAAGCCTTTTCCAGACCTACTGTGCTAATTGAAAAAGATGAATATCACATGTGGTATTCTTATAGAAGTGGTGACGGAACTCCTTACAGAATAGGGTATGCATTTAGTAAAGATGGTTTAAACTGGAATAGACAAGACAATAATTCAGGGATAAACGTGTCCTCAGAAGGTTGGGATAGTCAAATGATATGCTATCCATACGTATTTAAACATAAAAACAATACCTATATGTTGTATAATGGTAACGAATATGGTAAATATGGGTTTGGATTGGCGTTATTAGAAAAATAACTTAAATATTTTGCTTTTTACTTCTATACTCGGTAGGCGTTATACCGGTTATTTCTTTAAACGCTTTATAAAACGGTGAAATTGATTGATAGCCCAAGGAATAGGCGATTTCTAATATAGTAAGCTTGTTTTTATCGGGATTCTCCAAAATTTTTATGGCATCTGCTATTCTTTTTGAATTTAAGTAATCGTTAAAATTTTTAAATCCCATAGCATAATTTATTGCTTTTCGTACTTTGTATTCATGTTCCTGAATATGTTCTGATAACCCTTTTATGGTTATTCCTTCGCGCAAATATATTTTTTGATTCGTCATAGAATCTTCAATTTTTTGGATAATAACATCTTCATCATCTAACTGTATAGTAACCTTTTCGCCCGAAAAAAAGAATCCGGGAATCATTTTTAAACGATACCCAAAAAATAAAAACAGCAATACCAAAATTACCAAATGATGAAGTAGCATAATTTCGGCCGGAGTTTTAAAAAACGAAATCGATGTGGAAATTAAGGTGTTTAGTAAAAAAAGCCCAGAAGCTAAATAAAAAAATGTTTTTTTAAATCGAACTTTGGTAGTGCTTTTATCAAAGTCCTGAGCATTTTTTGAAATATAATACGCTGAGCTAATAAAAACTATTTGAATAATTTGCGGAATTAAGTGTGTAATTACAGCTATATATTCATTGCTAAACGAAATATGTAAAGGATTAATTTGATCGAAAATAATATATACCGGAATTAAAATAATGACCCCCATAAAATGCCAACGTGTGTAGGTAAATTTTTTTCTGAATACCGACATGGAAAAAAGCCAAAAAAAATAGGTGATTAAAAATCGACTGAAAACTAATATTAAATTTGCAGTGGTACTCATTCCCTTATACTTTTCAAATGCAAAGTATACAAATACCGAAGCGCAAAATAAAATGCTAAAAATTACTTTTTGAGAGTATTTGCTTTCAATAATTAAAAAAAACAATACCAAAGCCAAGTAGGCTAAATTAAAATATCGAATTATCTCTAATACTTCTTGAACCATAGCGTGAATCCAAAAATAGTATAATTTTAACACCCGTTATAATTACTAATGTTCAGAATATTTATATCGTTTTAAAAACATGCAAATTCTATACCTATTTCAAAACAAATACATGAAAAGTTTGTTACAAGAAAACACCTTATAAATAGAATTGTTTGTAAGTGTCGTAAACTTTAATTTTTTTTAATTATTTTAGTCCACCTAATTTTTTTATCTATACATGTTTGGTATTAATCTCAAAATCATTCAAGATTTTTTCGCCTTGTTAAAGGCCGATCGAAAAGAGATTTATCAAATATACTTTTTTGCCGTTTTTTCTGGTTTTATAAACCTATCCTTACCCTTAGGTATACAAGCAATTATTAATTTTTTGCAATTTGGACAAATTTCGGTTTCATGGATTGTATTGTTGGTGTTTGTATTGGCCGGTATTGCATTTAGCGGAGTTTTATTAATATTTCAAATTTCACTAATCGAAAATATTCAGCGAAAAATATTCGCTCGTGCTTCATTCGATTTTACCTACCGAATTACTCGTTTAAAACAAGATAAATTGAATGACATTTACGCCCCTGAGTTGATGAATCGGTTTTTTGATGTATTAAATCTGCAAAAAGGATTGCCTAAAATTTTACTCGACCTTACCGCATCGGTTTTACAAATTGCGTTTGGTTTATTGTTGTTGGCGTTTTACCACCCGTTTTTTATATTTTTTGCTGTATTGCAGGTTATTATTTTAGTGGGGCTTATTGCATTTACATTTAACCCGGGTTTAAATAGTAGTATTCAAGAGTCGAAATACAAGTATAAAGTAGCCTATTGGTTAGAAGAGTTAGCTCGATCTGTAAAAACCTTTAAACTAGCTGGTATTACAAGCTTGCCTGAAGAAAAAACCGATATATTAGTTTCTAAGTATTTAGATTATAGAGCCAAGCATTTTTCTGTTTTAAAAATCATATACTACTCTCTTATAGGTTTTAAACTTGTAGTAGCATTGGGATTATTGTTGTTAGGAGGTTTATTGGTTATACAACAGCAAATGAACATTGGCCAGTTTGTGGCTGCAGAAATTATAATTTTATTAATCATCGGTTCGGTTGAAAAACTTTTATCCAGTTCGGAAGTAATATTTCAAGTATTAACATCTACAGATAAAATTACACACATTACCGATTTACCTCTTGAAAGCAACGCAGGGCATAATTTTGAAGATATTTGTTCGGGAAAAGGAATGGAGGTAGAGCTTAATAACCTAGGTTTTCAAAATAAAGAAGGAGAAAATTTGCTCAAAAATATTTCATTAAAAATACCCAGTGGTTCGCGCATTTGTGTTTGTGGCTACGAAGGTTCGGGAAAATCTCTGCTTATTAAACTTTTAGCCGGATTGTTTGATTCGTACGAAGGAAGTATTACCTATAACCATGTGCCTTTATCTAATATTGATAAACAATCATTAAGGGCTAAAATTGGAGATGTTTTACCTCAAGAAGATATATTTGAGGGTACTATTTATGAAAATATTACGTTAGGAAGGCCCGGCTTAACAATAACTGAAGTTCGATGGGCTACTGAAAAGGCGGGTGTATCACACATTATTGAGCATTTTCATAAAGGCTACGATACCCATATGGAGGCCGGTGGTGGAACCCTGGCAGAAAGTACTAAAAGAAAAATATTATTGGCTCGAAGTATCGTGGATAAACCTAAGTTGCTGTTGTTAGAGGTGCAACATTTAAATTACAACGAAAAACAAATTATTACCGATTTAATTTTAGATAAATCTTTCGAATGTACCATGGTAATTGTAAGCAATGCCCGAAAAATTGCCAGAGAATGCGACAAAGTAATTATTTTAAAAGAAGGTGAATTGGTTCACAAGGGTACTTTTGTAGATATACTGGACGATAAAACGTATTTCGATGTATTTGATAAATAAAGAAGGAAGAGTACGAGACCTAAAGGGATATAAGTCGTGGAGAAAACTTAAAACCCGTACAACCTATATTAAATTCATCAATGTATTATGGTTTTTAATTATTTTGTTTTTTATCGTGCTGTTTTTACCGTGGACACAAAATATTAGAGCCAGGGGTTCGGTTACAGCCTTAAACCCAGGGCAACGACCACAAAATATACATTCGGCCATTGCCGGACGAATTGAAAAATGGTATATTAATGAAGGTCAAAACGTTGCTAAAGGGGATACCATCGTATTTATTTCAGAAATAAAAGATGCCTATTTTGATCCGGAACTAATTAAAAGAACCGAAAATTTACTTAAAAACAAACAATTATCAGTAGTTTCTTATCAAGATAAAGTTCAGGCACTAGACAATCAAATACAAGCACTAGAGCGCCTGTTATCATTAAAGCTTAATCAAGCAAAAAATAAACTCGAACAGGCAAAACTTAAAATAAGTACCGACAGTATGGATTTAATAGCTGCCAAAAGAGCCTACGAAATAGCCGAAGAGCAGTTAATACGTATGGAAAAACTGTATCAGGACGGGATAAAGTCTTTAACCGATTTAGAAACTCGAAAAATTAAAGTTCAGGATACCAAAGCTAAAATGATTTATGAAGAAAATAATTTTCAGAGTACCGTAAACGATTATTTAAACGCTCAAATTGAAATAACCAGTATACAAAACGACTACAGAGATAAGTTATCTAAAGCCCAATCGGATCGGTTTTCGGCTTTAAGCGCTTTGTATGAAACCGAAAACGAAGTAACCAAATTACAAAATACATTAACGAATTATACCGTACGCAGGGGCTTATATTTTATTACCGCCCCTCAAGACGGATTTATTAGTAGAGCCATTACATTAGGGGTAGGACAAACTCTAAAAGAAGGGGAAATAATAGCTACTATTGTGCCTAATAATTTTCAAGTAGCCGCAGAAATTTACATTGAACCCTTGGATTTACCTCTTGTACAACCCGGCCAACACGCACGCTTAATCTTTGATGGTTGGCCAAACATTGTTTTTTCGGGTTGGCCCAATGTTTCTCAAGGTACGTATGGAGCTACCGTTTTTGCAGTGGATAATAATATAAGTCCCAATGGCAAATTTAGGGTGTTATTGGTTCCTGATACAACCGATGTAGATTGGCCTAATGCTGTAAGAATGGGCTCGGGGGTTGTGGGAATGGCATTACTAAAAAATGTACCGGTATGGTACGAAATTTGGCGACAATTTAACGGGTTTCCGCCAGATTATTACATAGAATCTGCCGGAGGAGAAAAAGAAAAAGAGGAGAAAAAAGAAAAATGACACAGTGGCGCTTAATAGCGATTTTTTTATATTGCCTTGTGTTTGCTAACCATACACAAAGTCAACAAAAAAATATATTATCCGTACAAGAGTATTTACAATTAGTTGCTAAAAATCATCCGGTAGCAAAACAAGCTGATTTATTAACCCTTAAAGCCAGAGCCAACTTAACCAAAGTAAGAGGAGCTTTTGATCCCGAGCTTTTTTTATATTACGATGGAAAAGAATTCGACAGTAAAGATTATTATCAATATTTACAAGGGGGAGTATCTTGGAACACCGCTTCTCCCATAAAATTTAAAGGCTCATTTCAGCAAACTGAAGGTTTTTATATTAACCCTCAAGAATATACACCAAAAGATGGTTTATATACTGCCGGAGCAAGTGTATCCTTGGGTAAAGGCTTACTAATGGACGAACAACGCTTGGCTTTAAGGCAAGCAAAAGTGTTTAAACAAGCGGCAGAAACAGAGCAATTGATTATGATTAATCAGCTGTATCTTAAAGCTATGTATGCTTATTTAAATTGGTTTCAAATGTATAATGTATTAGAAATTCAATCCGAAGCATTTGAGTTAGCCGAACAACGGTTAAATTTAATACGAACAAGCTATTTATTTGGCGACAAACCGGCTATGGATACCGTTGAAACTTTTACTTTGTATCAAAGCCGAACGCAATCTCTTAAACAAGCAGAAACCGACTTTTTAAATGCCACATTAGAGCTTAGCAACCATCTTTGGGACGAAAAACAAGTGCCTATTAACAACTTAAATATATATAGCGCCCCTACATCGGCTGAGTTTATTAAAACCACTAAAACAGAGTGCGACAGCTTATTTATGAAGTACTCTATGGAATATCTGGTTCAGCCTGAGCTTTTATTGTATAATTATAAAAACAAAAACCTGTTGCTTGAAAAAAGGTGGAAATTAGAAAAACTAAAGCCTAAAATTGATGTACAATACAATTTTTTATCCACTCAATGGAATGAATACGACTGGGAGGGATTTGGAAGAAATAATTATAAATTTGGGGTACGAGCCTCATTGCCTTTGTTTTTAAGGGAAGGAAGAGGAGATCTTAAGTTAACACAACTTAAACTACAGGAGCTTAAATGGGAAGTGCAATTAAAACAACAAAGTATTAAAAATAAAATAACCCAATACTACAATGAATATCTAAACTTACTAAACCAATTGGAAGTTCAACGAAGTGTTATTGACAATAATGCACGACTTTTAGAAGCCGAAAAAATTAATTACAACAATGGGGAAGGTTCTATATTTTTAATAAATACCCGTGAAAACAATTATTTAAAAGCAAAAGAAAAATATATTGAACTGTTAGCAAAATACGAAAAAACTATTTGGAGTTTTAAAAGTTATATGGGACTCATTTAACCTATGTAATACATAAAATAAACCAGAAGAAAATCTATTTTATAGTTATTTAGTAGTAGTTATTTTTTCATAATTAACGGAAAAGAAGCTCTAACTCCAAGATAGTTATTTAAAGGTCTCTTACTTGAATTTAGTAAACCACTTATTGTTCTATAGTATTCAAAATTTAGATAGACAAAAGGCTGTTCTTTTCCGTATAACTCAAATCCAATAATCAGTTTTGGTAAAATCAATATCTTCTTAAAATCAAACATATTCCCAACTGAATTATAAAAAACATTGATGCCTAAGTTTGACCTGCAGGAAATCCCCCCTTCAAAATAGACTCTTGTTAATAATTTTTGTATAGCATATATTCTAAAATCTACATCTATATCGAGATTATTAAACACAATTTTTTCTTGATTTGGAGTAATGTGAAGGTGGTTTCTAGAATATTGAATGTATATAGGAAAACTGAAATAATCACTGTTTACAAAATTATAGTAAACACCGAGACTTAAATCATAATTAAGCAAATCTGCTATAAATTCATTTTTATTTTTTACCAGTGCTTTACTTCCTGCACAAAGGCCAAAATCACCATACTTATTTAGCAACTGAGCATTCACAGAATATGTGAACATCACAAATGTCATTACGATAAGTAGATGCCGCATTTTTAAATTACTGCTAAAACTTAAATTAACCCTGCCAAAAATCGTAAAATAATTCGGGATATTTTCCGGGATTAATTATTATTTTATATAGCTCAGAAGCCGATTTTTCGGGTGTTTTGTTTACCCCCTTCGAATAATATTCTTCAAATTTTAGTCGCATACTAAAGTTTGAAAAATCGGCTTTGCGAATTTGTGCCTGCATATTGGTTTCAACAATTCCCGGAGAAACTGAAAAAACTCTAACTTTAGATGATTTTTTAAGCTTTTGCTCACGCGCAATTACACTGGTAAACATATCTAAACCTGCTTTGGTTGAACAATATTCCCCCCAACCATCATACGCATTTTTTCCTGCTCCCGAACTTATATTTATTATAATAACTTCTAAGTTAGCATACTTTTTTATAAAACTATTCATTAAAATTGAAGGGGTAATGAGGTTTAAACAATACGCTTCGTAAATTGATTGATTGGATAGTTCTCCTACATATTTTATTTCACCTAAGGTTCCGGCATTATTTACCAATACTACTTTTTTTTCGGATGTATCGGGAAATTCAAACTTTTCAACTGCCCTAATATTACTTAAATCTATGGCGTAATGCGTATATTTTTTATGAATAATAGATTGTGTTCTGGAAAGTCCAGAAACTAAATTTCCCTTATCTAATGAGTGTTCTGCCAAGGCCTTTCCTATTCCGCTACTGGTTCCTGTAATAAAAATATGCATAGATGTTGATTTTTAAATAAAATTAATCATTTTTATAATCCCGATTGATAAATTTTTTCTATGGCACGTATGGTTTTTAGCCCTTCTTCACCATCAATAATATTTGCTGACTCATTATTTAAACTCGAAATAATATTTTTATATACTAAATCGTGATTTGAGCTTGATCCTTGATAAGCGCTATATATATTAGGCTTATCAATAAATCGTAAATTAGCCGGTAATGGAAATGATTTTACATCCCAATATTCTATTTCATTTAAATATTGTCCGCCAATTTTTATAGTTCCCTTTTCTCCAATAATAGTAATACTTCCCTCGTAATTTTTATTGTAAACGTTTGTAGTCCAGCTAATAGAACCCAGTGCACCGTTTTTAAATTTTACTACACTCGTGCCACAGTCGTCTGTTTCAATAGCATGCATTTTAGTTTCTGCTATTGTTTTAGCCGTTATTATGTCCCCAAACCACCATACCAGTAAATCAATAAAATGACTTCCTTGCGTATATAAGGCCCCTTTTTCGGTTGCTTTTTTTCCTCTCCAGTTCGAATCGGTATAATAACCCTCATATCTATTCCAAAGCACACTACACGTTATTAAATGTATTTTGCCAAGCATGTTTTTTTGTATCGCCTCGTGAGTAACACTTACCGGAATATTATACCTGTTTTGTTTTACAACAAATAAATTGCGATTATTTAACTCAGCCGCTTTAATCATTTCTTCACCTTCTTTAATAGATAAACACATAGGTTTTTCAACAATTACGTGTAACCCTTTGTCCAATGCCTGTATGGTCATGCCTGCATGTAAATGATGCGGAGTACAAATGCTTAAAACATCTGCATCCACGTGTTGAATAAACGTCTTAAAATCTGTTTGGGCAAATAAGTAGCCTTTTTCTTGTGTTGATTTTAGCTGTTCTTTATCGTTATCGCAAATTCCGGTTAAAAGAGCTTTTTCCTCGTTTTGTATAACTTTTTCATGGCGTTTTCCAATATTGCCATATCCAACAATTGCAAATTTTATTTTTTTATCTGACATGGTAATAATCAGTATAAGTTTAATTCATGTAGCCTTAAAACTAAATTAAACATATATTTACTATAAATAGGTGTGTGCTTTAATAAAACTCAACATTTTTTTTCGAATATCTTTTTCTTGCTTATTACTCATTCCTTTAAAATTATGACCTACATTATGAATCTTTTCATACTCAACATATACTGAGTTTTTAATAAGCTCCGTGTACAAATTATCTGATTGTGAAACAGGCACCGTATTATCTTTATCTCCATGAAAAATTATCGTGGGAGGGGTAGAAGATGAAATATATTGAATAGGGCTATACATCTGACATAAATTCTTACATTGCGTGTAATCCGATTGAATATCTAAATTAAACATATTGCGAATTCTGTCTTTAGCTAAATTATACTCTGCAGGATCTGATAGTTGGATGTTTTCAAGCTCTTGTCTGCTGGATAACAAAAATAGTGACACTAAATCTGAGGGGCCAAAAAAATTAACGATATAATTAATGTTAGGAAATACCGTAGTGCTTGGAGATCCTTGTGTTAAAGTATCAGGCAATATACAAGCCAGCAAGGCTAAATGTGCCCCGGCCGAACCACCCCAAACGCCAATGTTTTGGTCATCAAAATTATATTTAGACGCATAATTCTTAACCCAAATAATAGCATCTTTGCAGTCTTCTACATTAGAGGGAAAAATAGAAACTCCGTTTAACAAACGATAATTTACACTTACGATAGCATATCCCTGATCCCTTAAATCATCTAATAATTCAATATATTTTCCGGTATTTACAACATCTTTGTCGCCATCAACCCATCCTCCACCATGAAAAAAAATAATAACCGGATTTTTTAATCCTATTTCCTCTGTTGGCTGATATATATCTAACGATAAATTTTGTTTATAAGATACATTTAGTATCGTTTCTCCTTTATTTATAGGTTTTTTAGTGCATGCTGCTAAAAAAAATAAGGATAAAATTATAGTTGATAAAAATTTCATACACGAATTAAATAACTTTATTACAAAAGTATCTTGTTTTACATGTATTTAGAATTATGGGATATATATTTTTTTTTGTTGATATTTTTATTAATGTTGTAAAAAATTAAATATTATGAAAAAATTATTATTAGTATTAGGTGTATCTGCATTGTTTTCAAGCTGTGCTATGGTAAGTAGCCCGGTTGCTGCAGTTTTGTACACAGATGTAAAATTTGGACAAACTGTTACCGATAATTCATTGGGTAAAAAAGTAGGCACAGGTGAGGCATCTTCAGTATTAGGGATAATTGCAACCGGTGATGCAAGCATTGAGTCTGCTGCTAAAAAAGCCGGAATTTCAAAAATTTCTCATGTTGATGTGCATGTAAAAAATATATTAGGCTTATATGCTACCTATACTGTATATGTATATGGTGAATAAAAAATTTTATTTTTTATCAAAAAAAGCGGGAATTCCCCGCTTTTTTTATTTACAGTTATTATTAATTCTAAATATATCTGGTTTTGCACAAAAATCATCGAAATATTTAGTACACAAAAAGCAAAACGATGCTGTTTTATATTTTATGAAACCGGTAGATTTTAACTCTAAGAATAGCCATTTAACGGTAGATTTTACATTATACTACCATACAGACAGTTTAAATAATGTGACCGTAAACTACTCCTTATTTTCAAAAAAGTCTTTACAAAACACACAAAATATGTGTTTTTTTAAAAAAACATCTACAGATAGTATTTGTGTGCAAAAGACCATGCTATTATTTGTGGAAAAACATAAAAAAAAATGGGAGTATAGATATACGTCTTACATTCCATTACATGATTTTTTATTGGTATTAAATAGTGCTTCTGATATGACAATTGTATTGGAAAATAATAACCAAAAAACGGAATATACCCCTTCTTCTTCATTTATTAAGGGTTCTTCTGTTATTTCAGAAATTATATCTGTTGAAACACAATTGATGAAATAATTAAGGATATTATCCTATTAATTTTTTTATTTCATTTAATTTAATAAGTGCTTCAACTGGAGT
This sequence comes from uncultured Flavobacteriales bacterium, assembly GCA_964512145.1. Classification (GTDB taxonomy): domain Bacteria; phylum Bacteroidota; class Bacteroidia; order Flavobacteriales_G; family JALEGO01; genus CAYOHR01. The sequence goes on from CAZEIM010000017.1 coordinate 24,494, forward strand.
TAAGGAATTAATATCTGTATTAGATATCTGTTCTTTAACCTGTAAAAGAACAGGGTCGTCCAGTTGAAAAAAACTAAGCTGAAAGTTTTCTTCCATTTTTTCAGAAACTTGAGACTTTAAAGCCTCCGGATTTCTATTTTTTTCTAATTGCTTAAGTATTTGATTTGCTCTTTCTACCACCTTATTTGGCACTCCGGCCATTTTAGCTACGTGTATTCCAAAACTATGCGCACTACCTCCTTCAACCAATTTTCGTAAAAAAAGTATTTTTTGCCCTACTTCTTTTACAGAAACATTGTAGTTTTTAATTCGCTCAAACTCTTTACTCATATTATTTAACTCGTGGTAATGTGTAGCAAAAAGTGTTTTAGGTCGTCCGGGATGATTATGTAAATATTCAGCAATTGCCCACGCAATAGAAATGCCATCGTAGGTACTGGTTCCTCTGCCAATTTCGTCTAATAAAACCAAACTGCGAGAAGATAAATTGTTTAATATACTGGCTGTTTCTATCATCTCTACCATAAACGTTGACTCTCCGCTCGAAATATTATCGGAGGCTCCTACCCGAGTAAAAATTCTGTCAACCAATCCTATTTCGGCCTTTTTTGCCGGAACATAACATCCAATTTGAGCCATAATAACAATAAGGGCAGTTTGACGTAATATAGCAGATTTTCCTGACATATTGGGGCCTGTTATCATAATAATTTGCTGTACTTCCGAGTCTAAATAAATGTTATTAGGCACGTAGGATTCGCCAGCCGGAAGGCGCTTTTCTATTACAGGATGCCTAGCGTTTTCAATAGATATTGAAAATTTTTTGTGCACCGTTGGTTTTATATACTTATTGGTTTGGGCAATTACTGAAAAGTTTAGTAACGCATCTAAAGCAGCAATTTGAGACGCATTGTGTTGAATCGGTTTTATATAATCCGAAATTTCACCAATAAGTTTTTGGTATATTTCTAACTCTAGTTGGCCAATTTTTTCCTGAGCTCCTAATATTTTGGTCTCATACTCCTTTAGTTCCTCGGTTACGTATCGCTCTGCATTTACTAATGTTTGTTTTCGGATCCAGGTTTCGGGTACTTTATTTTTATGAGTATGTGTAACCTCTAAATAATACCCGAAAATATTATTAAACCCTATTTTTAATGAGGGAATACCTGTGCTTTCAATTTCTCGTTGCTGTAGTTTAATTAAATAATCTTTCCCACTAAAAGCAATATTTCTCAACTCATCTAACTCATTATTTACCCCTGATTTAATAACATTTCCTTTTGCAAGTACCGCTGGTGATTCGGGCTGAATATAATCATCAATTTTTTTTCGAATCCCTGAACAAGGGTTAAATTGATCTGCCATTTTTTGCAAGGGTTCAAATTTTGAAGATTCACAAATGGCTTTTAAAGGCTCCACAATGTCTAAGCCTCTTTTAAGTTGTAAAACTTCCCTAGGGTTAATTTTTCCGACAGAAACTTTGGAAATTAAACGCTCAATATCCCCGGCTTCTTTTATTAATTGTATTGCTTGTTGTTGTTGGATTTCATTTTGCAAAAAAAACTCAACTGTTTGTTGTCGATCTTCAATAATTCGCAAATCTTTTAAAGGAAACATTAACCACCTTCTTAAAAGCCTTGCTCCCATGGGAGATACCGTTTGGTCGAGCGTTTGAAGTAGTGTAATGGCATCTTTATGAGGAGAGTCAAATATTTCAAGATTTTTTAACGTAAACCCATCTAGCCAAACATAAGCATCTTCTTCTATGCGAGAAATAGCTTTAATATGTTTTAGCGAATGATGTTGTGTGTCTTGTAAATATTGTACAATAGCGCCTGCCGAAATAATAGCCGTACTTAAATTTTCAACTCCAAAGCCCTTTAAATTTTGGGTTTCAAAAAGGCTTTTTAACAAGGCATAAGCATGATCATAATGATACACCCATTCTTCTAAAGCATAGGTGGGATATTTTTTATCTAATACATCTAACAAACTTTGTCCAACGTGCTTTTGATATAGTATTTCGCCTGGACTAAAGGTGTTTATTAGTTTTTTTATCTCATCTTGAGAGCCCTCTGATACATAAAACTCCCCGGTGCTAATATCAATAAAAGCAACTCCAAAGCTTTGCTTTTCAAAAAATACCGAAGCTAAAAAGTTGTTGCTTTTATGCTCTAAAATTTGATCATTTATTGCTACGCCCGGTGTTACAAGCTCAGTAACTCCTCTTTTTACGATGGTTTTGGTAGACTTTGGATCTTCCAGTTGATCGCAAATAGCCACTCTATATCCGGCTCTCACTAATTTTGGTAAGTACGTGTCGAGTGAATGATATGGAAACCCAGCTAATTCTAATTTGTTAGATCCATTATTTCTATACGTTTGAACTATACCTAATACTTTAGATGCTTTAATAGCATCTTCTCCAAATGTTTCATAAAAGTCTCCCACCCTAAATAATAAAAGAGCATCGGGATATTTTGATTTTATCCCAGAATACTGCTTCATTAAGGGGGTGCTTTCGTTTAATTTACTCAAAATTAGATTTTACACAAAGGTACAAATCAGCTTACAGACAATTCTTTGCAAAAACCACTACTTTTTTAACAAAAGTGAGTATTTATAAACATATGATTGAATCTTTACTTTTAATATCAGTCATCGCTTATTAAAAGTAAACTATCCTAGAATTTTACGTATTTTAGAAGCGGTAGGATATATAGAATTACAAAACCATAAATTGTTGTAATAAATGCCTGACCATCAAAGTGTTTTTGCTATTCTTTTACTTTTTGATTGTTTTTGTTTAAAAAATCTTTCCAACTCGTAAATTTTTGGCCTTGTACGGTAATTTTATTTTGATAATAATGACAAACTGCTGTTGCTAATGCGTCTGTTGCATCTAATTCTATATTTTGAGAGGGTAATTCTACCATTTTTTGTAGCATCGCTGCAACTTGTTCTTTAGTGGCTGCCCCTCTGCCTGTTACAGATTGTTTAATTTTTTTTGGCAGATATTCATATACCTCTATCCCATAATTTAATCCTGCAATAATTACAGAGCCTTGAGCACGTCCTAATTTTAACATTGATTGCGCATTCTTTCCATAAAAAGGTGATTCAACTGCTAATTCGTTTACCTTATATTCCTTGCACAATGAATATACCCTATCGTAAATTTTTTTTAGCTTTAATAATGGGTCGGTATACTTATGTAATTGCAATACCCCTAAACTCGCTAGTGTTAGTTTTTGTTGATATACTTCTAATACTGCGTAGCCCAATACTACCGTTCCTGGATCAACTCCTAATATTATTTTTTTCACGCTTTATAAAAATACAATACTAAAAAATATTTTTAGCTATACCTTTACATAAAGTGATATAATGTGTAAATATGTGGTTAACTTATGTAGTATATAGTTGGCTTGTGCTTTATGTTATTTGGGCTGCATTTATTTTTATCGGATTAAATAAAAACAAAGCTGTTTCAAAAAATGGGATACATATCCCTAAAAATATACATGTTATTGTTCCTTTTAGAAATGAGGCATTAAACATAGAAAAAATATTTTGGTCATTATACAACCAAGAGTGCGATATTCCTTGTAAAATTTGGTTTATAAATGACCACTCAGAAGACCAAGGACCTAACATATTAAAAGAGTTAATCGAAAGTAATACTAAAAAAGAGATCTATCTCGACCATTTACCCTCAAATAAATCGGGTAAAAAAGCTGCAATTATGCATGCCATACAAAAAACTGAGGATACGTCTTTAATTTTTACTACCGATGCCGATTGTATAATGTCTAAAAACTGGATACAAAATACCGCTAATTTTCATATAGAACAAAAAGCCATTTTAACGGCCGGGGGTGTAACGTACTCTACTCCAAAGAGTTTTTTACAAACCTGGGTATTTATGGAAAATTTAAGTGTGCAGGCGGTTTCTATGTCGTTTATAAAAAACAATTTTCCTGTGCTTATAAGTGCTGCCAATATGTTGTATTCAAAAGAAATTTTTGAATCCTCTCGTCCGTACGATTCTAATATGCATATAGGTTCGGGTGATGATATATTTTTTTTGCATGCGGTAAAAAAAAAGTTGGGTAATAAGTGGCTTGAGTTTTATGAAAAAGAACCCGTGATCACCAAATATCCGGAAAATATTTTGCTGTATTTTTCCCAAAAAATTCGTTGGATACAAAAAGCTAAACATTACAAAGATCGTGATACTATATTGCTGGGTTTTTACACTTTTGTATTAAATGCATTATATATCAACGCATTACTTCATGGATATTTGTTTTTTTTATTTATAAAAATACTGTTAGATTTAGGTATACTCATTAAAATTAATCACGTGATGTTACAGAAAAAGAACTTGTATGTTGGTATGATTATTTACTCTATTATACAACCATTTTATGCTATAACCTTAGGCATAATTTCCTTTATTACACCAACTCATTGGAAAGGAAGGAAAGTGGCATAAATTTTTAAATAACAACGAATATATAGCCTAGTTATCTGGGTTATTATTATTCAAGTTTTGTAAGGCAGATTTTGCTGCCTCTTGTTCGGCATCACGTTTTGAATTTCCTTTCCCTGTTCCTTTTGCTATATTGTTTATAGTTAAAGTAGATATAAATGCTTTTTCATTTGGAGAATAATGCGTAGTATAATTCCATTGTGTCTTGTTTTTTTGTGCCCATTCTATGAGTAATCCTTTATAATTAGTATCTTCCATATCGTATGTGTAGCGTAGTTTGTTTTCTAAAAAATACTCCATAGCCAAACTTGTTTTTTTATAGCCATAATCTAAATAAATTGCGCCAATTAGTGCCTCTAAGGCGTTTCCAAAAATAAACTCTTCACGGTTCATCCCTAGATAATTTGCTTTTAAAATTGATTTAATATTTATGCTTTTTGCCCATTCAGAAAGTGTTTTTCTGCTTACCATTTTAGATTTTAATTGGGTTAATTTGCCTTCATTTTCGTAAGCAAATTTTTTAAATAAAATTTCTCGAATGATTAAATCCAACACCCCATCCCCTAAAAACTCATATCTTTCAAAGCCAACATAAAGGTTGTTTTTTTCGTGCACCGAAGAATGCGTGGTAGCATTTTTATAATGAATGAAATTTTTGGGTTTTATATGAAAATTTTCATATACAAACCGAACGATTTTTTCTTCTTGGGGTGATTTTTTTTTAAATATCGAAAGAAAATTCAAAAATATCAGGCATTATATTTTTTAAAAATAACCGATGCATTATGCCCTCCAAATCCAAATGTATTGCTTAAAGCATAAAAAACTTTTTTATGTTCTGCTTTATTAAGCGTTAAGTTAACTTTTGAATCTATATCAGGATCAACCGTATTATGATTAATGGTGGGTGGGATAATATCGTGATATACTGATAATACTGTGGCAATACCCTCTATAGCACCTGCAGCACCTAATAAATGACCTGTCATAGATTTTGTGGAACTTACATTTAGCATGTAAGCGTGTTCTCCAAATAAATTAACAATAGCCTTTATCTCTGCTACATCTCCCAGTGGAGTGGATGTTCCGTGAACATTAATGTAATTTATTACGTTTGGAGTAATTTCTGCATCTTCGATAGCATTTTTCATAACTTGATATGCACCTAATCCTTCGGGGTGTGGTGCGGTCATGTGATACGCGTCTCCTGACATGCCTCCTCCAACAATTTCTGCATAAATTTTGGCTCCTCTTTTAATGGCGTGATCAAGCGTTTCGATTACAAAAGCACCAGAACCCTCTCCTAAAACAAAACCATCTCTATCTAAATCGAACGGCCTAGAAGCTGTTTTAGGACTATCGTTCCTTGTAGATAAGGCTTTAAGTGCATTAAACCCGCCCATAGCTACTTCATTAACAGCTGCTTCTGAGCCTCCACAAATAAAAACATCTGCCTTTCCTAATCTTAAATAGTTAAAAGCATCAATTAAAGCATTGGTTGATGAAGCACAAGCGGAAACAGTCGTAAAATTAGGTCCTCTAAATCCAAATCGAATAGAAATTAACCCAGAAGCTATGTCTGAAATCATTTTAGGAATAAAGAATGGATTAAACCGTGGTGTTCCATCCCCTTTAACATATTCGGCTACTTCTTTGTAAAAGGTATCCACGCCACCTATTCCTGAACCCCATATTACTCCACACCTATCTAAATTTAAAACCTCAAAATTTAATTGTGCGTCTTTAATAGCTTGCTCTGCGGTAATAAGAGCATATTGAGAAAAAGGATCGTATTTTCTAACGTCTTTTTTCTCAAAATAATCCTCTGGATTATACCCTTTTAACTCACAGGCAAATTTTGTTTTAAATAAAGTAGCATCAAAATAGGTAATAGGAGCAGCTCCGCTCACTCCGTTTACTAATGAGTCCCAATACTCTTGAACATTTTTGCCAATAGGTGTAAGGGCTCCTAAACCCGTAATTACAACCCTTTTTAAAGGCATAAAAGGTTACTTTACTTTTTCTTCAATAAACTTAACAGCATCTCCTACGGTAGCAATATTTTCTGCCTGATCGTCCGGAATAGCAATGTTAAACTCTTTTTCAAATTCCATAATCAACTCTACTGTATCTAAAGAGTCCGCTCCTAAATCGTTTGTAAAGCTTGATTCTAAAGTAACTTCGTTTTCATCTACTCCTAGTTTATCAACTATGATTGATATAACTTTTGACTTAATATCTGACATGTTTAGATGTTTTTAAATTTTTGCCAAAAATAAATTAAAAAAATCAAATCGAAAGCAATTATTGTATTTGTTAAAAAAAATATATCATTTCTTTTGTGAAATTTATTGAGTAACCCTCGGTAAACATTAATTTATTAAGATCAAATAGTTTTGTTGGCTTTAATAGCGTTTATTTTATTTATTTTCAAAAAAATTTACTTTTGAAGCATGAAAACAGTTGAATCTATATCTTTTGAAGGAAAACGGGCGTTAATCCGAGTTGATTTTAATGTTGCTGTAAATGAAGCGTTTGAAGTAACTGACAATACCCGAATAAAAGCAGCCTTACCCACCATACAAAAAATACTAAAAGACGGTGGGTCTGTTGTTTTAATGTCGCATTTTGGAAGACCAAAGAATGGTCCTGAAAAAAAACATTCTTTACAGCATGTGTTACCGGAACTTGAGCGCTTGTTAGAAAAAAAAGTGTTGTTTGTTGATGATTGTATTTCGGCCAATGCCTTTAAAATTACTTCTCAGCTAAAACCTAAAGAAATTGTGTTATTAGAAAATTTAAGATTTTATAAGGAAGAGGAAAAAGGAGATGAACTTTTTGCCGCACAACTATCAAAACATGGGGATATATATGTAAATGATGCTTTTGGCGCAGCGCATAGGGCGCATGCTTCTACTAGTATTATTGCGCAATTTTTCCCGTCTAAAAAATGTTTTGGTTTATTAATGGCCAAAGAGGTTGAAAGTCTTCAAAAAGCATTAGACAACCCAAAAAGACCTTTAACTGCAGTTATAGGAGGAGCAAAGGTTTCTAGCAAACTGGATGTTATTAAACATTTATTAAATAAAGTTGACAAGGTTTTGGTAGGCGGAGGAATGGCCTTTACTTTTATTAAAGCACTTGGTGGTGACACAGGAAAATCTTTAATTGAAACAGAAATGTTGCCAGTTGCAAGTGATATTTTACAAGAAGCAAAGAAACTTCAAAAAGAATTTGTTTTGCCCATTGACGCTGTAATTGCCGATGCATTTAGCGTAGATGCGAAAATAAGTTTGTCTAATATAAACTCTATTCCGGCAAACTACATGGGTTTAGATATTGGACCGGAAACAGAAAAAATATTTCATCAAGTGCTGTTAAACTCAAAAACCATTCTTTGGAATGGGCCCATGGGCGTTTTTGAGATGCCCCCATTTGCTAAGGGCACCATATCTGTAGCAAAATCAATTGCTGAATCTACAAAACTAGGCGCATTTTCTTTGGTTGGAGGCGGAGACTCTGTAGCGGCTGTAAATCAATTTGGTTTAGCAAACGATGTAAGTTATGTATCAACCGGAGGTGGTGCTATGTTAGAGTATTTAGAAGGCAAAACCTTACCCGGTGTTGCAGCAATATTGAATTAATGTATTGCCCATTAAATAATTGTTAAAATTCCTGTTGATGTAACCAAATACATTTGGTTGCGTTGAATGTGCTTATGAAGTAAATTATAAGCATGAGGAAATTTTATATATGGTTGTTTTTATTTTTCATGGTCTCTTTGGCTCAAAGCCAGAGTATTGGAATTAATGAAAACGGCACAAACCCTCACACATCATCGATATTAGACATCCAATCCGTTAATAAAGGTTTTTTAATTCCTAGAATTCCTTTATTAGGAACAAGCGACCAAACCACTATACCTTCTCCTGCTACAAGTTTGTTAGTATATAATACCTCATCTGTAAGTGATGTGGTTCCTGGATATTATTTTTTTAATGGCAATAAATGGGCTCCATTTGGAGTACAACATATAGCTGAAGCATGGAATATAACCGGTAACTCTAAAACTGCAGATGGCACAAATTTTATTGGAACTATTGATAATGTACAACTAAACTTTAAAATAAACAATCAAAAATCTGGCATAATAGACCATATTCAAAACAACACATTTTTAGGTTATTTGTCTAATGAAAATTTATCCACTTCAACTTCCTGTGTTGGTATAGGAGATCATGCGTTGAATATGATTTCTACGGGAAGTTCTAATATTGCCATTGGGAAATCAACTTTATCCTCTAGTATTGAGTCATCTGACAACTTAGCTATTGGTGCCTTTGCGCTTACCTCAAATACGTATGCGCAAAAAAATATAGCTATTGGCTATAATTCCATGGGCCTTCAAAGTTTTTCTAACACTAATGCCTCTTGGAATACATTCAATACCGCCATTGGACATGAGGCATTATATAACAACAATCCCATGAATATTTTTAGTGGGCGTAGTAACACCGCAATAGGTAACCAAGCAGGATACCACATTACCAGCTCATATAATAATTTAGCTATTGGATATCAGGCGTTATACTCCAATAACACTCCAACACCTAATGTTGGCAATACTTGTATAGGAAATCAAAGTTTATTTAACACCACTGGCGAACGAAATATAGCTTTAGGCCATCAGGCATTGTATTCAAATGTTGGTGGTTCAACAAATACATCATTAGGAGGGTTCTCCGGTTATGAAATGACTTCGGGAAATAACAATATTATGGTGGGTTATAATGCGGGCAGAAAATTTATTTCTGGAGATCAGAACATTCGAATTGGGCACCAAAACTGTGCTTTACCGGGAGGAGGAAACTCATCAAGCAATAACATTATAATAGGAGCCGAAGCCAAATGTTATCAAGAAAGTGGTAATAATAATGTTGTTTTAGGTTATCAGGCTGATTACAGAAATGTTCATGGGGAAAATAATCTTATTGTTGGACATCAGGCTGGTGGTGGGGCTGGTATTCACAGTAAAAGTGGTTGCGTATTTATTGGTTATCAGGCAGGTTATGGAGAAACCAATAGCGATAAGCTGTATATTGAAAATTCAAGCGATATTATTAACCCATTAATTTATGGAGATTTTTTAGCCGGAAGAGTTGGTATAGAAACCAGCAACCCAATAGCAACTCTTGATGTTAATGGAAGAGTAAGGCTAAGCAAGGGTAGTACTGTTTATACCAATTCAAATCACACAACCGTAGCGAGGGATCTTCCGGGGATATTATCTGGTGGACGCCTAGTTGTTCCTTTTAATGTAAATTTTGCTCCTGTTTCAAGTTGTATGGTTTTAGTAAACCCACAAAACTCATTAAATGGATTAATTATTGAATACACAAGGGTTTCTGCACTTAATACTGTTGAAGTAAGTTTTTTTAACCCCACAGGAGGGGTAATTGATTTAGCAAATATGAATTATTATATAAGTGTTTTAAATTATTAATGCGTATTATTAAAAACATAGTATTAATTTGTTGCATTGGAATAAATACTATCATTTATTCACAAAACATCTCTATTAATAGAAGCGGAACGGCTCCGAACCCTTCAGCTATGCTTGATTTATCTTCGACAGATAAAGGTGTTTTAATTCCTAGAGTAGCGTTAAATAGCACAACAGATAATACTACCATTCAAAATCCGGCAACTAGTTTAATAGTATATAATACACAGTTGGTAAATAATGTTAATCCTGGTTTTTATTATTGGGATGGGTTAAAATGGGTGCCATTGGGTTTTACAAATACCGGAAACGTTTGGGGTTTAGCAGGAAACTACAACACCATTAGTGGTACTCATTATATTGGCACCAGCGATGCGAAACCTTTAGTGTTTAAAACAAACAATATCTCTTCGGGAAAAATAGATTTAAACGGAAATGTGGCTTTTGGCTTTAGAAGTTTACAGTCTAATACGTCCGGAACTAATAACGCAGCTTACGGAGTAGAATCTTTAAACAGTAATACCACCGGTTCAAATAATATTGGAATAGGATATCAAACTTTAAAAAATAGTATATCTGGATATCAAAACATTGCATTAGGATTTGCCTCATTAAAATTAGCCACATACTCATCAAAAAACATAGCCATTGGTAAAGAAGCTTTATCAAATATGAGTTATACAAACTCAAATACTCCTTGGGCTACCGATAATATAGCAATAGGATCAAGGGCTTTGTTTAATACGAATCCTACCTCATCTGTTAATGGATATAGAAACATTGCACTTGGTGCAGAAGCTATGTATTTTAATACCATAGGAAGTAATAATATTTCTATTGGATACAGATCTTTATATAATGCTACAAATACAAACTTTAATGTTTCTGTTGGAAACTATAGCCAGTATAGTAACGTTACACAATCAAACAATACTTCGTTTGGAAACTATTCTTTATATTCTTTAACTAACGGTCAATATAATACGGCATTAGGTCATAATTCGGGTTATGATTTAAACAATGGTAATTACAACATTTTGGTGGGATATAACTCAGGAAAGTCACTTATAAGTGGCAGCAACAACATACGAATAGGCATACAAAATTGTGTGTTACCGGGAGGAACTAATTCGAGCAATAACAATGTAATTATTGGAAATTATGCTAAATGTTACCAAGAAAGTGGTGATAACAATGTAATAGTAGGTGAACAGGCTGATTATCAAAATGTAACTGGAGCAAATAATGTAATAATAGGACATCAGGCGGGAGGCGGAGGGGGTACACACAATAAAAGCGGTTCTGTTTTTATTGGTTATCAAGCTGGCTATAACGAAACCAACAGCAATAGATTATACATTGAGAATTCTAATGATGTTGTGTCTCCTTTAATTTTCGGAGATTTTTCTGCTGGAATGGTAGGAATAAACACCAGTAGCCCACAGGCTACATTAGATATTCGTACTGGTAATTTTAAAATTGGAGCCAATGGAACTATCGTTACTTATATAAATAGTACAACAGTTAACATTAATTTACCTGCCATAGCAAATGGTGGAAGATTTGTACAAACTTTTACCGTTAACGATGCTTCAATAAATAATTCCTCTGTAAAGGTTGTTCCTCAAAATGCTTTAGCTGGTTTAATAATTGAATGGGCTAGGGTTTCGGCAGCAAATACGGTAGAGGTAAGTTTTGGCAATTATTCTGGCGCTATGGTTGATTTGGCTGCGATGGATTTTTATATTACAGTGATAAAATGGTAGGATTATGAGAATTTTATTTGCACATATTATCTTTTTTATATTTATTAATATCCCTGTAAATGGCCAATCTGTTGGAATAAGTGCTTCTCAAATAACACCTCACTCGTCATCCATATTGGAAATTCATTCCAATAACAAAGGATTGCTAATTCCTAGAATTGCTTTAACTGGTAAAAACGACAATACAACCATTCCGAATCCATCATCCAGCTTAATGGTTTATAACACCAGTTCATTAGGGGGTCTTACTCTGGGATATTATTATTGGTCGGGCTCCTCATGGTTAGCTTTTCATGGGACATCATCCTGTGTAAATTGCTGGTCGTTAACCGGTAATGCCTCAACAACAGAGGGGGTTCATTTTTTAGGAACTAGTGATAATAATCCTTTTAATATTAGGGTAAACAATACTAAATCTGGAAAAATTGATCACTTGTTAAATAACACTTTTTTAGGATATAGATCGGGTTACTCATTAACCAATGGAACCAATAACTCAGCAATTGGATCGGATGCATTAAAAAATAATTTGATTGGCTCCAACAATAGTGTTGTAGGATTTGAAGCAATGGCAAATAATACCCATGGATCTTACAACCTCTCTATTGGGGTAATGGCGCTTAAAAACAATAGTTATAGCAATCAAAATATTGCTATAGGAAACCAAGCTTTATTTACTCAAAATTTTTCAAATTTTAATTCTTCTTGGAACACCGAAAATATTGCTATTGGTTATCAGTCTCTATATTCAAATAACCCAACTCAAAACACCAATGGTCAAAAAAATATTGCTATTGGTCCTTACTCATTATATAACAATACTACTGGAAACCAAAATATTGCTATTGGAGATTACTCCCTTAACAATAACATTACGGGCTTCGATAATTGTGTTGCTGGTGCTAATACAATGAGTAATGCAAATTCTTCGGGTAACGTAGGGTTGGGTTATTTTTTAGCCGGAGGAATAACAAGTGGAGTCAATAATACCATGTTTGGAGGGGCAGCGGGAGATCAAATATTTGGCCAAAGCGAAAATAATATATTATTAGGATATTGTGCCGGTAGAAGACGAGGACTGTTAAGAAGCTGTATATTAATAGGCAGAAATAGTCAGGCAAATTTAGGGACTGAAAATACTTCAAATATTGGAATTGGTGACCAAGTGTATAATGGAATTATTTCAGGAAATTATAATGTTGCCATAGGCACCAATGCAGACAGAGCACTTGCCGGTGGATCTAATAACATTTCCTTAGGTCATCTTTCTGGGGGTACAACTCAATCAAATAAAACAGGTAGTATATTTTTAGGACATATGGCTGGAGGTAACACTACCAATAGTAATGTGCTATTTATTGAAAACAATAACAACACCTTAAACCCCTTAATTTTTGGTAATTTTGAAACCGGTCAGTTTACTATAAAAACATCTTCTTCCTTTGCTGGGTTTGACGTAAATGGTGATATAAAAATTGGAACAAACGGCAATGCGTTTTCGTCTATTGTGTGTTGGGATCCGGTAATTTTTAATTGGTTTGCTTGGAATAACGGAACAAGATATGTGTTTACCAAAGATGTGTTTAATATTTCCCCCGAAAATTCTACTGTAATTTTATCGCCCCTAAATAGTCTTCCGGGAATTATTATAGAATACGCAAGAGTTTCTGCTCCAAATACAATAGAAATAAGCTTGTTAAACCGATCCGGAGTTAGTTATAATGCTTTTGAATTTATACAAACCTTTAATGTTGCTGTTATTAAATATTAAACTATCAACAATTTGATGTTAAATACTATCATAAATAGATGTTTAAAATTTAACACGTACATTTACATTTGAAAAAACCTGTTATATGAAAAAACATACTATATCTATTTCTCTTTTTTTGTTGGGTATTTTTTCCAGTATTTTGGGGTTTTCTCAAAAAAATAATGTAAAAATAGGGTTAGGAGGATTGTTATATCAAAAAATTAACTTGAATTACGAGCGAGTACTTACAAAAAAAACTTCTTTACAGCTTCATGCCGGATTTTTAGTTCCAATAAGCATGCCCACATCTTTACTTGAAGGCTTGGGAAATGGAACGGCCGGAAGTTCCGGAGAAATTAAAGGAAACTCATTGGCGTTGGAATATAGAATATATTCAGGAAAAAAAGATGTGCCTAGGGGCTTTTATTTTGCTCCATATGCACGTTACTCAAACATGAGTATGAATTTTAATACAAATTTCGATTACGATAATAGCGGAACAACCATAAACTTGCCTATTTCAGCTACCGGAGGGGTTAGAACTATAGCTGGTGGATTTCAGTTAGGGGTACAATGGTTAATAAAAAGCAGGGTTTCTATTGATTGGAGTATTTTTGGCTTAGGTGTTGCCTCTCATAAGATTTCAATTGATATGACTCATGGTTCTGATGTTGCTGACTTTACCCAAATTAGCGGAGATATTGAACAAGACTTTAAAGATATACCTGTGGTTGGAAGTAGAGTAGGTGTAACCTCTTCTAAAAACAACTTTAATGTAACGGCTCCTTTTTTAATGTTAGACGTTCGCTCGGGGTTAAGCCTGGGTGTTGCATTTTAAGTTTATTAAACATAATTACACCTTACACCAACAAGACGTAACCTTGTTGGTTTTTAATCGTTACATATAAAATTTACTACCGTGAATACAATGATTTTAAAAATAAGCTTGTTTTGTGTAGCATGGTTTATATTGTCCGATGAGGGTTTGTTTTCACAAAACGTGGGTATTAACGAAGATGGTTCTGCTCCGGATAGTAAAGCCATATTTAGATATTAAAAGTACTACCAAAGGATTGTTAATTCCTAGAATGACTCAAGCTCAACGCGTGGCAATAATTCCGGCAACTACAGGATTATTAGTATACCAAACAGATGCTACTACAGGGTTTTACTCTTACGATGGCACGGTATGGACCAGGGTTTTACACACGGGAAATTATGGAGATCGCATACAAGATGCCGATTCTGACACAAAAATTCAAACAGAAAAAAATGCTGACGAAGACATTATTCGCTTTGATTTAGCCGGAACTGAAAGGCTTGTGCTTTCGGGAGCTAAAATTGAGCCCAAAAACACCGGAGAAAGTGTTTTTATAGGGGAAGGTGCCGGATTAGGAGATGACTTATCAACCCGAAGAAATGTATTTATAGGATTTGGTGCGGGTAAGGATAATATACAGGGATCCTATAATGTTGGGATTGGATACAATGCTATGGAACATGCATACTATGCAGCATGTCAATATAATGTGGCCATAGGTTGGCGTGCACTTACCAATAATGAATCTGGCGGTAGCAATATTGCCATTGGAGGTAACGCTTTGGGCAATAATCAAGGAAATAATAATATTGCTGTAGGATATAATGGTTTAAGTGTAGTAACAACAGGTGAAAGAAACTCTATGTTAGGAAGTATGGCATTAAATGGTTTATTAACCGGTAGCGATAATGTTGCCCTAGGATTTAGAGCGGGAAATACTTTAACTTTAAATGCTAGTGATAATGTTTTTATTGGTTCTAACGCTGGATATAATGCAACTACAGGATTTGGAAATATTACTATTGGAAAGGATGCCGGGTATAATATTACTACGGGTCAATACAATATTATTTTAGGTTACGATATTGATGCCCCTTCTGCTACGGGTTCAAATCAGCTAAGTATTGGCAATTTAATTTTTGGCACCGGATTAGATGGTACGGGAACAACTGTTTCTAGTGGTAATGTAGGGGTTGGTACATCAAGTCCGTCCTCTCGTTTAGATGTGAAAAGCGGAGCTGCTAAAACTACTCCGGTAGTTTCGGTAGAAAGTAATGGAGGAAATTTTCAAATTTTTGTTACCGATGGCAATCCCAACTCGGTAATTACCAGATCTGTTGGCGATTTGGCTAACGATGTAAGTAATGGTACATTATATTATAAAACCAGCGGCAATAATACTAACACCGGCTGGACATATGAACAAGGAAATACCTGCCCAGCAGGTTTTACCGCGGTTACAGCCCAAGGCAGAATCTTAGGTTGTATAGAAGATAATGAAGCAGATTATAATGGAAACGCTACACGAAATGAAGCAGGTGATGCAGCTTTATGGTATGATGCTGCCAATTATTGCTTTACTACATTTGGAGGCAGATTGCCTAGCTTAAGCGAATGGTATGTTGCTATGAATAATTACGCCTTAACCAACGAAACTGACGATTATGAATGGTTGGATGACATGACTTATAATGCAGGGATGCAAAACACAGTAATAGGAAACGCTGGTATTACAAACCTTAGCAGTGTTTTTGTAATAAGCCAATTTCGTTGTTGGATACCTAAGTAAAAGTTTACTTACGGTTTATTTTATACACCATATAAAACAATAAAGCACTAAAAAGCCCAAAACCCAATAATGACCAATACACGTTTAGAAAACCTTTAAACACCACTAAAAACACTATAACAAAAAGTAATATAGTAGCTGTTTCGTTCCAATACCTAAAAAAATAGTGGCTTTTTTGGTTTTTATCTTGGGCAAATTGTACAAAATGATAATGGCAAATGCCGTGGTAAATAAGTAACAACAACACAAAGCCAAGTTTAACCAACAGCCAGGGTTGTTGCCAAAACAACATGGTTTGGGCTAAATATATTCCTAAAACAAGGGTAATTATCATAGATGGCCAAGCTATGGCATACCACAATTTTTTTTGCCAAATTTTTAAATGTTTTAACACATTTGCTTCTTCGGGCTTATGTTGTAACTCGGCATGGTACACAAACAGCCGTACCATATAAAACAATCCTGCAAACCAAGTAACTACAAAAATGATATGAAGAGCTTTCGCAAAAAAATATAGCACAACTAATCGGTTTTAATAAATTTTTGACTAAATGTACCGTTTGGAGCATTAAATTGCAAGTAATATATTCCTTTGGCATAATTATGTACGTTTAAGACAAATTTGTTTTCTTCATGTGTATAAACAGTATTTAATATTCTGCCCTGTACATCGTAAACTTGAATATTTAATATATTGGAATTTATAGGCATTTCAATATTCAGCAAAGCATTCGTGGGATTTGGAAATATTTTTACTTGTTGTTTTATGATTTGTATGTCGTTTTGTGAAGTAATGGCCGAAACATATATGGGTATAGAATACACATTGTTGTTTTCAGAAATTTCTGGTATTTGAAGAGAATCATCAACCATAACGCCTAAATAATAGTTGCCGGCAGGCACAAAAGAAGGTATGGTTAAATTTACACTAAGATTATTAAATAAAACTGCCCGTACTGAATCGGTAAATTCTGTATGAATTTTATATTTTAGACCCGTTAATAAAGAATCTGTGCCTATGTAATATCCGGAGTAAACTTGTTGTGCGGTAACCCCGGCCATGTTAGATATACGGTGATCAACAGATAGGGTTTGACCGGGATAAAAAAAGGAAACGGAAGGTATAAATCGCTCTGATATTAAATCGGGTTTGTTTTCGCAATTGACTAAAAGATGGTAAGCACTACCGGAGCCGTCATCGGCATCTACCACAATATAATACTCACCCGGGGGGGCGTTTTTGTACAATGCACTGCTTGAATAAACAGTTCCTAAACAGCTTTGTGGGTCGCAATTTCCTAAAATATATACATCTAAATCTCCGGTAAAATTTCGAATGGTTACACCTAATTGTGCCGTATCGGAAATGGTTATTTTGTGTACTCTTTCTGGCCCGGTTTCGGTCCAGTTATTACACCCATAGGTTGTTACATACGATGGATCTGATGAGGCAGTTCCCAAAAAAGTTTGGCCACACATTACTTGTGCAGCAGAATCACACATTAAAGGCGAAGGGGGTAAAGAACAGGGGTCTCCTAAAAAATTTCGAAGAGCATCAAAATATGCTAATGTAAAAGAATCTCTCCAGGCAGTGTTTAATAACTTTGTGGAATCCGGTGAATCTACAAAACCTATTTCGCTTAAGCAACCATGCATATTTAAATTCTTTAATACCCCTAAATGAAAAGGCAAATAACTATAGTCCTCAACCACTCTTCTCCAATTCCAATTTCCGCGTTGAGCCATTTTGGTTTGTATTTCTGTAGCATACGCCTGATCTTGAGTGTTGATTGGGGCCGCTAAATCGCACCAAAATGTTTCGGTTCCGGTTCCACCTCCTGCATTGCAATGTATACTTAAAAAAACATCGGCATCCCAACTGTTTGCCATAATACCCCTTTGTGTTACCGAAACCCAGCTTCCACAACCGTTATTGGGTCGAGTTAAATGTACTGTCCATGAGCAATAATTTTCGATCATGTTTTTTAATCGTATGCTTACCTCGTGTGCCGTGTTAATTTCGGTAAGAGTTCTGCCATCTCCATTAGTACAATCTGAATAATAGCCATGCCCTGCATCAAGCACAACAATTTGATTATATGAAAAAAGTGGTATTAGCAAAAAAAATAAAATCCAATTATTTTTATTCATAGTTGTATAGAATATATGAGTACTTTACCGCTTCGGGCATTCACACATGAAAACATTTTTCCATCGTTCGTAAGCTGAGGCCACATTTCAATTTCTTGATTTGTATGCGTAATCTTTTTAGATTGCCTTGTTTCGATGTTGTAAAGGTATATGTCTGACCCAGTAATTTCGTGCCCATCTTTTGATTCATCTAAAAAATACAAAAAATGCTTAGAATCGGGAAACCAACTAGTAGCAATTCCGTCTTGAATTTCTTTAATTTCGAAGGTTTGTACATTAACCCAATACATTTTACTTCCTGAATGAACAATTAATGTAGATTTATCAGGCGAAAGTAATGGTTGATAATACCCGCCCCCAGCTGTTGGCTGAATAGCTTTTAAAATATCACCGCCTAATGTATGTATTTCAAATGCTAGCGTTTTCGGGTTAATAACAATAATAGGGTCGTCTTTTTCTTTAGCGTTAACAAAACTTTGCAAAGTACTTGGATGAATATTCGGCAAAACATTAGTTTCTGAACTTTGTAAAATAAATTCTTTAACTTCTGTTTTTTTAGTTTCTGGATTTTTTTCTTTGTAATAAATTTTTTTACTGTCGGCCGACCATGTTGCTCCATAGCCTATTCGGGCTGTTTTATGAATAGTAGCCATTTTTTTAGCTGTTTTTACGTCATATATTTCCAGACCAACGTATCCTTCATACGATACTAAACAAAATTTACCATCGGGAGAAATTACGGCATAATGAAAATCTGTATTTAATGCCGATATTTCTTGTTTTAATTGTATGTTAACCCTTTCATTATCGGAGGTTACTTTGTTGCTTTGAAAATTATTTGAATTTAGAGTAATAACATCTTGTTTTACAACTGAATTTACAGATTTTTTTGATGTTTCATCTTGTATTTCTTCTGATGGTATGTTTGAGGTATTAGATGTTTGGTTACACCTAATAAACATACATAAAGTAAAAAAAGAATACAATAAAAATCGGATCATGATTTGTAAATTTAGTAATAATTTTTTCGAATGCCAAAAAGAAGTTTTTGGCCTAAACTTAAGATAATTTCAATTGTTTAATGATTAATACTTCGCGAATTAAAATATTCTTTTTGTTGCATAAAAATAATTTGTAGGCATAAATTTTTAATTATTTTTGGCATATTACTTGTTTAGTAAAACGGCATTTTAAAAATCATTCATATGAGAATATTGTTCATTTTTTTAGGAACTTTTTTTAGTTTTCCTTTCTTTTCGCAAAATTTTGTAGAAAAAAAGGTAGGTCATGAGTTTTACATTTCTATTCCAGAATATTTAGAGGAAACTAGAGGTTTAAACGATGCTGCTGTTTTTCAATACCAGCATGAAGTTAAACAAGTGTATACTATGGTTATTGATGACTCAAAACAAAACTTAGCCTCTGTTGGGATTTCGTTTAATAGTCCCGAAGAATATTTCAGGTCTGTTGAGTTATTTTATTTAAACGAAGGAGATAAGCCAACGGATAAAATAGTGTCTTTAACCATAAACGGAAATAACGCTGTTCAGGCAGAATTGATAAGACCTTTAGAGGTAGTTGATTTATTTTACTTAATTACCATTATTGAGTCTAAGGGCTATTTTTATCAGGTGGTATCTTGGACCACGGCTGAACGAAAAGACGATTATAAACAAGATTTTATTCGAATAGCTAATTCACTCAAAGAATAATTTTATATGACAGAAGACATTCTTATATCGGGTTACGTAAAAAGTTCAATAAAAAATACGATTGCTACTATTGAGTTTCATCATCCGGCCGGTAATTCGCTTCCATCAAAAATTTTACAAAAATTAGCCGATGAAATTCATTTAATGGGTTCTTCAGAAAATGTTACGGTAATTGTTTTAAAAAGTTTTGGTGAAAAGGCTTTTTGCGGAGGAGCTTCGTTTGATGAGCTATTAAGTATTGATGATTTTGTGAGCGGTAAAACATTTTTTTCGGGATTTGCTAAAGTTATTAATGCTATTAGAACCTGCAATAAGTTTGTTATTGGCAGAGTACAAGGTAAGGCTGTTGGAGGAGGCGTTGGTATTGCAAGTGCTGTAGATTACTGTTTAGCACATGAAAGTGCTTCTGTAAAATTAAGTGAATTAGCAGTTGGAATTGGCCCTTTTGTGGTTGGCCCTGCTGTTGAAAGAAAAATCGGGCTGTCTGCTTTTTCAGAGTTAGCGATTAATGCTTCGGAATGGCGCGATGCAAATTGGGCAAAAAGCAAAGGATTATATATGAGTGTTTTTTCGGAAATTAACTTATTAGATCAGGCGGTTGATTCTTTGGCAAATACGTTAAGTAAAAACAGCACAGAAGCTATGATGGAGATTAAAAAAATGCTTTGGAAAGGAACCGAACATTGGGATTCTTTATTATATGAGCGAGCAGAAATAAGCGGTAAACTAGTATTAACTCCATTTACCAAAAACTATTTACATTCTTTTAAAAGTAGCAAAGCATAATGGCTTATGTTTTTTAGTGTATTTTTGTTTTAATTTTTAGTTCATGGCACGAGTATTAACGGGAATTCAAAGTTCTGGAGTTCCGCATTTAGGAAATATATTAGGGGCTATTATTCCTGGCATCGAAATGTCTAAAAACTCTGAACACGAAGCACTTTTTTTTATAGCAAATTTACACGCATACACCTCTATTAAAGAGCCGGAGGTTGTAAAGAACAACACCTATTCTGTTGCTGCAACCTGGATTTCTTTTGGGTTTGATTATAAAAAGGGTTATTTTTATAGACAATCTGATATACCGGAAGTTTGTGAACTAGCTTGGTATTTGAATTGCTTTACGCCATACCCCATGTTAGCAAATGCGCATTCCTTTAAAGATAAATCACAAAATTTATCGGATGTTAACTCCGGGTTATTTACATATCCTGTTTTAATGGCTGCAGACATATTATTATATGATGCCAATTTAGTTCCGGTAGGGAAAGATCAAATACAACACTTAGAAATTACCAGAGATATTGCTCAATTATTTAATCGTAAATATGGAGATGTTTTTGTAATTCCGGAAGCTAAAATTGACAATAAGGTTATGATCATTCCGGGAATTGACGGCCGAAAAATGAGCAAATCTTACCATAATTATATTGATATTTTTTTACCTGAGAAAGAATTAAAAAAGCAGGTTATGAAAATTGTCACAGCTTCTACTCCATTAGAAGAACCAAAAGACTATAAAAACTGTACTGTTTTTAATATATATTCCTGTATTGCCAATGCTTCGGACGTAGAAGAAATGAAGAATAATTACCTAAAGGGAGGATATGGGTTTGGTCATGCAAAACAAGCCCTTTTTGAGCTACTTTGGACTTCGTTTAGTAACGAACGAAAAATGTATCATGAATTAATAAAAGATACTGTTTTGCTTGAAAACATATTATCTGAGGGGGCAATTCGAGCAAAACAAGTGGCTATGCCGGTATTAAACAAAGTAAGAGGAGCGCTAGGATTAAAAGCCCACTAAATTATGGATGTTATTATTACAGGCGGAGCAGGTGGAATTGGATTTGAACTGGCAAAAATTTTTGGAACAAAGGGCTATAAAGTATTGCTTGTTGATATTAACAAAGACTTATTAGATGTTGCAATACAAAAACTAAACAGCTTAGATATTGCATGTAACTCTATTTCATTAGACTTATCCGACCAAGCTGTAACGAAAGAATGGATAGAGAATTATGTATCTACCCCTAATGTTAAGCTTTCTGTTTTAATACATTGTGCCGCTATAAACTACATTGAGCCATTTGATATAACTATGTTTAATAATTTTAAAAAAATGATGGATGTAAATGTGCTCTCCAATGTATATTTAACCGGTTTATGCCTATCCGAATTAAAAAAAAATAAAGGAAGTATTATTCATTTTTCAAGTGTTGCAGGTTTTTCGCCATTATTTCACAGAACCTCATATTGCACGAGTAAATATGCTTTGCAAGGGTTTTATGAGACGTTGCAAACCGAAATAAGTAAAGACGTGAGTGTACATATAGTTTGTCCGACATTTGTAAACACCAATTTTACAGCCGGAAATAAGCAGCAAAATATTCAGGAGGTATTATCTGCTGAAGTTGTTGCTCAAAAAACCTGGGTGGGATTTATAAAAAAGAAGCGATATATATTAATTGGTAAAACTGCACATATTGCTCGTTGGGTTTATTTCTTATTTCCCATATTTTTTATTAAAAAAATGTTGAAAATTTCAAAAACTGAATGAATTATTCAAATTAAGTAACTTAAATCTTAACTATTTTGTAATAAGAATTACTTCCGTCTTTATCTACAAATTTTATAAAATATACTCCAGGAGGACTAGAAATAGTGATTATTGCTGATTTATAATCAATAAAATAATCTTTTTTTACCATCATTCCGTTTATATCATACAATTCTATAAACATGTTTTCATTTTGATTTAAATTTTCAATTAAAAATACTCCTGAACTTGGATTGGGATATATACGTATATTTTGCGAGTTTATTTCCTGTTTGTTTGTTATAGTAGTTTCATTATATTTAACGATATACGCGTCTGTTAAGGAATTAGCAGATAAATTATATACGTTGGTTGATGGATCGAAATCACAGGTTGAATAAAAATTACCGGTAACAAATATACTTTCATTGTTATCTACAGTTGCATCCACCCCATAATCGTTGTTTAAACCACCCACATTATATGCCCAAATAAAATTACCGTTCATGTCTAACGCATGAACAAATATATCACTACTTCCGTTTGATGATAAGGTATTTATTCCTCCTCCATCAGGATTGAAATCCCCTGATGCATAAAATGATCCTACTGTAATTACTTTTCCTTGTTGGGATATTGAAATAGAGTTTCCTTGATCATAAAGACTCACGCTAATTAGGTTTCCACCAAAACCTTTTGCCCAAGCAAAATCTCCGTTCGTGTAAAGTTTTAATACAAATGCATCTATGCCTCCTTGTGAGGATATAAAATAATTTGTAGAGTCGGGGTTAAAATCGGCATTTGAAGTAAAATAACCCGTAACATATACATCATTTAAGCTATCTGTTGTAATTTCGAATCCTTCATCATTAAAAATTCCTCCAACACTTCTTGCCCATAATAAATTACCATTATTGTCTATTTTTTGAACAAATATTTGTCTCCCCCCTGTGCTTGTTAAATTATAAGAAATTAACGTGTCTGTTTCAAAGTCTGCTGTTTGCGTGTAGTAGCCGGTTGTATAAACATTTCCTAGGCCATCTACCGAAATAGCTTTACCCTCATCTTCACCCCATCCGCCCATGTGTTTTGCCCAGTTAAAGTTTCCTAATGAATCTAATTTAAGCACAAAAACATCCAAATTATTTCCTAAACTTAAAGAGTCAGGATATGATGTTAGCTCAAAAACCGTAGAATCAGGATCAAAATCAACCGTTCCCCAAAACGATCCAGTAATAAAAATATTTCCCTGATCATCAGATGAAATTGAGGTTGCATTTATATCTAACGAATTACTGTAAAGGGCTTTTACCCATTGTAAATTACCATTTAAATCAAATTTTTGAATAAATACATCTGCATAAAACCCGGTTGAAGTTAAATAATTACTAGACGTTCCGGGATCAAAGTCTGCAGACCCTGTAAAACTACCAACAACGTACATATAGTTATGATTTTTATCTACATATACATCATTAGCCTTAATCCATGATGATGAAATGTTTTTTGCCCACATGAAATTTCCTGAGTTATCTAGTTTTAAATAATATATTGACCAATTATTTCCGGAGTTTAAATAAAATGTGTCGGCTCCTGGATCAAAATCTACTTTTCCGTAAAATACTCCTACGCTATAAATATTTCCATTATCATCATGAGCTATCGACTCTCCGTAATTACCTAGAAGACTATCTCCAAATGAATACGCCCAGTTTAATGTAGGGATTTGAGCTTGAATTATTTGATTTATAAATACTAGTAGTATGAATTTATATAACTTTTTCATATATTATTTTACAGCAAATAACGATATTAAAACAAAAGGTTGTCTTGTTTTTAAAAATAAAAATTTTTTATACAAAAAAACAAGATTTTTAAAAATAATACTTTGTTTATTTTTGTTTATACCGTAATTTTAAGCATATAATTTCAAAATGTATATTGTCTTTTGGTTTAGCTAGTTTACTGAAAAATTTTTAGATATAAAAAATTAAGAATGTTTTTACATTTTGAATACGAAACTATTAATATTGCCAACAAAAATCATGTTTATTGAATAAAGTATTCTGTAAGTTTGTATTTTATTAATTATCTAATATGAAACAAGTTTTATTGTGGGTGCTATTATGTATAAGCTCTTCGCTTTTGTTTGCTCAAACTTCAGATACTATAAAGTATGTTGTAACTAAACATAACGGCATTGAATATATTGGAAAAATATTAAGTGATGATGCTAGAGAGTTGTTATTAGAAACAGATAATTTAGGCAAAATTTACATTCCTAAAGCAGATATAAAAAAAATTGCAAAAATTGAAAGTGAAAAAGAGATTAAATTTGGGGAGTATTACTCTTCTGGGCCATTTACAACTCGATATGCATTTACAACCAATGCGCTTCCTATTGTTAAGGGAGAAAATTATACGCTTATAAACCTATATGGGCCTGAAGTACATTTTGCTGTTTCTAATCGTTTAAATATTGGAATTATCTCCACTTGGATTGCTAGTCCGTTTGTATTGTCAGCAAAATATACCATAGCAACTAATAATAAAAAATTAAATTTTTCATTAGGCAGTCTTGTAGGATCATCGGGTTATATATATAACTTTAGAGGTTATGGCGGATTACACTTTGCTAATATTACGTTAGGCGAAAGAAAGCAGAACATTACATTTTCTGCAGGCTATTTATATATACAAACCGGCAATGATAATGTGTTTATTAAACCGGGGGAATACTATACACTTAACGAATATTTTTATTCAGAGCAAACTGTTTTAAAGCCATTAATTCACGGCCCAATGGCTTCGATAGCTGGAATTATAAAAGTTGGATCAAAAGCTAGTTTTGTATTTGATAGTATGTTTGGATATTTTAATGACACAAAAAACGATATAAAAACTACCGTAATTAGTTTACCGGATTTTGACAAACCGGGTGAGTATTTACATACTGTAAAAAACATTAAAACGCATACCTCTATGTTGTTTTTAATGCCGGGCATGAGATTTCAAACCAAAGAAACTAAAGCATTTCAAGTTTCATTAGCCGGTGTATCTGTTTTTAGTACAGAAAACACATCGTTTCCATTTCCTATGTGTACTTGGTTTCAAAGATTTTAACACAAGTGACTGATTAATAGTTATATAAAATTTTTTGTGAATTTATATTTATCCTAAAATATAGATTATAATTGTGCAAAATTTTACATATATGATTCACCCAGATACCGAATTAAAATTTATAAACAATGAAGTTGGTTATGGTATAGTTGCTACTAAATTTATTCCAAAAGGGACTATTACCTGGGTTATGGATAAACTTGACAGAGAGTTTTCTCCCTTACAAGTAGAGCAAATGGATGAGCTATATAAAAACATATTAATGAAATATACTTTTAGAAATAATATAGGAAACTTTATATTATGTTGGGATAATGCACGATATGTTAATCATAGTTTTAATTCAAATTGTTTAACAACCGCTTATGATTTTGAAATAGCGATAAGAGATATTGAGGCTGGAGAAGAATTAACAGATGATTATGGATATCTAAATATAACTGAACCATTTTATGCCATTCCAGAAAATGGTTCGGACAGAAACACCGTTTACCCTGATGATTTATTAAAGTTTCACAAAATATGGGATCAAAAGCTAGAAATAGCGTTTAAAAATTTAGCTTTTATTGGGCAGCCTCTTCAGTCAATATTAAGAAAAGAAATCTGGGATAAAGCTTGTAATATTTCGAAGGGGGCAGAAAAAATGGACTCTATATTAAACTGTTATTATTCTGGACAATAGGTCAAAAAAAGCTATAATTAAATTTATAAATTTTTATAGAGAATGTTTTTTCATCTTTAATTAACATTGCCTGCAAAAGCATTTCT
>CAZEIM010000017.1:50929-58649 GCA_964512145.1 uncultured Flavobacteriales bacterium
AGCATTTCTTTTGAATATAAAAACTCCTTTTTTAATACTAAAACATCATTAATATATACTTCTTCTGACATCAAATTAATAGAATCGTAAATAAATTTTATTTCTTCTAATGTTTTAGAAGTAGGGATTTCATACTTAGTTATATGTATTATTCTTCCATACTGGTCGTATATATATTTATATCCATATCCAGTATTATTATAGGTTAATATATCATTGTAATTGATTAGTTGATTATTTTCATCATATTCAAATATTTCTTGTTTATATGTTTTACCTAGATCATTTTTAGTATAAATAATTTTATGGTTATTACTTTCTTCCGTTTGAATATACTCTGAATAAATTAATAAATTTCGTGACGAGTCGTTTAAAACCCTAAAATAATTGAGTTGAATGGTGTTATCATTAATTTTTGCGTAGTCATAAATATATGAATCATTTTTGCCTGATTTTACGACCTTAGTGATTATAGTGCTGTCGTAATACAAAACGTATATAGAAGTGTCTAGCAAATTACCAGACTCTATATGATTAATTTTAGTTTGTGACGACAAATTACCTTGTAAATTAAAACAAAATTTTTCATTATTTTTAGTTTCAACAATGGGTTTATTGTCGTTTTTATAAGAATATTTTACTTCAACACATTTAATTTTATTGCGTTTAATAAACTGTTCGTTAAAATACTGGTAGCTTTCTAATTCGTATTGTTTGTTTTGCTTTACTGGTTTTATTAATAATATTTGAGTGTAAGCGCTCGTAGATTTAATTAGTACAATAACCGCAATAATTATATGTATATTGAGTTTAATCATAATTAATAATTATTGCTTTTTTTTGATCACATAAATTTGACTGCTATATTTATTTTTTCTTGATAACATTGCATTAATATTAGAGACTAAACCAACAAAAAAAGCTTTTATATAATTTATGTTTCCGGTTTTATGTTTTTCGCTAAGCATAGAAACATAAAATGAGTCAAAAAACATAGGCAAAACTTTAGTAAGTTCTAAATTATGCATTTTTAGAATGCGATTTATATCTTTAGAAGAAAAATGATATAAGTGACGAGGAACATCATATGCGGCCCAGTGTTGTTTATAGTGCCTTGCGTCAAAAGACTCATAATTGGGTAGTGCAAGAATTAATAAGCCATTTGGTTTTAATAGTTTAATTATTTGTTGTATGTCATCTTTTAAATTATATACATGCTCTAAAACATGCCACATGGTTATAATATCAAACTGGTTTTCAGAAAAGTCAAACAACGCGTCTGTTGAATTGACATTTAAATTATAGTTTTTTTTAGAGAAATTTCTGGCTTCAGAGTCAGGTTCAATTCCAAAAGCAGAAAACCCAGCGTTTTTACATGCGTTTAAAAACTCTCCTGTTCCGCAACCTATATCCAAAAGACTTCCTGATGCTTTATGTTTTAAGATAAGCTTTACTTTGTTTTTTATGGTGCACTGCCTTACCCGCTGGTATAATATGTTTATTAATCCCTTTTTTGAGTTTGAGTGAGACACATATTCTGGCGACTTATAATACCCACCAATATCTTCGGCTTTAGGCCTTGGACTAGTAAATTTAAACCCGCAATTTTCACAAGATACTATGTTAAATGTTTCACGTGAAACCAAATAATCTACACATGTAATATAGGCGTTGTGTTTATGATTGTTGCATAATGGGCAATGTGTGATATGATTCATAACTAAATTATCTACCTAAGTAAACCATTAAAACTGATATGTCTGAAGGAGAAACTCCGCTAATTCTACTAGCCTGGCCTAAAGTAGTTGGTTTAATTTTATATAGTTTTTCTCTTGCTTCTGAAGACAGACTATGAACTCTTGAATAATCAAAATTTAAATCAAGAGGTATGTTTTCTAAACGTTTCATTTTATTAGCTAATTCTATCTCATTCTTAATATACCCTTCATATTTTACCAATATTTCAGCCTCTTCTAATATTTCCTGTTTATCAGAATCTATGTTGTTTAATAATAAATTTAAATTATCAAGTTCTGGTAAAAGATCAAAAATATTAATTTGAGGCCTAAGTAAAATTGCATGTGCTTTTGCTTTTAGTTGAATTTGACTAGTTTGTTTGTCTAATAATAATGAATTAATTTTTTCTGGAAACACAAACTCGTTTTTTAAACACTGTATAGTTTCATCAACAAATTTAGATTTATATTCAACTTGTTTTAATCTATCTTCGGACGCTAGTCCTATTTCGTTTGATAGTTTTGTTAAACGTATATCTGCATTATCTTGTCTTAATAAAATTCTATACTCAGCCCTTGAAGTAAACATTCTATATGGCTCATCAGTCCCTTTAGTAACTAAATCATCAATTAAAACACCAATATATGCTTGATCTCTGTTTAACACGAAACTATCCTTAGAGTTAATTTTTAAATGCGCATTTATTCCAGCCATAAGACCTTGACAAGCGGCCTCTTCATAACCAGTAGTTCCATTAATTTGTCCTGCAAAATATAAGTTTTCAAGGCCTTTTGTTTCAAGTGTGTTTTTAAGTTGGTGAGGCGGGAAATAATCATATTCAATAGCATATCCAGGCCTAAACAAATGTGCGTTTTCGAAACCTGGAATTAATTTAATTGCTTTAATTTGAGTTTCTAAAGGAAGTGAGGTTGAAAAGCCGTTCACATATATCTCTACGGTATTCCAGCCTTCGGGTTCAACAAAGATTTGATGACGTTCTTTATCTGCAAATCTATTAATTTTATCCTCAATAGACGGGCAATACCTAGGGCCTAAACCTTGAATTCGTCCAGTAAACATTGGCGATTTTTCAAACCCTTCTTTTAAAATTTCGTGTACAAATTGATTCGTATAAGTGATATAACAACTTCGTTGATGTTTTAACGCTGGTGTATTGGTAAAGGAGAATTTGCCTGCAGGGTCGTCTCCCTTTTGTTCTTCCATTTTAGAATAGTTAAGAGTTCTGCCGTCTATCCTAGGGGGAGTACCTGTTTTCATTCTGCCTGACTCAAAACCTAAAGAAACTAACTGCTCTGTAATTCCCTTAGCCATAGGCTCAGACATCCTGCCGCCCCCAAAATGTTGTTCGCCTATATGTATCAGCCCGTTTAAAAAAGTGCCGTTGGTTAAAACTACAGCTTGAGCTTTAAAAGAGATATTGGTGTTTGTAACAACTCCCTTAACCTTGTTATTTGAAACAATTAATTCTTTTACCATATCTTGATAAAAGAATAAATTAGGAGTGTTTTCTAAAATTTTTCTCCACTCTAAAGTAAAAAGAACTCTGTCGTTTTGTGTTCTAGGACTCCACATAGCAGGCCCTTTAGATCGATTTAACATTCTAAATTGAATAGCAGATAAATCACTAACTATACCAGAATAGCCACCTAAAGCATCAATTTCACGAACAATTTGACCTTTAGCGACCCCGCCCATTGCTGGATTACATGACATTTGAGCCATACGAGCCATATCCATAGTAATGAGTAATGTTTTTGATCCCATATTAGCCGCAGCGCACGCTGCTTCACAACCCGCGTGACCAGCACCAACTACAATAACATCATAATTTGTTTCCATACATTATGTTCCACGTGAAACGTTTTTATTTAAATAATTTATTATACAAAAGTAAGCTTTCGTTTTCTTTTTGTCGCATTTGCGCCTTTTGTTTATTTGTTCTATCGTTGAAATTCATACAGTGCAACAAGCCGTGAGCCATAACTCTTTTAAGCTCAATAATATAGCTATCAAGTTTGTTAGATTTTGCGTTATCTTTTACTCTGTCAATACTAATAAAGATTTCGGCAAAAATTTCATCATTTTGAGAATAATTAAAAGTTATAATATCTGTATAATAATTATGATTTAGATACTTATTATTCATTTCAAGTAATTGATTATCAGACAAAAAATTAATTGAAAAATTTTTTATTGAATAACCATGTATATGAGCGATTTGATTGAGCCACACTTTAATATTTTTAATGTTTGAAATAATAAAGCGTTTATGGTGAAAATGAAATGAAATATTCTTTTTATCCAATTTTAAAGTATAGCTTAACGATTTTGCCAGAATCTTCAAACTCTATTTTATCGGCTAAGTTTTTCATTAAAAAAACTCCACGACCTGTTGGTTTTTCAATGTTTTCAGGAGCGGTGGGGTCAGGAAGTGCTTTATAATCGAAGCCGACACCTTCATCCTTTACTATAAAGCAAATAGATGTATTGTCATTAATATATGAAACATCAACATATTTATTGCTATCCAGTTTGTTGCCGTGCACTATAGCATTAGTAACAGCTTCTGTTAAAGCAATTAATATATTGCCATAATACTCTTCATTGACTTTAAATTTGTCACACACATCATCTACCAAGCCTTCTACTAATGAGATGTTTTCTGTTTTAGAAGAAATTTTTAAATCGTTTTTTACCTGTTGCATGTTAATCTGCTAAATTATTAAAATATGTATTTACCTTTTGTTTATAATAATTATTCATATTAGGTGGTACTATTTCTAATACATCAACCATGTTTTGTTTTTTGACCTTATACTTGTATTCTTCCAATAAGTTTCGTTTTTCATCATAATTTGATTCTTTTGACTCTCTTTGATCATCCTGATCCCTTTCTCTTTCTGCTCTTTCAGATTCTAACAATCTTGTTAAAATATCTTTTTGTCTATTAATAGTTTCTTGAGTAATTCTTTTATTAACAATATCCCGTTCGGTTTCTTCCATCATTTCAGCAATCTTTTTAAGTTCGCCCCCGGCTTTTTTTCCTTCTCCGCTCATATCTTGCATCATTTCTTGAATTTGTCGCCTTAATGCCTCCTGTTCAGCGGCCATTTTAGCAAGTTCTTTGCTCATTTTAGAACCATTTTGCCCACCTTGTTCTCCGCCTTTTTGTTTGGAAAGCTCTTGTTTAAGTTTTTCTAATTGCTGTGATAGTTGTTGTTGGGATTTTCGCGCATCAGACATCTTGGGTTTACCTTTAGAGCCAGGTTTATTACAGCTTTGATCACCAAATTTTTGTTGCGACATTTGTTGTTGCATTTGTTGTACAATTTCATCGAATAATAAAGCTAAATTGTTGGCAGCAGTCATAATATATTGTTGCCTTGAGTTGGCTTCGTAGGTTTGCCTTTTAGACAGCACCTCTAAAGTGTTGGAAAGATTTTCGTTAATTGCGCTCATTTCTTTATTAATAACAGGTTGAATTTGCGCAACTCTTTTGCTTAAGGAGTATAAAGAGTCTTGAATCATTTTAGCATCATCTTTTAGTTTTTTTTGTTGTTGGATTTGAGCTGTATATTTAGGGTCGTTAATAGATGTCTTTTTCATTTCTTTCATCAGATCTTCTTGTGAGAATGAAAATTTCACCAGGTTTTCCATTAATTGTCTCATATCCTCTAAGTTTTCTTCTGCCGATTCATCTTGCATTTCTTGTTGCGCTTGTTGTAGTTGGTCTTTCATTTCCTTCATTTTTTGTGTGGCATTTTTTTGAGACTGGGAAGATGCTTTTTTGTTTTTGTTTTGCATGTTTTGTTTTGCATCATTCATTTCTTTAGAAATATTTTCTTCTGTATTTTTTGTGTCGGGTATTTCGTTTTTAAACTCTAACTCTTCATTAAGTTTATGAAGTTCAGACATGTCGTTTTTTAATTCATCAAACTTTTTATTTAACTCTTCTTGTTGTTTAGTTAACTCTTGGGATTTTGGATCGTTAAGATTCGATTTTTCTAATTCTTTGTTTAGCTCTTCTTGTTGTTTGGTTAACTCATCGAGTTTATTAATATTATTTTCCAGCTTTTGCTCAACCTCTAGTTGTTTAAAAAGCTCCATTGTTCTGTTGAGTTCTTTTTCAATATCTTCGTTTTGTAACTTAAGTTCTTGTGCCTTTTCGTCTGAATTATTTTTATTGAGTTCCTCCATAAGTTTTTGTATCTCCTCCATCATTTTTTTCATATCATCGGAAACCAGTTTTTCAAACATTTCTTGAATTTGTTGTTGTTTTTCGAGTAACACTTTGTTTTGTGTTTGATTTTCTTGTTCTTTAAGGAGTTCTTTATTGGTATTTAAATCTTCCTGTAATTGTTTCTGTAATTGTTTTTGGCGCTGTAATAAATTATCCATCTTCTTTTTTTCCTCCCAGCTAATGTTTTTCTTATTGGCTAGTTGTTTCCATAGCTGTTCTAGCTCGTTTTGAACCTCTTTAGCTTCTTTAATGCTTTGATTGATATCTTCTTTTATAGTAGAAGCCAATTCTTCTTTTTGTTTTAAAATTTCGTTTAGAGAAGGTATTTTAATTATAGTTGATGTGCTTTTAGTTGATTTTTTACCATGTATTGCATCATTATCCCAAACCTCAAAATAAAACTCCAACGTGTGTGAAGGTTTGTGTTTCCAGTCTGCTAGATTAAATATATGAACGTAATTTTGAGTTAAGATTTTAGCGTTAA
The DNA here is from genome assembly GCA_964512145.1 of uncultured Flavobacteriales bacterium. Taxonomy (GTDB): domain Bacteria; phylum Bacteroidota; class Bacteroidia; order Flavobacteriales_G; family JALEGO01; genus CAYOHR01. The sequence goes on from CAZEIM010000017.1 coordinate 57,412, forward strand.
TATTAATATTCTCGGAAGTTTGATCGGTAATTTCATTTTCTTCATTTCGAACGATTATTTTAAATAATAATGCCGACAATCCATAATCATCTTGGATGGTCCCATTAAAATAGAAAATATCTTTCAGTAATGAGTCTGTTTGTTGTTGTAGTGATATTGTAGGATATTGATCAGGAATAATTTGTAAGTAATTTTTTATTGAATCGTATGAATTTGAAGTTGTGTTATATAAAACCGTATAATAATGATTGCTGTTTTTGGGTGTTGCCTTAACTTCAAAGCTGTTATTGTTGGAATTTTGAAGCTTATAAACAATAGAATCCGAAGGAAAATGAAGGCTTAATGAGTCTACATTTTTCGTGTAATACTTCCAGTATATTTGTGTTCCCTCAGGAATAATTACATCTGCATTATTAATAACCATTTCATTCGGTTTATTTAGGTAAGCGGGGTAGTTTAGTTGTAATGTATAATTTGTGATTTTAGGTTTTACAAAAACATGTATAAGTGCGCTATTTATGGTGTTTTTACCATCGGTTAATTCAAAAAAGACATTGTTTTTTAAGTTAAAGAAAGTATATTCAGCACTGTTTTTAATAAGGTTTAGCTTATATTCTTTATTGTTATATTTAATAAACATGTCGGATGGTCTTTTAGTACCTTTAACCAAAATGTTTATTTGTAAATTTTCTCCTTCTAAGCATTCTAGCTTATTGTTTTGAATGATAAATTCATAGGGGAATTCAGGTGGAAAATCGACAGAATATTTTAGTAAACGTTGGCTTCCTTTGCTTAATATTAATGGATTAATAAATCCAACAAATATTAATATCAATAAAGGCAACATAAATATTTTCAGGTACTTTATGTTTGATTTTAAATTAATCGCTTGTTTAAAATCGATGGGCTTAAGTTCTGCGCTTTTTTGTTGAACGGCTGCCGCTACTAACATATTGTTGTTTGCTGTAGTTGATTTGTTTAGTAATAAGACATTTAATAGTTTATCTTCAATTTGTTTAAAGTGTGTTCCAATAATAGTAGAGGCTTGCTCATAAGAAATAACCTTGCCCAATTTATACATTTGTATAATAGGAATTAAAACTAGTTTAATGATTACAAATAGTGAGATAAATAAATACGAGTAAAATAAAAATATGAACAAATTACTTATGATCTCCTCATGACCTTTAATATAAACTTGAAACTTTCGCTTATCTTCATTTCCCTGCTTATGCGTT
>CAZEIM010000018.1:0-17087 GCA_964512145.1 uncultured Flavobacteriales bacterium
TTTCTATCGCTAATTGCTGTGGTTTTTTGTTGCCAAAAATATCGCCAACAGGTTCAGGGTTATTCAGCGTTTTGGTTTTCTGCTCTACAATATGCTGCTCCCACTGTGTTTGTAAATACGCTTTAATGCTTTCGTTTACCATGTAGTCCACAATTTCCCGTGGGGTATAAAATGCACCAAATGCTTTGCGTTGGTTGGCTAACTTTTCGGTTTCTTCGTTTTGGCTTGCCAATAGGTTTTCAAAAATGCGTCCCAACATTTCGGGGTCAACTGCCACTTGCTGATATTGGCTACTGCTTTCGTCCACCGTAAAATCATAACTCTCCAAAATTTCAACAAAAGGCAAAAGCCAAGCGTCTAAATCTAAATTGGCAAACAATTTGTCTTCTTCACTTTCGTCAAACAAGCCACCGTTTAAGTATGGTATTTTCTCAAAAAGTTTGTTGTGTGTTATTGGGTTCCTGTCCTGAACTTTTGTGTTGAGTGTTTCAAAAAATAATTTCAGCAATACATTTTGGTAGTAGTTGTCGGTTTCTTCAATGTTTTTTTTGCCAATGAGCGAATGATCAATAATGCCTTTCTCTTTCAGAAACCAACAGAAAATATACCTGCCTATTAAGCGAACCGTAAATTGTTTTACCTGATTTTCGGTAGCTGCGGTACTTGTGCTGAGTGCAACCGAAGCATGTTGCATTTTTACTATGCCCAACAAAGCATCAAAGCGTTCTTTTACTTGTTTGTAGAACTCTTTGTTTACTTCTTTTATGTCAAGCGATTTCCAAAGCAGGTCGGCAATTTCGGGTTTCGGTTTAGAACCAATACCCTGCCATTGCTGAATAATTTTGTTGTATTGCGTGGTGGTTAATCTTTTGCGGAACGAAACAATTCTTTTTTGTTCACCCTGATTAAAAATGAGCACCAATTTGTTATAATCGGGTGTGGTTATAAAGTGGATGAAATAAGGTTGTTGAGGAATATATTGTGGCTTTCCAGGGATATGTACAATACCTTTAATAGAAGCCTGATAACTGGTAAGTCCGGGGTCGTTATCTACCAATTGATTGATATACTCTTTTTTTAGTTTTTTTAGTACAGCAAACCTTACACGTATATTTTGATGATCAGCACTCAGGCGATACAATTGTGGTTGTACAGTTTGTGGAGCAGTTGCTAAAAAGTCTTTAAGTTTTTGTGTTTGTGGTGACAAAAGTTGCGGTTTGTTCTGTACATTAGGTTCAATATTCATCCATTGCAACAAGGCAAAAGCAAAATCCAACACGTTTTCCCTTGATGGACTTTCCGCCAATTGAGCTAATATTTTATTGATGTCGTTAATTGTCATGCGAATATTTGAAGGATTTCACTTAATGGAGCTTTCTCCGTTTTTTCTTCAGGTTTATACTGATTTGCCAATGAAATAAATTGTTGAATGATATTATCGTTTATATGTTCACCTTTGCGATTCATGCGGTTTACCAATCGCACTAATTTCATGTTTTCCTTATTGATGTAAGCGTTTTGAGAGTGCTGAATACAGTGCTCAACCCTGTCAATTTCATCAAACGGGTAGCCATATTCAATCATTTTGTTTTTTAAAAACATTATAGCGGCCTGTTGTGGTTGATTGTAACGCACCTGATGTTCTTCTTCCGAAAACTGATACCGTTGTATAAAATCCAATATGTATGCTTCGGTTTCAGGTTTATGTTTGAATTTATCAGTAAAGCGTTCATTTTGCTCGCTTGTTGCTTTAATGTGCAATAAACCTTCGGTTGTGGTGAGTAGCTCTCCAATTTTATCTTTTGAGAACGCCACAAAGTATCCTGCTTCTAATGTTTCTTCATTACCCGCTACCAAATGGGCCAGGTGTATAAAATCATCTTCCTCCTTTCGCATTTGCACTTTACCCCATTTGCCTTTGGGCATGTTTTTAATTTGTTCCTTATAAGTAAACAAAAAATCCTCATTTCGGTCAAACGCCCTTAGGTCATCCAAAAACAAAACTTCGGCTGCAAGCAATTCCGATGTTTCAAAAATCTTTTGGAATGCCGCCAAACGTTTCTTTTCATCACGGCTGTATAGGTTTTCGGTATAGTCCTGTGGTTCGGGGTCTTCGTCCAAAATAGATTGGTCGGTTCCAATGGTGTAGCGTATCAGGTTTATTTTGTCTTCCAGTTTACGGACTAATTGTAAATAACTTTCCAACTGTTCTTCGGGTCGGAAATTGTAAATAAAAATTTCTTCGTGTTTGCTACCTAAACGATTGATACGTCCGTTTCGTTGAATCATTCGCACAGGGTTCCAATGCAAATCGTAATTGATTATCATACCGCAATCTTGCAGGTTCTGACCTTCCGAAAGTTTATCGGTCGCAATTAAGAAATCAATTTCCCTTTCTCCGTTTTTTAGTTGGTATTTTTTTGAAACAGGAGCAAAGCGTTTCGCATAATCCTCAATTTCACTTTTTGAACCTAAGGCAAATTCTATGTTTTTACCCTTTACCAAATACTGTGGCAGGTTTTCAGATAGGTATTGTAATGTGTCTGCAAAATAGGTAAAAACCAAAACCTTTCTGTCTTCATTCTGATTTAAGTGTTTAGCCAGTTCCTGGATCTTATCATCTTTATCCAACAAATACTTGATTTGTTCTTTCAAAATTTTCAGCACTGCAAGGTCTTTGCTGATGTCTGCTTTCAGTTGTGTTACATTAAAAACACCTTCATCGGCTACAATGCTGGTAAAGCCTTCTTCTGCACTTTCAAAATCTTCAATATCAAAGTCCAATTCATCTTCCTCAGCATTTTGCTCATTGTAAACATCAATGGCTTTATTTAATGCTGAAATATTTTTAACGGATATGATTTTATTGTACTCCTCTAATTTGGTTTGAAAATCAATCAGCTTTTTCTCGTAACTTCCAATGGATTTATTGATTGAGAAAAGGGATGATTCCAAACGCTTTAAGAATACAGTTCTAAATATTCCGTAAATACCAATTTGTCTGCTCAGTTCTCGATTCTCATCTGCATTCAATTCCAATTCGCCACGTTTTCTTCCATAGTATGCATGACGATAAATATTGTAGCGGTAGCAAGGAAAACCCAAACTCAGCAATGCGGTGTAAATAATTTCAAGCGATGAATGAATGGGCTTGTTTCTTTCGGTGTAATGATCAAACAAATCAAGTGGATGTGCTAAATATTCCAACTCAGCCAAACTGCTGATTTCGTAGTTAAAAGCCCTTTTAAGTTCTGGAAACGGCTCTGCATATTTTAGCAATTGAGACTTAAATTGATTAGGAACTTCATACTCCAAATTGTCTGGATATGATTTGGGGAACTTTTGAAGTTTGCCATTTATCTCCAAACCATCAGGATATTCTTTTTCAATTCCTTGTCTTGTTCTTCTAACGATAAAGCGATTTAGCAAAGGAGTAAGCTGTTCTTTTATTTGTTGATAATTGATAAATCCACTCTCTTTGATTTGTCTTCTCATGTCTGCTTGAAGGAGCTCAAGCCGTTCCTTTAGGGTGAAATATTTTTGTCTGCTACGGTCGTAAAATTTCCCCAATTTAAAAATTTCTCCACCTGAGCCTAACATGATTTGATTGGTAAGGTCGGCTAACTGGTTGTTGATAGGAGTTGCGGTAAGCAACAAGGTTTTTGCGTTTTCATTTTCTTGTCGCCATTTAATAAAAACATCAAAGCGTTGCCCTCCTGATGTTCTCAAGTTATGGCTTTCATCAAAAACAAATAAACCTACAGGAATAGACTGTAAGTTTTCTCGAACATCTTTGATTTTTTCCGTATCCTGCAAACTGTATATTTCAGGAATATGAACCACCTTGAAATCATCAAATGATTTTCTCCATTGCTGAATAAGCCCAGCAGGTGCAATTACAACAACACGTTGATTCAAGTTTTGCTTGTAATATTCAATCACCTTTATAGCAGTATAAGTCTTACCCAGTCCAACTGAATCAGAAAGCATGGCTACGCCTTGTCGTTCCAATTTTTTGATAAGTGAATTGGCATTTTGGATTTGAAACTTCAATAACTGCGGTTTGCCTGAACTTGGGTCGTCTATGTTAACTTTGTTCTCTTTCTCGTCTAACAAATCCTGCCCGTAAATACGATATAAGGCATGGATATACATTTCGTATGCACTAAAACAAGTGCCTCCATGTTTGCTCAAGGCAAGAATTTCTTCTTTAAAAGTTTTGCTCCAATCTTCACTATCCTTCCATAGTTCTTCAAACCAAGTGCGATGTGAAGGATGCTGTGAGAGGTTTTTACGGATAAAGTTTACGGTTGCATTATTATCTTCAAGCTGATTTAACTCAAGATTTCCGAACAAGCCCTGCTTAGTGAAATTGGAACTACCGATAATGCCAACGGCATTTTCCTCATCATTTCCAAAAATGTAGCATTTTGCGTGAAGAAAGTTTTTTCGATAAACTTTAATTTGGATTTTACCACTATTCACTTCATTCATGTATTTACCTAATAGGTCAGCTACTTGTTGAAACTCTTCTTTCAGTTGCAAGTCCTCTAAGTCTTTCTTCAAATATTTTTCAGGAAAGTCGGGGTCTTGTTGTTTTGGGTTTTTAACCTGATAAGCCCTTACAGATGGTTCTTCGCCTAATAACAATCGGAATGTAATATTGTCCCGTTCTAAAAACTGATTTAAATCTTCGAGGATTGTAACCATTCCGGGCAAATCCCAATAACCTGTTGCAATGGAAATTTGAGAATAAGCATTGTCTTGAATCAGTTCTTTTAATACAGTTCCAAGCTGATACTCGTTTGATGAATTGTCTATGAGTTTTATACCTTTCTTCATTTCTTTAATTTTTTGTTGGCAATTTTCATTGCTTTGTAGGCCAATTTGGGTTCTTCAACAATGGTAGATTCAATTTTATCTGCAAGCCATAATATTAACAACTCTTCTTCATTTGCTTTCAGAAATTTAGCAATTTCAATCACTTGTAGTTTAGACGCGTTTCTTTCACCTCTTTCTATTTTACTCATTAATGCAGTATCAACCTCAAGATGAGCCGCTACCTGTCTTAAAAGCAAGCCCTGATCCTCTCTAAGCTCTCTAATTTTTCGCCCCAAATGCTTCATGTTTCTTGTGTTATTTTTGGCTTGTCAAAATTTGTCAAATATAGTAATTATTTCCTGTCTGGATGTTGTGGGATATAAATTTTGCTTTTACCTTTTTTGGCGGTTAGAACTCAAGAAGTTATATTTAAAAATTAACGATCTTAATCCATTAATTTCAAGCATACTCCAACAAACACATATATAGTAAATATCATAAAAATGATATATCGCATATTTAGAACTTTATTTTTAACTTGTTTGTAAGTTTTTTGCGGTGTACTTTTACCTTAAAAAAAACTGGGACGTTTACTAGCTATAGATTACGGATTAAAAAGAACTGGCATTGCCGTTACCGATGTAATGCAAATAATTGCCACACCACTATTAACCGTTGAAACGCCTGAACTGTTTTCTTTTTTATCGAAATATTTTGCCAAAGAAGATGTTGAGCTTATTTTAGTGGGAGTACCACGCCATTTAAACAATCAAGTTTCTCCCATGGAAATAGAAACAAATAAACTTATTGAAAAATTAAAACAAACATTTCATAAACCTGTTATAGGTGTGGATGAACGATTTACTTCAAAAATAGCATCAAAAAGTATTGCCGAAGTTACAATGAAAAAAAAGACTCTACGAGATAAAACATTAATTGATAAAGTAAGTGCTACTATTCTTTTACAATCGTATTTGGAAAAAAAGACATTTTTGTTATAACTTTAAGCTATGATTTTACCTATTGTTGCATACGGTGATCCCGTTTTAAAAAAACGAGGAGAAGATATCAAAAAAAATTATCCTGATTTGAAAGGTTTAATAAACAACATGTTCGAAACCATGTATGCCTCTAATGGAGTTGGATTAGCAGCTCCGCAAATTGGTTTACCCATTCGGTTGTTTATTATTGATGCGGCAGCATTTGCTGATGAAAACGATCAAGAAAACAAGGAATATAACGAAATGTTGGTAAACTTTAAGAGAATAATTATTAATCCAAGTATTTTAGAAGAATCTGATAATCACTGGATATTTGAAGAAGGTTGCTTAAGTATTCCTAATATACGAGAAGAAGTTGAAAGACCTGAAAAAATATTTGTTGAGTATTACGATGAAAATTTTACCTTACAACAAGAGTGGTTAGAAGATTTACCGGCTCGAATATTTCTTCATGAATATGATCATATTAATGGAATTTTATTTATTGACCATTTAAATGCATTAAAAAGAAAGTTTTTACAAAAAAAACTACAAGACATAAGCATAGGCAAAGTAAAAGTAAACTATAAAATGAAGTTTTTTAAATCATCCGGAAAATGAAAAATTTTGGTATTGTATTGAGTATTTTGGTTTTTTTATTCTCTTGTCAAAATTCGGCTGAAGAAAATGTTAAAAAATTAAAAGCTCAAAAACAAAAAGAATTATTAGAAAAAATAAATCAATTAGAAAAAGAGGTTTTATCAAACAGCGCATCATTTGATATCCTAAAGGCTAATCAGTTGGTAGATGTATATGATGAGTATACAAAATCTTTTGCCAGTGACTCATTAACAGGAGATTATTTGTTTAAAGCAGGAGATGTTAGTATTTCGGCCAATCGGTATTTTGATGCGATTCAATTTTTTGAAAAATTATATAAATATCACCCCTCTCACGCAAAACATGCCGATGCATTATTTATGATGGGTTTTGTATATGATGAACATATTAAAAACAAAGGAAAAGCATCGGAAATTTACGATCAATTTATTAAAAAATACCCTGAACATACATTAATAAATGATGTAATATCTTTAAAAGAAAACTTAACTTTATCGGATGAAGAATTAATTAAAAAGTTTGAGGAAATGAATAAAGCTAAAACAGTTGCCCCTTAATGAATATATACGTATTTACAGCATATACTTTTTTTATTTTAATGGTTTGTTCGTGTAAATCGGATGGACCTTGTGATTATACCATTACGTTTGCAAAAGCCGATGTAATTAATATTATTCCATTCGAAAAAAACGGAAAAAAATTGTATCATATAGAGTTAAAATTTGATGCTTCTAGTTTGTATGACGGAACACATTTTTTAGACGATTTAAAAAATATTGAAATAGACAGTGCGTTTATAGCCAGAAATAAAATAAAAAAAGGTATAACCTATACTACGTATGTTAGTGATTTAGAAAACGGAAATTGTGAAAAAAGAATTGTTAGTTTTAATCAAGGTTTTAAATAAATATGGGAACTAAAACAAAAAAACAAACTGAAAAAAAGTCAACCTTACTGTTTACAAAAGAAAGATACTTGTTTTGGTATGAAAAAATGTTGCTTATGAGGCGTTTTGAAGAACGTTGCGGGCAATTATATATTCAACAAAAATTTGGTGGATTTTGTCATTTATACATTGGTCAAGAAGCTATTTTAGCCGGACTTGTAGAAGCCATGGATAAAAAAGATCGCTTAATAACGGCATATCGCGACCATGTTCACCCTATTGCATTAGGTACCGATCCAAAATTTGTTATGGCCGAATTATTCGGAAAATCAACCGGAACTTCTAAAGGAAAAGGAGGTTCAATGCATATGTTTGATGTTGAAAAAGGCTTATATGGTGGACACGGCATCGTAGGGGGGCAAATTGGATTAGGAGCAGGTATTGCTTTTGCTGATAAATATAAAAAAACCGGTCAAGTAACGTATACATTTATGGGCGATGGGGCTGTACGGCAGGGAATATTACACGAAACCTTTAATATGGCTATGATGTGGAAATTACCCGTTGTATTTATTATCGAAAATAATTACTACGCCATGGGAACTTCGGTAGCAAGATCTTCTAATGTAACCGATTTATTTCAAATAGGCCATGCGTATGATATGCCATCCAAAGCTGTTGACGGGATGACTATGGAAGAAGTTTACAAAGCGGTAAAAGAAGCGGCAGATAGAGCCCGAAAAGGAAATGGTCCATCGTTGTTAGAAATAAGAACGTACAGATATAGAGGCCATTCTATGTCAGATCCTGCAAAATATAGAACCAAGGAAGAGTTAGAGGCATATAAAAAAGAAGACCCCATTGAAAAAGTAAAAACCCTTATGCTGCAACATGCATTTGTTAGCGAAAAAAAATTAGAAGAAATTGAACAAAAAATAAAAAATGTGGTAGATGAATGTGTTCAGTTTGCAGAAGAATCCCCATTACCTGACTCATCTGAATTGTATAAAGATGTATATGCAGATCAAAGCTATCCTTTTTTACCTCATTATTAATTAAAATATGGCAGAAATAGTACGAATGCCCAAACTAAGTGATACCATGACAGAAGGCGTGGTGTCTAAATGGCATAAAAAAATTGGAGATAAAGTTAAAAATGGCGAATTATTAGCCGATATAGAAACCGACAAGGCAACTATGGAATTTGAATCCTTTCAGGAAGGGGTGTTGCTTTATCGGGGTGTTGAAGAAGGGCAGGCTACAAAAGTAGATTCAATATTAGCCATTTTAGGAAAAAGTGGAGAAAATATTGAAGATATTTTACAAAAAGAAAAAACTGCTACTCCGCAGGAACAGGCCATAAAAACAGAGGAAAAACAATTGAAACAAGAGCCTACTAAAGCAGAGCCTATAAAACAAGAAATTTCTACCATACAAAATCAAATAAAGGAAGTTGAATTACCCAATAAATCACTAGAATCAGGATTTATAAAAATTTCCCCCTTAGCCAAAAAATTAGCCAAAGAAAAAAACATTAATCTTCAGCATATAAAAGGTAGTGGAGATGGGGGTAGAATTATTAAAAGAGATATAGATCAAGCAACAAGTATTTCGTCTGCTAATTATTCTATCGCAAGTGTTGAGAAATTTACCGAAATTCCGGTTTCTCAAATGCGCAAAACTATTGCTCGCAGATTATCAGAGAGTAAATTTTCAGCGCCCCACTTTTATCTTACTATGGATATAGATATGGATGAGCTGATGAAAGTACGTTCTGTTATCAATGAAGTATCCTCTCAAAAGATATCTTTCAACGATATCATTATTAAAGCAGTTGCTCATGCTTTAACAAAACATAAAGCAGTAAACAGCTCTTGGTTAGGAGATACCATACGAATTAATGAACATGTTCATATTGGGGTGGCTATTGCTGTTGAAGATGGATTGGTTGTACCGGTAGTAAAGTTTGCAAACTCCAAAACACTTTCTCAAATTGCTTCTGAAATAAAATCATTTGCAGAAAAAGCAAGCACCAAAAAATTACAACCCAATGATTTTATAGGAAATACCTTTACCATATCTAACTTAGGTATGTTTGGTATTGAAGAATTCACCGCAATTATTAATACCCCCGACTCATGCATTTTAGCAGTAGGTGCTATTAGAGAATTGCCCGTATCAAAAAATGGGCATATTGTGTTGGGTAATCGAATGAAAGTAACCTTATCATGCGACCATCGAGTAGTAGATGGAGCCAGTGGAGCAAAATTTTTACAAACCCTTAAAAAATATTTAGAAAACCCTGTGTTGTTATTAGGAGAATATTCTATTTAAACCTACGATTTTTGTAATAACATTTTTAGTGCTACCACAATTAACAACACAGCAAATATTTTACGTAACGTATTTTGATCAATACTAACTGCCATTTTGCTGCCAAAATAACTGGAACCTGCAAAGGCAACTGCTATAATAAGTGCTGCTTTTATGTCAATATTACCCGATTTATAATATTGTATTGCGGCTAACAATCCTATGGGTAAAACCATTAACCCTAAGGTAGTTCCCTGCGCACTTTGTTGAGAAAAACCCAAAAAATACACCAATGCAGGTATTATAATTATCCCTCCTCCTAAACCCATCAACCCACTTAAGTAACCGGCAGAAATACCAATTGATACTAAAATGACAACATTTAATAAGGTAAATTGCATGCTATTTTTAAGCTTTACTTTTAACTTTACAGGTGTTAATACCAAAAATAGAATATAACGGACAAAAACTAATAAAACTCGTTAATAAAAATATAAAGGCAAAAACAAGCAATACTATACCTAAAGTACCTGTAATTACATCCGTTAAATATAATACCGTAAAAACAACCGCCAACAAAACTCTTACTAGTTTATCTGTAGAACCCATGTTTTTTTTCATAATTATTTAATTTTAGAATTCAAATATATTGGTTATCAAATATTTTAAAAGTAACAAATGTTACTAAAATTTCTTTGTTTATATGATTTTAATCAAATTTCTACTGGTTTCAAGTCTTTTTAATTCTTTTAATTTTTTGATTAACCGTGTGGCAGATTCACGTTGAATATTTAATTCTTGAGCAATTTCATCGTGCGATAGATGTAATATATTTGTTTTTTGGGCTTCTGCTCTTGATTTTAGATAACTCCAAAGACGTTCGTCCATTTGTTTAAAAGCAATGTCGTCAATAACCTGTAATAATTTATTAAATCGAGTTTGATAGGTATTCCCTATAAATTCTCTCCATTCTTGAAATTGCTGCCACTCTTCCATATATTGAACCGGAATAGCATAAAACTCGGTGTATTCTTCAGCAATCGTTTTTACTTCACTAGGCTTTAAAGCAGAACAACACGTTAAAGAAAAAGCACAGGTTTCTCCAGGTAATACATGATATAAATAAGTTTCATCTCCTTCATCTGTTTGTCGCAATACTCGAATTGAACCTTTAACGACAATAGGAATATATTTTATGTATTGACCCGGTGACAGTATAACTTCCTCTGCTTCTACGCTTTTTAATGTGGATACCTCCTGTAATTTTGATTGTAATTCTTTGGTTTTAAACATATACAAAAGTATGCATTAGAAATTTATGTATGGCTATTATCATTAAACATATGTAAAAGGGCCATAACGGCTAAATTATATGAATACAAACCCATACCAGTTATACTTGCAGTACATGCTTTAGAAATATAAGAAAATCTTCTAAAAGTTTCTCTATGAAAAATATTGGATATGTGCACCTCTAAACAAGGCTTTGGGATAGATTTAATAGCATCGGCAATAGCCAAAGAAGTATGAGAATAAGCTCCAGGATTTATAATAAGTCCCTCATAATTTTGATGATGTATACGTTGAATTATTTCATGTTCTTGTTGAGTAAAACATATATGTATTTGCGCATTTTTTTTAAATGTTTGTTGTAAAACATGCATATAATCTATCAGCGATGTATTGCCATATATTTCAATTTCCCTTGTGCCAACCAAGTTTAGATTTGGGCCATTTATAATTGTAATATCAGGAAGCATGATGTGTACTTATAAATAAAAAACCCTCTATGAATTGTTTCATAGAGGGTTTTTAGAATGATTATAAAAAATTAATTCTGAATTTTTATATCTATTTCAATAGCTCTATCGGTAGCAACAGTTCCAGAAATAGTTTTAACTTTTACTAGTCCTTTTTTTCCACCTACTGTTTCAAATGCAAATACATTACCTACAGCTAAAGCATTTACTTTAGTAGCAGAAGCACCAGTAGCTTCAGTAACTATAGTAGCATCATCTGTAATAGCATCAAACTCAGTAGCTGTTAAGGTAGTCATTTTCAATTTAGTAGCGTTTTTAGTGCTCCATCCGGCAATATTACTGTGAGAAACTGCAATGTCAGCATCATTTGGAGCAGCAAAATAATTTAAATTTGTAGTTCCATACGCAAATACTAAATCAATAGAAGCTGGATTAGCATCTGCTGCTGTCATTGTAACAACTGAACCATCTGATGATTTCCAATAACTTCCGTATGTTGGGTTTGATTGTCCTCCAAACATTTTAGCACTGTATGAAGTAATTGCTCCACCAGCTACTGAAAGGATAGTAATTGATCTGCTATCAGATGTACTTAAAACATCCTCTTCTTTTTTTGCATCATCCATTACTTCAAGAGTAAATTTATAAACTTGATCTTTAGATGCGGTTGAAGGAATTTTATATGAATATGTATAACTATGACTATTTCCTTCTAAACTTTTATTTTCTAATTCCGATACTACACCATTTGTTTCAACTGTTAATTTAGCAGATTTCAACCCTTCTCCATCTGTTAAAGTAGCTAAAATACTGATTGTACTGTCAGCATACGTTTCTCCCTCAATATTAAAGTTGCTTATTACCGGTGCGGTATTATCTTCTTTACAACTTGTAAAAAACACAGCTAAGGCCGCGAATCCTAAAATTACTTTTTTCATTTTTTTCATGTTATTAAAATTTATGGTGCAAATATAGCAAGATTTTATATTAACTTTCTTTGAAAAGGAATATTTTTAGCGAAAAACTTGGCGCGAATGTAAATTGTATGTAATTTTGCTCTATAAATTATTTAAAAAATGAAAAAAGTATCTTTATTTTTAGTATTAGCTATCGCAGCATTTACTTATTCTTGTAATGAAACTGCTAAAACTGAGTCAACAGAAACTACTCAACCTGCAACTGAAGAAGCTGTAGCTGAGCAAGAGCAACCAGCTGTTGAAACTGCAGGTGAAACTGCTGCTGAAACAGTTACTGAAACTACAGAAAATGCAGAACAACCTGCAACTGTTAACAACTAATACAACGTATTAAAATTAATAAAAAAGCCTTCCAATTTGGAGGGCTTTTTTATTTTTAAACCTAAAAGTATAAAGGTTTAACATACCAAATACCCTCTTGTATTTGTATTGCCGGAAAAGGTAATTTTATATATTTAAAAACTTGTATACTATATCTTAAAAACTTATTGTTTACCTTCATTTTGTCGGGGTTAATATCTATACTTATATAGTACTGTCTAATTCGATTAAACTCAGGCAAAACAACTCCCATATCGTTCATCGAGGGGTTATTATGCCCTCCTAACATGCCGCTGGCTCCATAACCTAATGAAAGATCTATCCACTTAGGCACAAAATCTACCTTTAATATCGCTGCTATGTTTGCATTTAACCAATATGTTTGGCCATTATAATCTTTTAAAGGCTTTTCGTACCATGTGTTACCTAAAAGATTTGGCCTGTAGTGGGCAAATGAAGAATTGTGATAACTAAATTTTAAGGTGATTTTTTGCTCCCTCCATAGGATATTTTGTAATGAAAAAAGCGTTACCCCTCCTGTATTGGCTAATATATCCGTTACAGATGCACCCCAACCGTCAGAAAATCCGTCAAAAACCTCAATAGTAGTCATGTACATAGACGATATTCCTGCAGATAACCATAAAGCTTTAGAATTTGTGAGCCCTGAATTGGACAGCTTTAAATAGCTGTATTTTTGAATATGAAAGGCTGTGTATATATGGCCTGCTTTATCCATCTGAAGCCACTCTTTGCTATCGTTAAAAAAATGAAAGTTTGATGTATTATGTTGTTGATACCAACTAAAATACAAACCGGTCATAGTTCCGGCATATAATACAGAACTACTCACAAAGAATCTGTTGAATTTTTTTTTGTTTAATGAATCAATCTGTGCATTTAATATAAAGCAAAAAAAAAGGAAGACAATAATGAATATCGATCTTTTATTCATCATCAAGCGAAATCATATGCTTTTCTACAGGCACTTTTACTCCATGGTTAAATGCAATAATAAAAACACCCGGAATACCCATACTCAAAAGCTGGTCTTTATAATTTTTAGCTTCTTGATATTTTTTGAACTTACCAGACATTAGTATGGTTAAATCATCTTGAATATATTCTTCAATATGATCTACCAAAAGATATTTTTCAGCTAATTGAGAGGGTATAGAATCTCTAAAAGCTCCAATTTGAACAGAAAAATCAATATCTTTTTTATCGGTAGATTTTTTATGGATGGATTTATCATTAAAAATCACCAATTCATCCGAATATTTCCTTTCAGAATTTACATCTACAATAAAGGCATCGGGATATCCTTTAGATTTAATAACCTCTAACAAGGTTTCGGCTTGTATTTTAGAGCCAAAATGACCAATAACATATCGAATCATACCTTCATGATCCATAAATGCATCTACATTTTTTAAACCATCAAATTTGTAAATAGGAATTAGTTTTGAGTATGCCCCAACTTGTACCCCATATAGTGGTTTTGAAGTTGTATATTCAATTTTTTTAGTGATGTATGTTTTTTTTCCGGAATACTCATTAGAGGCCACAGGAACCTGGTAAGAAGAGGTGTCCACTTCCAATGCTTTTTCAACGTGTGGTATTTCATTCGCTAATTCTTTAGGAAGTTCACATTTATTGACCCAATTTTTAGCATCGTTCACATAAAAATCACTTTTTTGTACTCCATATAATGAATGAAATTGGTAAAAAGCATTTTCTGCCTTTCTGCACAACCTATTTTGTGCATAAGCAACCACTAAAAAATAATATAAAAAAACCGGAGCTCTTTTTTCTAAATAAGAACTAGGTGAATAATCTAAAGTTACATCTTTTTGAGCTTTTTCTAAAAAGTAAATAGAATAATCATTAACATCCTCTTGTTCTATAAAGCAAACCCCCAACAAATAATTAATATTAGAATTATTGGGAAATTGACTGGACAACTCTTGTAAAATTGGCAAAGCCTTACTAGTTTTTCCCTCTAACAAGAAGGCTCTGGCTTTATCAAAATTGGCTCTAAAAACCTCATCATTGGTTTCCTGTGTAAACAGGTTCATAAAATGAAACACAAAAAAAACCAATACTTTAACCTTCATAGCATTAAATATGAATAAAATTAAATAAAATATTTAATGTACCATAAAAGGTAAAATGTATTTTATTTATCCCTAGGATGTTTTTTCTGTTAAAAAAAATGCCGAGCGACTCTTATTTACCTTAGTTTTTATTATATCTTCAATAAAATCAACCCCGTATTTAGAAATATATTCCAACACATTAACATATCTCTCTTGAAATATTTTTTCAGGAAATAATTTACTTTTAATTTGTTTGATGTGTTGTAAATCCTGCTCGTGCTTTTTCTTCTCCGCCTGTATTATTTTTTTTTCGAGATGAGCAATGCTTTTTTCAAGTTGAATTTTCTCAGCCATTGCCGATGCTTTTAATGTAACATCTACTTGCGTAGTTTTACGTACAATAGTATCCCATATTTCAAATAATTCCTTTTTTTCATTTGAAAAATCGGTTTGATTTATAGATTGAATATAATTTTTTTCTAATTCTTCATAACTTTTACATATTTCAGTATATGAAAGATTTAATTTTTCAAGCTTCTTTTTGTCTTTGCTTTGCACTATGCAAAAAACATCGCGCATATAGATAGCAGGCATTGGAATTTTAAATACGTCAAATACCGATTTTAACTGCAACCAATATCGTAATTCGCTAGGGCCAGCAATATATGCAATATTGGGCAACAAAAACTCTTGATACAAAGGCCTGGTAATAACGTTAGGACTTATCCTTTTAGGAAATTGAAGTATATATTTTTTAAACTCCTCAAGGGATAAAAGTTGATGGGTTTGCTCTAAATAGAATTTCCCATCTTTTAATAGAATTTTCTCTCGATGTTCTTGAGGGGTAATGTGAAAAAAATTTACTTCTCTGGCATAGGCTTGTGGAGAATATCCTAAATTCTGTAATTTTTCAGATGTTTCTTTAACATGGGTGTATGAATATTTATATTCTATATCCTTTAAGGTTATGGATTCATGAAAGGATTTTTTTAATTCAGCATCATCCCCGTCTATTATTAATAAATCATACTCAGAAAAAAGTTTGTGTAAAAAACGCCTTGTTGCTTGCGACAAAGTATACGTTGACTGATAACACTCTTCTATAATGTTTTTGATTTCTGTATATGAAATATTACTTCCAAGTATTTCTTTTATATATTGTGTAAGAGGCTGAATGTCTTCAAGAGAAATTCTTCCAACAGGCCCTTTTGACTCTTTGTTCCATGTTATTGTTTTATTAAATACATGAATGCTTTTAATTTCATCAAAATCATGATCTTCAGAAGCCATCCAAAAAACGGGTAAAAATTGATAATCGGCAAATTGGTTATTCCAGTATTTACTAAGTTTAATGATAGTACAAATTTTGTAGATAAAAAAAACCGGCCCTGTATAAATACCCAACTGATGGCCTGTGCAAACGGTAAATGTATTAAGACTTGATAATTTATCAATAGACTTAGGGGCACTAATTCCCGATAATTCATATTGTTTTTGCAGGCTTTTTTGCAAAAGCAATCGTTGATCGAGAGATAATCTTTTTTGTTGAATTACTTCTGGTATGTTTTGAAAATCGGGGAAAAAAGAAACAAATGGCTTTATAGAAGAATTATGTGTAACATAATCTGTAAACAATGCATCGTTTAATCCCACATGTACGTAATCAATCTCTGTAAGTTCGAATAATTTCATACTACATTCCCATATAAATCGAACTCCGTTGCTTCTTTAATTTTTACGTTTGCAAAATCTCCTAAACGCACATAATTATCTTTTTTATGCACCCAAACTTCATTATCCACCTCGGGTGAATCATATTCAGTTCGACCTACAAAATAATCTCCTTCAACTCTATCAAATAAGGTTTTAAACGTTTTACCAACTTTTTTTTCGTTTAATTGAAGGGAAATTGTTGATTGAGTATCCATAATTTCTTGTGCTCTAGCTTTTTTAATTTTTTCAGGAACATCATCTTTTAATGAAAATGCGTGGGTATTTTCTTCGTGCGAATAGGTAAAAACTCCCAATCTATCAAACCTCATCTCTTCAATCCATTCTTTAAGCTCATCGAAGTCTTGTTGAGTTTCTCCCGGATATCCGCATATAAATGTAGTTCTAATGGCTATATCAGGTACTTTTTGACGAATTTCTTGAATTAAGTCGGTGGTTTTTTGTTTATTTATTCCTCTTCGCATAGATTTTAAGACCTGTGTAGAGATATGCTGAAGTGGTATATCTAAGTATTTACATATATTATCTTTTTGATTCATAACATTAAATACATCCATAGGAAAGCCCGAAGGAAATGC
>CAZEIM010000018.1:17144-18078 GCA_964512145.1 uncultured Flavobacteriales bacterium
TCTATACCCTCTACATCTGAAAGTCTATCTAACAATTCAGCTAAACTTCTTTTTTTTTTTTTTTCTAATCCATAATAGGTAGAGTCTTGAGCAATAAGAATTAGTTCTTTAACCCCTTGTTTTGCTAATTGAGATGCGTTGTGTACCAAATTTTCCATCGGAGTAGATACGTGTTTACCGCGCATGATAGGGATAGCACAAAAAGAGCATGGCCTGTCGCACCCTTCCGAAATTTTAAAATAGGCAAAATGTTGGGGAGTAGTTAAAAGCCTTTCACCTAATAATTCGTGTTTATAATCGGCTTTTAAGGTTTTTAATAGTTTGGGTAAATCTCTAGTTCCAAAGTATGCGTCAACTTCTGGTATTTCTTGTTGAAGTTCGGGTTTATATCTTTCGGATAAGCAACCTGTTACTAAAAGTTTTTCAATATATCCCTTTTTTTTAGCTTCGGCAAATTGTAAAATAGTGTTGATAGATTCTTGTTTAGCATTTTCAATAAACCCACAAGTATTAATAATTACAATATTCGCATCGTCTGATTCCGATTCATGCTCAACGGTAAATTGATTAGCCTTTAGCTGATTCATTAAAACTTCTGAATCGTAAATATTTTTTGAGCAACCTAAGGTAACTACGTTAACTTTATTTTTTTTGAGAGTTTTAGTTTTCACAGGTCAAATTACGCTGTATTATTAATAATTTGCAAATTTTTTAGATTATTTAGCATTATAAATTCCTTATGCTAATTTCTTTTATCCTTTATGATATGCTATGGTGGGTATAATGATGCATGATTTTTTCCAGAAACGTATCACTTTCAATGTTTTGAAGAGCACTTTCGTCTTGCAAAAACAAATCCATTACTTTTTGCTGTTCGTTTCCTTTTTTTAATGCTTCTGAATAAGGTATTTCAGGCGAAAAGGTAACCATAGAA
>CAZEIM010000018.1:18093-36787 GCA_964512145.1 uncultured Flavobacteriales bacterium
ATGGAATCCATTGTTGTGGAAACTTTTGCTGTAATAAACGTTCAATATTTTTTTGTCGAATAAATTTTGGAGAGGCCACCAAGTCGCGCATTTCTATAAAATTTTGCAAAGCTAAATCACAAATAGCATCAGCATCCTTTTTTCGCTCATTGGAAAATCGAGTAAATATTTTATCCCATTGATTGTTTTCTTCAGAAATGATTTTATCTAATACTAAACAATCTTCAAATCCACAATTCATACCCTGTCCGTAAAAAGGAACTATAGCGTGTGCGGCATCGCCCATTAGCAATACTTTGTCGGACACATTCCATGGACTACATTTTACAATCATTAAATTTGACACAGGGTTTTCATGAAATTCTTGTTCTAAGTTTGGAAATAATGGAACCGCGTCAGGGAATTCATTTTCAAAAAACTGTTTAAAACTAACCCATTCTGAAATTTTTTGAAAACTATTTTCACCTGTATGTGCTAAAAACAAGGTACATGTAAAGGTCCCGTCAGGATTTGGCAACGCTATCATCATAAAATCCTTACGTGGCCAAATATGAAGTGCATCATGTTGTAATTTATGCGTTCCATCAACATTTGGTAACATACTGAGCTCTTTATATCCATGACTTATGTATGCTTGTTCATAATTAAACAAAGGAATGTTAAGCATTTTGTTTCTTATGGCCGAGTAAGCACCATCGGTTGAAATAATGTGATGATACTTTTTATGCGTAATTTCTTTGCTAACTGTGTTTTCAAAATATACCGTATTTTCTTTTAAATCAACATCCACACACGTTTCATTAAAAAATAATTCAATAGATGTGTTTTTCCTTGCTTCTTCAATTAGCGTAGTATTTAATTTACTTCTCGACACGGAGTAAATGGCTTGTCCGGTTTTTCCGTAAGGCTGAAAGTTAGTATTTCCATGAATATCATGTATAATTCTTCCATACATAGGCATCGCAATACTTTCAATAGTGCTTTTTAAGCCAACATACTCCAATGCTTTCCATCCTCTATCAGACAATGCCAAGTTTATCGATCTTCCTCCTACATAACCTTTTGAGCCTGGGTCTGGTCTTTTTTCATAAATTTCTACCGGAAATCCTCTTTTAGATAAAAACAATGCTTCCAGCACACCCACTAATCCACCTCCTATGAGGGTTATTTTTTCTTTCATGTAATGCTATTTTTAGTATTTGCAATATCCTTATGATATACTTCTGTTTGTAAGCGAATCGATTCTTTATGAATTACCTGTAAAAATTCTTTAATAAATTCTTCGTATAGCTGTAAATTTTTAGCCCATTGGGTTCTGCTATTCATGATTTCTTTCCATCGTTCTAACTGTAGTATAGTTAAATCATGCTCTTTTTTGTAAGCGCCAATTTTTCTTACATAATTTAGTCTTTCAAAAAGTAAATGAATAAGATGTTCATCAATTTCATCCACAAACCCACGTAAAATTTTAAGCTCTTGATGTTGTTGTAGTTCCGTGGAATGTTCATGCCTAATCTCTAAACTATGAATAAGTTGACCTAGCTCAACGGGGGTAATTTGTTGTTGGGCATCGCTTTTAGCTTCAGGTGGGTTACTATGAGTTTCAATCATGAGGGCATTTATATCTAAATCTAATGCTTTTTGACAAACTTCTTTCAACAGGGATGGTTTTCCGGCTATATGACTAGGGTCGCATATTAATGGAACAGTCGGAAATTGGGTTTTAATTTCTAAAGCCATTTCCCATTTTGGAGCATATCGATATTTTGTTTTATCAAACCATGAAAATCCCCGATGGATGACTGCGATATTTTTAGTCTCTGATTTTAATATTCTTTCAATAGCACCTATCCATAACGATAAATCTGGATTAATGGGGTTTTTTATAAAAACAGGCAAATTTGTCCCTTTTAAAGCATCGGCAATTTCTTGAACCGAAAATGGATTTACGGTGGTACGGGCACCAATCCATATTGCATCAACACCATATTTTAAACATTTTTCGACATGATGAGCGTTAGCAACTTCTGTAATTACTTCAAATCCAAATTTTTCTTTTACTGTTAACAACCAGGGTAATGCAGCCTCTCCAAATCCCTCAAAAGCATTTGGTCTGGTTCTTGGCTTCCAAATTCCGGCTCTAAAAACTTTAGTTATGCCTTGTTTTTGTAAACCAGCTGCTGTTTGAAGCATTTGCTCTTCGCTTTCTGCACTGCATGGTCCGGCAATAACAAAAGGCTTTGAAAACGTATTATTAAAAAAATCTTGTAATGATTGCATGTTATAGAAACAACAAGTTGTTCATAAAGGTTGTTTAACAGCCGGTAAAAGTTTATTTAAAAAGGTTCTTAAACTCCAAGCTTTAGACTCAGAAGCTAAGCCGAGCCTTACAATTACCATTTTTTTTGAGGGAATAATTACTACGTTTTGTCCCTGATATCCAGATGCATAAAAAATATCGTTGGGTAGTTCGGGCCATCTAACTGCCGGAGTATTTTCACTTTTGCTTGCATTTAACCAAAAATGAGCTCCATACATTAAACTATCTGAATTTATTGCAGGAGTTTTAGTATAATTTACCCAATCACTCAGAAGTATTTGTTCTTGATTCCAATATCCATTGTGAAGATATAAGAGTCCAAATTTAGCCCAATCTCTAGCTGTTGCATATGAAAAGGAAGATCCCACCCAATATCCTTTTGCATCTGGTTCAATGACCATGCTATTCATGCCTATTTTATAAATAAGCCGATTGTAAACGTTATTAAATGTATTATTTTGTTGCTTATTATGAATAATTTTTGATAAAACATTGCTGGTTCCACTGGAATAATACCATGTTTTTCCGGGATCATCGATTAGTTTTTGAGATACCGGTGACTCTACCACAGAATAGCTATTAAATAACATATTAGTGGCTAAGCTTGGTTTTCCATATTCCTCTTCAAAATATAATCCACTACTCATTTGTAGTAAATGATTAACCGTAATGTTTTTTCTATCATCATTCCAGTCTTCTAGAAGATTAGCTTCTTGTAGGCTTAACTCTCCATTTTTTATCATAACTCCAATGTATGCGCTTAAAAGACTTTTCGTCATAGACCAGCCTAAAAAACGAGTGTTTTCATTAAACCCCGGGGCATATTGCTCAGCAATAACCGTGTCGTTATATATCACTAATATAGCTCGTGTATTTTGGAGCATGTTTTCATTAGGTTCACTAAACGCATAATCCAACGCATTTTGTAACAAAGAATAATCAATAACAGAGACGTTATTGTACACTTTAAAATTATTTCCGTAGGGATAATTTACCGAATCACTTAAATTTTGTGGTTTTGCAGTAATGCCAACCGGCTTTAACTCCTGTTCTTTGTTTTCGGAATATAAAGTACAGCCTAAACCCTCTCTGAAAACAGCTGTTTTTTTAAACATACCCAATACAGAAGTGTGAACCATTTTATGTTGTTTATCAACTTCTTTGGTTACGATAACAAAATCAGAAAGATCCTCTTCAACACAATGTTGAATACTTCTTTCCGAAACAAAAGTGCAGGAACATAAGTTTTTGGCGTTATACCCATTTAAAATAGGCAAAATTTTAGAGCCATAATACACTCCAAACCCAATCAAAACTAAAAGCAATAACAATAGGATTTTTTTAATTTTCATGAATACCATTATTTGACACCAAAAATACAGTATAATTATGGTTTAATAAGAATTTGAGAAGAAAAAACTTACTATAAATACATTGTATCATCTGACGTTTCTAATTTAAAGATACACCTTTAAATTTTTAATTCATTACACAAGAGCATTAACTGTTCGTTAGAAATATTTTTTCCGGATCGAATATACTGAATGGTTTGGTATATCAATTCTGCCTTTTTAAACTCCTTATTTTCGGTAAAAAAATGATATAAAGCATTCCAGGTGTATAAAAAGTTAGGGTCTATCCATAACGCCTTTTTCCATTCTTCTAATGCCAAATTATACTCCTGCATATCTAAATATACATTTCCTAAATTATGGTGGGGTTGAGGAAATGCATCGTTCAATTGTATAGATTTTTTATAGAACTGGATGGCTTTGTGTGGCTTGTTATTGTCTGAATAATACATGGCTAAATTATTATATACCCTGGTTGAGGGCAAATAGTTTATTTCATTCAAATAAAAAGCCTCGATATTTTCCCATTGTTGATTTCTTAGAAAAGTACGAACAGAAAAAAGAATAAAAAATAATACCAAAATCCATTTTAAAACAGGGTGTTTATATATTGGATAGCGGAGTAAAATAAAACAAATAGAAATAATTGCACCTATACTTGGAACATACAGCCAATGCTCTAAATACATAGCATTTAATGGAATAATTCCGGTAAAAGGCAATAAAGCCAAAATAAAAAACCCTAAACCAAACAATGCAATTGGATACTTGTGCCTCTTTATACATAAATATAGCAGAGTAATACCAAAAATATAGGAAATGACGGCTTTATAAGTAACCCAGTTTGTAAAGGCAACATAAGGTTTTTCATAATGTAAATGCCATGGAAAAAAAAACATTTGTATATAATTTGGAAATACATTTAAAAATGTAGAAATACGTAAACTCAAGTGTTTGGTGTATGCGTTGTTTTCTGTGGTCAATCCTAAGGATTCAGAAAAATTAAACACTGAAAATTTTAAATAAACATAACTCAACGCCAAAACTCCAACTACAAAAAGTAAGAAAAATTCTAGGGAATAACCAGGTTTTTTAAAATTTCGAATATATAAGTAATACCAAACCAAAAGCGGAAATATAACCACCATATTTTCTTTGGTAAATAAGGCTAAAATAACAAAAACCGTAGTTAATATAAAAAAACCATATTTTAAAATTATTTTTTTCTGGACAATAATTTGATGATAAGAGCATAATGAAATTAATAAAAACATAAGAGACAATGGGTCTGCTAAACCCGAAATGTACGAAACCGCTTCTGTATGAATAGGATGTATTAAAAAAATACCGGCACCAATAAAAGCGACTTCTATGGAAGATAAAATACTTTTAAAAAAAGTAAACAATAAAATTGCATTGACTATGTGTATGCATACATTCATAAGATGAAACCAAATACTATTTAAGCCCACCATTTTGTTTAAAAAAGCATACACAACCTGTTGATTTGGTCGATAAAAATTTCCTTTTATTCCTGCTCCTTCTGTTACACTTGAGGAATATATTTTTTTGATTTTACCTTGTAAAACATATTCGTTTTTTTGTATAAAATGCTCATCATCAAACAAAAAAGGACCTTTTATAGCAGGCATGTAAATTAGTAACCCTATAAAAAGGTAAATACATACTATTATAATATAGTTTTTATGGGATACGCTTAGCATTTATTGTTCAAATATATTAGTAAATTAAATGATTTAAAAAACAGAATTAAACGTTTGATTTTTGGGACTATTTTATATTTTTCTTTTCCTTTTTAAATATAAAAAGTTGTGTAATGTATATTTGCTAAAAATAATATTCATGGGATTTATGTCCAGCCAAAATATTACAGTAGATCAGGTAATGATTGAAGAGCGTGTAGCTCGTTTTCAAACCAGAAGCATAAAAAATAACTCCAAAATGCAGGCTATGCATTTAGCCTTAAGTATGATTGATTTAACCACGTTAGAAGGAAAAGATTCCCCACAAAAGGTTAAACAAATGTGCTATAAAGCAGCGCACTTACATGATAGTATTCCTAATTTACCGCATGTAGCGGCTGTTTGCGTATATCCCTCTATGGTTAAAACAGCAAAACTTGCCCTTCAAGGCACTTCTATAAAAGTCGCATCCGTTTCTACCGCCTTTCCAAGTGGACAAGCCCCTTTAAACATAAAATTACAGGATACTTCATTTGCGGTTGATGAAGGAGCCGATGAAATTGATATGGTTATTTCTAGAGGTAAATTTTTATCGGGAGAATATACCTATGTTTTTGATGAAATTTCCGCAATTAAAGAAGCTTGTAAAAACGCTCGCTTAAAAGTAATTTTAGAAACGGGAGAATTAGTGACTTTGGATAACGTTCGTAAAGCCAGCGATATAGCCATTGCTGCAGGAGCCGATTTTATTAAAACATCTACCGGAAAAATTCAACCTGCAGCTACTATGCCGGTTACCCTAGTAATGCTCGAGGCCATTAAAGACCACTACCTTAAAACCGGGAATATGATAGGTATGAAGCCTGCCGGAGGCATATCTACCGCTAAGTTGGCCATACAATATTTAGTTATGGTAAACGAAACACTAGGCACTGCCTGGATGAATAATAATTGGTTTCGTTTTGGTGCCAGCAGTTTAGCCAACGATATATTAATGCAAATTGCTAAACAACAAACGGGAATATATCAGTCTAAAGACTATTTTTCAATCGATTAAACATGCTAAAAGAAAAAACAAAAAAAAACACCAAAACCTCCTTGTTGAATAAGGATATTTGGAAGTACGACCCTGCTCCGGAAAGTACGGATCACATTAAAATTAACCCTTCATATGATTTATTTATTAACGGAAGCTGGAAAAAACCAAAAAGCAGTAAATATTTTAATACCATTAATCCAGCCAATGAGCAAGTTTTATCAAAAATTGCTCAGGCAAATAAAGAAGATGTAGATGATGCTGTAAAATCGGCTCGAAAGGCGTATAATAATGTTTGGTCAAAAATGCCTGCTAAAGAGCGTTCAAAATACTTATTTCGAATTGCTCGCTTAATACAAGAAAAATCGAGAGAATTTGCAGTAATCGAAACCTTAGATGGAGGTAAACCCATTCGTGAATCGAGAGATATTGATATTCCATTAGCTTCGGCACACTTTTTTTATTATGCCGGATGGGCGGATAAATTAAACTATGCTTTTCCTAATAGAAATCCGAAGGCTTTAGGTGTAGCAGCACAAATTATTCCTTGGAACTTTCCGTTACTCATGGCAGCTTGGAAAATCGCCCCTGCATTAGCTTGTGGTAATACAGTAGTATTAAAACCTGCCGAAACCACTTCTTTAACGGCATTAAAATTAGCCGAACTTTTACAAGAAGCCGAATTACCGGAAGGTGTTGTAAATATTATTACAGGAGCAGGCGATACAGGTGCTGCATTGGTAAATCATCCCGATGTAAATAAAATTGCTTTTACCGGATCTACACACGTTGGTAAACTCATTCATAAAGCAGTAGCCGGAACGTCTAAAAAACTTACCTTAGAGCTAGGTGGTAAAGCTGCCAACATTATTTTTGCCGATGCGCCTATTAATCAAGCAATAGAAGGAGTAATTAACGGCATATTTTTTAATCAGGGTCATGTATGTTGTGCAGGGTCTAGATTGTTTGTAGAAGAATCTGTATGCGAAGAAGTTGTACAAAAGTTAAAACATAGAATTTCTACGCTAATAGTGGGCGACCCCTTGGATAAAAATACCGATGTAGGTGCTATTAACTCCAAAGAACAGCTTGGCACGATCGAAAATTATATAAATATTGGTATGTCCGAAGGTTCAGAAATGTATCAACCAGATGGTCTATTGCCCTCAAAAGGATACTGGTGTAAACCTACATTGTTTTTAAATATGTCACAATCAAGCAAAATAGTTCAAGAAGAGATTTTTGGTCCCGTTCTTACCATACAAACCTTCAGAACCATAGATGAGGTTATTGAAAAGGCCAATAATATACCCTATGGTTTATCGGCTGGTGTTTGGACGGATAAAGGGTCTAAAATATTTAATTTAACCTCAAAAATGCGTGCCGGGGTAGTGTGGGCAAACACATACAACAAATTCGACCCAACTTCCCCATTTGGGGGCTATAAAGAAAGTGGGTTTGGCAGAGAAGGGGGGTTGCAAGGACTATCAGCATATCTTAGTTTTTAATATTTTAAACGACATGGCAGTTAAAAAACAAATTTCAGAAAATTCAAGCACTAGAATTTCAGTGTTAAAAACATATAAGCTATTTATAGACGGCAATTTCCCAGAACAGAATCGGGAAGATATTACACTTTAAAAAACTCAAAAGAAAAAAACATTGCTAATGTTTGCTTGGGGTCGAGGAAAGATTTTAGAAATGCCGTGGTTGCTGCCCGAAAAGCTCAACCGGCATGGAATGGAAAAACAGCCTATAATAAAAGTCAAATTATTTATCGCATAGCCGAAGTATTAGAATCCAGAAAAACTTCTTTTATAGAAGAATGTATACAAATGGGACTAACTAAACTAAATGCAGAAGCAGAAGTACTAAAAAGCATTGATAGATTGGTATACTTTGCCGGTTGGTGCGACAAATATCAACAAGTATTCAGTAGCGTAAACCCTGTAGCAAGTAGTCATTTTAACTTTTCGGTATACGAACCTATGGGCGTTGTTACGCTTATAGCTCCTCAAGATAGTCCTTTATTAGGCTTTATTTCATGTGTAATTCCTGTTATTTGCGGAGGAAATACTGCGGTTGTTTTAGCATCGGAGAAATTTCCTTTATCTTCCATTAGTTTTGCAGAAGTACTGAATGCATCTGACGTTCCTGCCGGAGTCATTAATATAATTACAGGAACCTCTAGCGAATTATTATCTCATTTTGCCAACCATATGGATGTAAATGCAATCATCTATTCAGGGAAAGAAGATGGAGATAAACGAAAAATTCAACAATTGGCCACCGAAAACTTAAAACGAGTTGTGTTTTATACCTCTGATTTTTATAAAACAGAAGCCTGTGAAAATCCATACATGATTTTAGATACCCAAGAGGTTAAAACTACTTGGCATCCCATTGAAAATATTGGAGTAGGAGGTAGTAAATATTAATATGAGATATTTTCTGATAGTTGGATTTTGCATATTTGCTAAATCACTTTTAAGTCAAAAAACGATTACCCAAACCATTCGAGGTAAAGTGGTAGATCAAGAAACGTTTGAGTCATTGCCGGGTGTAACCGTAATACTAAAAAATGATTCAACTCAAATTACCGGTGTTGTAACCGATGAAAAAGGAAATTACATGTTGGAAAATGTTTTGATAGGTAAATATACCCTCCGATTCTCGTATATTGGATATAAAGAAAAATACAGTACTATTGTTTTAACGAGTGCTAAAGAATATATTTTAGATATTTCATTAGAAGAAACAGCTATTGAAATGGCTGAAGTGGAGGTTACTGCTACACGTCAAGGAGAGGTATTAAATGACATGGCCTTAATTAGTGCTCGACAATTTTCTGTAGAAGAAACGCAGCGATATGCCGGGAGCAGGGGTGATCCGGCTCGTATGGCATCTAACTACGCTGGAGTATTAGGTACCGATGATTCACGAAACGATATTGTAGTTCGGGGAAACTCCCCATTAGGGGTAATTTGGATGGTAGAAGGTGTTAATATTCCCAACCCTAACCACTTTTCCATTTCCGGTTCTCAAGGTGGACCCGTGAGTATTATTAACAATAAAATTATGGGGAACTCCGATTTTTTTGCAGGAGCATTTCCGGCAGAGTATGGGAATAGTATTTCGGGTATTTTTGATTTAAAACTGAGAAACGGGAATAACCGAAAACATGAGTTTAGTGCTCAATTGGGTTTTTTAGGCACAGAAGTGTTAGCCGAGGGACCAATATCCAAAGAAGAAGGTGCTTCATACATTGCCATGTATCGATATTCAACGATTGGATTGTTTAATGCCATAGGAATACCTATTGGAACCTCTGCTGTACCTAAATATCAGGATGCGGCATTTAAAGTTAATTTTCCCTACAAAAAAGGCAGTATTTCTTTTTGGGGCATAGGAGGTAATAGTTCTATTGATATTTTAATAAGTACACAAACCAAACCTTCGGTTGATTTATATGGTGAAAATGATCGCGATCAATATTTTAAAACAGGTATGGGTGTTGTAGGAATTACTTTACTTCGCTCATTTAACAATAAATCTTTCACAAAGCTTTCCTTGGCAACGTCTTTAGAATCGCAAAAAGCTACGCATAATTTTATAGCTCGACAAATTGATGCTAATGGTTTTTACCAAATTGATAGTATGTTTAAAATTTTAGATTATCGATTTGTTCAAGGCAAAAATTCTATTTCCTGGTTTTATAATCAAAAACTTGGATCAAATTGGGTGTTAAAAACAGGAATAAATACCGATCAGTATTTATTAAATTTAAAAGACAGTGTTTTTAACGATTATATATTGTCATGGAATAACCGATTTAATTACGAAGGAAGTTCTGTACTGGTTCAGCCGTATGTTCAAATAAAATACATGCTAAACTCCAACATCACTATAATGGGTGGATTACATGCACAATACTTTTCTTTAAATAATTCAAATTCGTGGTTTGAACCACGAATTAATGTTCGATGGCAACTCACTAAAACACAAATGCTCAGTTTTGGTATTGGAAAACACAGTCAACTACAGCCTATGTATACATATTTTCAACAAAAATGGGTAAATCCAGAACAACCCGTATTACACAATATACATATGGATTTTAGTAAAAGTAATCATTATATTGTGGCATACGATCAGTTTTTTGCGCAAGGACTAAAATTTAAAACCGAAGTATATTATCAGCAATTATACCAAATTCCTGTTGAAATTAATCCTTCCTCGTTTTCTATGATTAATATGGGCTCGGGTTTTGCACGTTTTTTTCCCGATTCTTTAAAAAACACAGGAACCGGAACAAATTATGGTATAGAATTTACCTTAGAAAAAGCCTTTCAATCATCCTTTTTTGTGTTACTTACCGGTTCGGTATACTCTTCAAAATACATTGGAAGTGATGGAATAGAAAGAAATACTTCATATAACGGTCGTTATGCTTTAAACTTTTTATTAGGTAAAGAAATTCGGTTAAACGAGCGATCTGTATTGTCTTTAGGCAGTAAAATTACTAGGGCTGGTGGTAGAAGATACGGATTAGTAGATTCTTTGGCTTCTAATATTGCCCGAGAAGTAATTTTTTTAGATGAACAATTTAATGAATTTCAGTTTAGGGACTATTTTCGATTTGATTTAAAAATAAATGTACTTATTAACAAGCCAAGATTGACCCACGAAATAGGTTTAGATTTAGTAAATGTGTTAAATACGCAAAATATCCTGAGCATAACATATGCGCCAGGAGCAAATAACGGCAGTAACTTTACCGAAAACTACCAACTGGGCTTTTTACCAATTTTTTATTATAAAATAGATTTTTAGAAACGTATTAATTGGGTTTAGCACCACATTAAGGCACATTTTCAAAGGATTGAGAGTTGAGCAAAGCGAAACGTAAAGACTTTGGTCACCCTAAGGGTGAATGTGCCTTAACGTTTCAAAAATAATAAATGTTGCTTCTTTCCTACTAAGCAATTCATTTCAAAATTACCACAAATAACAAACCGAACAATATGTTTTAAATATTTTTCTTTTGCATTTAAAACTATTGGAGGTTTGTGTATGAGAAAAGTGATGCAAATTTAGCCTCACAGCAATATTTATTATTTGGTGTTGGCAGATGTAAATACGCTTTTATCATCAAATAATCCATCTAATCCAGCGTTTAAATTAATAATCATGCTGTCATATATCCTCACTTTCTTTTTAAATTTAAATAAATCAGAAAGTTCTTTTCCTCCAAGTTTTTCAAGATCCGATTTAAATTTAGTATTCACCATTCCACCAGAATGAAGTAATATATTTCTTATATAGCTGCAGAAACTTAATAATTTATAACAAGGACTCTTTCTAAAATCAGCTGCATCATTGAAAACATTAATTTTATGATTTTCCTTTAAATAATGAGCCCAAGTATGAATATTAATACTTTTTTCAAGAGCAATAATGTCAAAAATATATTTTTTGACTTCCGCAATTGACTTACAATCTATTATGTCTGAAATTTTAATGATCTTTTCGCTAGAAATAGATTTTGAATTCTTAGAAATGAGTTCATAAATGATCTCATACATAAAGAACTCTAAATTTGCTATTTGAGCAATAAATAAATGCTCCAATAAATTTTCTTGTTCTTTAAAAGCTGTTTTAAGTTTATATTTTTTATTGAGAACAGGATCATTAGTGAATTTTAATTCATCACAAACCGCGCTTAAATATGAAAGTGAAGAATAATAAGCAGCAAATTGCTTGTTTGTTCTTTTAACATTAAATTTAAAAGTCTCAACAGATTTTAATTTAAGGTATTCTTCTCTTTTCAAGCGAATTTATTTCTGCCAACATGTTTATATCACCATTGGTGATATTTTCCTTATATACCTCTGGCTGATTATTCCCAAAGTTAATAAAATATTTAATTCAAAAAATTTCATATTATAATTTTTAATCTCTCGGTGGGACTTACAATTTGCTGAATACTTTTGGTGCTAATGTATGTATAAATTTGAGTAGTTTTTGGTGAACTATGTCCCAATAAGGTTTGTATATAACGCAAATGGGTTCCATTTTCTAATAAATGAGTCTCAGATGGCTTAACCAAACTATTTTGTTTCTCCAATCATATTTAACACCGAACCTTTACCATCGGTAATAATAGTTTTTGTATTTGGTGAGCTAGAAAGTTTAATAAAAGCATCAATTTGATTCATTTTTAAAACGTTAGGCGTTAAACTGCTATTTAATAAATCATTGGCTTGTTTATTGGCTTTTGCTTCAATTTCAATACTTTTAGCCTTAGCTTCGGCCTCAATTTCCACGGTTTTAGCCCTTGCCTCGGCATGTATTATATTTGTTTTTTTAGCCCCTTCAGCCTCAATAATGAGTCGTTCCGCTTCCTTTTTTTGCCTATCTAATACAAATTCCATTCTTAAGGCTTCTTGTTCGGCTTCTAGTTTTGTTTCAATAGACTTGGTTAAACCAGCAGGAAGAGTAATGCTTTTAAGCAATACGGCTTCTATTGTAAAGCCTTTTTCTTCGCAAACCTCTGAGAGCCTTTTCTGAATTTCTTTTTCAATTTCATGTCGTTTAGCGCTATGCATATCTTTAGCAAAGTATCTAGAACAAACATCAGATGCTGCCGATCTAAAGACAGGTAAAATTAAGTTTTCTTCATACGATAATCCTGTTTCTTTTATGATTCTTGGGACATCTGCAGGCTTAATATGATATAGGATTGAGCTTTCTGAAATTATAGTTAAACCTTCTTTAGAGGGCAAATTTTCTTTTATAGATAAATTCATGGTACGTACATTTACCCTTAAAACTTTGGTTACAAATGGGTTGTAAAATACTGGGCCAGGATTTTTTACTTTATCGTTAACTTTGCCTAATGTTCTTTTAAGACCCACTTGATGCGGCATTATGGTTGCACAACTTGTGAATAAAAAAAGCATGGTAGATAAATAAAAGACCTGTTTCATAATAAATTTAGTTTGATGAAATTTACATTTTTTTGTTTATATGTTTTTTTACAGCTTTTACTATTAACAATTATTAACACTATCTTTCCGGAAATTTTTTAATCATGCAACTAGAGTTGCTATTGATAGTATTATTTGCGTTTGTACTAATTATAAACACTAGCTATTATTTTTTAATATGGTTTACATTAAAAAAACCAGAAACCGTACAAAAAGAAACCGATGAAATGCCTGTTTCAGTCATTATTTGTAGTAGAGATCACGGCTTCGAATTAAAAAGAAAACTTGAAAAAATTTTAATGCAACAGTACACAAACTATGAGGTTATAGTGTTAGATGATTTTTCAACAGATGATACCCGTGATATATTGCTCGATTTAAAAATTCAGTATCCATATTTAAAGCCAGTTTTTTTAAAAGATTTAAAAAAAGATCATGTGAGTAAAAAAGATGCGTTAACTACCGCCATTTTATTTTCGAAATATGATACACTTTTGTTTACCGATGCAGACTGTGAGCCTGTGTCTGAATATTGGATAAAATCTATGATTCAGCCATATAAAAATCCGAATACCGAAATTGTTTTAGGGTATGGAAAGTACGAAAAAACGAAAGGGTTTTTAAATTTATTAATACGATGGGATGCTTTTAGCATTGCTTTACAATACTTTACGTTTGCAAGATTAAAATTGCCCTACATGGGTGTAGGAAGAAACATTTCCTACAAAAAGCAACTTTTTTTAAAAAACAAAGGATTTTATAACCACTCAAAAATTGACTCGGGAGACGATGATTTATTTATTCAGCAAAATGCTCATGGAAAAAATACAGCTATTTTATACAACAAAGACTCCTTTACATCTTCAACTCCTAAATACAGCTGGAGATCATGGTTTCTTCAAAAAACAAGACATGTTACAACCTCAACTCATTATAAATTTATACACAAACTTTTATTAAGCATATTAGCTTTTTTTAAATATGCCGAATTTTTATTATTGATATTTGTTACTATAGTTTTTATTCATGATATTATTATTTTACAAATTGTATATGGTTTGTATAGTTTAAAAGTATTATTCCAAATTTTATTTATATACAGGCCTGCAAAATATTTAGGAGAAAAAGATTTACCTAAATATTTGCTAATATTTGAAATATTGTTGCTTTTTATATATCCTTTGTTCATATTTGGTAAATATTTTGTAAAGCATAAACGCACATGACAGAAGAAGATGACTTTGAATTAAACGAATCATTATCTTATAAAGCTAAAAGAGATTATAAGCTGATTAGAAAAGCCATCGATGAAAAAGATCAAAGGTCTTATGCAGAGTTGATGGGTTACTATCGAGACTCTATCTACTTTATGATATTAAAAATGGTTAACAACAAAGACGATGCCGATGATTTAACCATTGAGGCGTTTGGAAAAGCTTTTAAAAGACTACATCAATATACTCCTGATTTTGCATTTAGTACATGGTTGTTTAAAATTGCCAGTAATAATTGTATTGACTTTTTAAGAAAAAAGAAAGCTCAAATACTATCTATAGACAAAACTTACGATGATGGAGAAGGTGGTGAGTTATCCATGGAGTTGGAATCGGATGGTTTAGACCCTGAAGAAGAAGCTATAAAGGCTGAAAAAATTGCCGCTATGAGAGATGTTGTTTCTAAACTTAAACCCAGATATAGAAGATTAATTGAATTGAGGTATTTTGAAGAACGTTCTTATGAAGAAATTGCTGAAGAATTAGCATTACCACTTGGAACAGTTAAAGCACAACTTCATAGAAGCAGAGAATTTTTGCACAATGTGTTAAAAGGAGTTTCTGAAAATATTTAATCCCCATGTCGGAAGGGATTGAGTTGATAAAAAAATATTTTCCCGAATTATCTAGCGTAGCTTATCAGAAAATTGAGGAATTACAAGATTTATATGCTTTTTGGAATGAAAAAATAAATGTCATTTCAAGAAAAGATATGCCAAACTTTTATACTCATCATGTTTTACATTCGTTAACCATAGCCGCATATTTTCAATTTAATAAATCGCACAGAATAATGGATGTGGGAACTGGTGGAGGGTTTCCCGGGATTCCACTTGCTATACTTTTTCCCGAAACTTCTTTTTTATTGGTTGATTCAATTCAAAAAAAAACGCAGGTAGTTCAACAAGTTTGCGATGCACTGCAATTAAAAAATGTTGAGGTAAAAAATAATAGAGCCGAAAATATTAAGGGATCCTATCATTATGTAGTGAGCAGGGCGGTTACTAGATTGCAAAATTTTATGCCTTGGATACATGCATCTGTGTTGTGGGAAGAATCAAATTCGGGTGTGTTGTATTTAAAAGGCGGAGAAGTACAGGAAGAAATTGCAGAAATTAGTTCGTATAACGTAAATGTGTATCATTTGAAAGAAAGGTTTTTTGAATCTTTTTTTGAAACAAAGAAGTTGTTGCATATTTTTAAATAATATTTAGTGTACACTAATCCATAAAAAATGAATTTTTTAAATGTATTACAATGAATTATATAATTAAAGGATGGTATATTTTAATCTGTAGTGCAATATTTACATCTTGTATCTCCAATAAAAAAATAGTTTACTTACAGGATAAAACACAAAAAAAATCACATAATCCAAAAAGTGTTTGATCATTCGTTTGATGCAAGTTATAAAGATTTTGTGCTCGAGGAAGACGATATACTTTCTGTGCAAATTAATCATATTTTATTATCTTCAAAATCAGCTAAAGCTGTAGAAACTGAAACGGATGTTTTAAGAGCTCCTACGCACACCCATTTACACGGTTTTACCATAAATAAAGAAGGTTTTGTAGATTTACCTACCATAGGAAAAGTAAAGGTAAGTGGCCTAACCATACAACAAACTACTGAAGAAATAAGAAAAATTGCAGAAAAATATTATGCAGAACCAACGGTAAAAGTATTTTTAATAAATTTCTCCATCTCAGTTTTAGGAGAAGTAAATCAACCGGGCACATATAGTGTATTAGATAATCGGATAAATATATTTCAGGCTATCGGGATGGCAAATGATGCTAGTGATTATGCAAACCGTGGACAAGTTCGTATTTTACGCTCACGCGGAGGAAAAAATCATATTATGCCTATCGATTTAACCGATGA
Source organism: uncultured Flavobacteriales bacterium (assembly GCA_964512145.1). GTDB lineage: Bacteria > Bacteroidota > Bacteroidia > Flavobacteriales_G > JALEGO01 > CAYOHR01. The sequence continues at coordinate 34,652 of CAZEIM010000018.1, forward strand.
GAATTTATTAAGCTCTGAATTTTTTTATTTGCATCCGGATGACGTAGTACTAGTAAAACCCCTAAAACGCAAAAAATATTCCGGAAACGACTCTGCTGCGGTGTACAGGGGAATAAGTATTATGATGTCAATTTTAGCCCTTTCTATAACGTTAGCCAGAACGTTTGATTAAACATGTCAAATCCTTTTATACAATTAAAAAAAGACAAGGAAAAACCTGTCCTTAGATTTCATCCTTGGATATTTTCTGGGGCCGTGTTAAAAAAAGATCACGCAATTACTCCAGGAACTATAGTAGATGTGTTAGATTACAAAGGGAACTTTTTAGCTCTTGCATTTTATGAAGAGGGGTCTATAGCGGCTAAAATAATTAGTTTTCATAAGGCCAATATTAACCTTGAATTTTGGACGAATAAATTAGAAAATGCTAAAATTTTGCGTGAGCAACTCAAGGTATATAAAAACCCTAATAACAATATGTTTAGAGCGTTTCATGGAGAAGGGGATTTTTTACCGGGGTTAATTATTGATATATATGATCGCGTAGCTGTAATGCAGCCTCATGCTCATGGCATTGTTCAACATCAATCACAAATATCTGAGGCTATTCAAGCTGTGTATCCGGAAATTGAATCAATTTATTTTAGTCAGGTAGGTGCTCAGGGTAATTCCAAAAAAGAAAATCATCTTATTTTAGGTAAAGAAAACTCGATCATAAAAGTAAAAGAAAATGATATTAGTTTTTGGGTAGATATTGTGCATGGACAAAAAACTGGTTTTTTTATCGATCAGCGTGATAACAGAAAAATCTTGTCAAATTACGTTGAAAATAAAACAGTATTGAATACATTTTCCTATACCGGTGGCTTTTCGTGCTATGCATTAACATGTAATCCAAAACATGTTATTTCTATTGATTTAGCGAAAAATGCTCATACATAAAAAGAAAAAAATGTTTCAGAAACTAAGCAAAATGCTAAACACGAATCAATACAAACCGATGTTTTTGATTATTTAAATCAAACAAATGATTTTTTTGATGTTATTGTTTTAGACCCTCCTGCTTTTGCAAAACATCAAAATGTTCGGCACAATGCAATTCAGGCATATAAAAGATTAAATAGTTTAGCTATGAAGCGCTTAAACAAAGGAGGGGTGTTGTTTACTTTTTCTTGTTCTCAAGTAGTTACACCCGATTTATTTGAAGGCGCAATACTCTCTGCTTGTATTGATTCTAAAACAAATGCTCGCGTAATTCAAAGATTATTTCAAGCTACAGATCATCCTTGGAGCATCTTTCATCCGGAAAGCCTGTATTTAAAGGGATTGGTGCTTTATAAAGAATAATGTATAGTTAATCCAATTTAAGGGTTACGCATATAAATCGAGTTATATTTTTTCCAAGCATCTTCATTATATGGAGGCAATTGTTTTTTAAATGAACTATTTTGCTTAACACAAACTTCCTTAGGAAAAGGGGAAATATTTTGAAGTTTGATTTCATTGGTAATAAATAATTTTTCTACATAGTAATGGGCGATAATATTTTTAGTAAATAATTTAATCTTTTCCATTTTAAAATTTATTTTAACGTTAGCCTGCGAAGGAATCCAAATTTTATCGTGTTCACGATATTCAAATAATAATTTCATCCAAGGATTTTCAATTTTATAACCCGCAGCGAAGATAATTGGTTTTAACATAGCTGGAATTTTAATGTGTAGATTTTCTTCAATCCGAACTATTGCCAAACTTATTTCATCTATGTAAATCACTCCATTTGATTTTTGATGTTCTTCTGTTTTTTTCTGCTCAAAATGGATGACTAAAATATTTTTATTATTTAAACGAACCGTTTTTCCGAAATTATATGTATACCTTTTCATGTTATGTGCTTGTAAAAAATCCGGAAGCGTTTTAATTGGATTGATATTAAATATTATGTTTGGACCGTCTAATTCATCTATTATTTTTTCTATTGATTCATTATCGTCTTCTTCGGAGTTATCCATAGAAATATATTTTTTTCGTTCTTTTTTTGATAATTCATTGATTTCTTTTTCAGATTTAAATACCTGAGATGTATGAATGTCATTTTTTGATTTACCCTGCAGGACTTTTATTTAAGCTTTGGAT
>CAZEIM010000018.1:36859-56304 GCA_964512145.1 uncultured Flavobacteriales bacterium
TTTTCTTTGATTTGCTCACGAAAATAGCACTGTGCAACATAATCAGATTGCATATAATTATCCGGAATTTTTTCAACGGCTCTAATAACATAATCAACCGCTTGTAAAGGGCGAATTTTTACTTCGTTTAACTGAATTACAATAGGTGATAAATAAATATTTTGAGTGATGGAAAATTCGTTTATACTTTTAGATACACTCGTATAACCCATATAAGAAAATATTACACTATCAATTTTTGCTAATTCTGGCAATACAAAATCAAAATAGCCATCGTGATTAGACAATGTTCCGAGGGTAGTGTTTTTTAATTGAATAGTTGCATAAGGAATAGGCAAATTTGTTTTTTTATCATAAATAAATCCGCGAATATTTTTTTGTGAAAAGCCAATATTTATTAATAATAGATAGAATATAATCCACTGAACTATAACCCGCATATATTTATGATAATATTAAATGTATTTCCTCAAAGATAGTAACTCCAGATATACATTTAATAGAATATTACAAAGTAAGTATATTTTTAAATTGCACGATTACTGCACTTTTAATATTCAAGTAAAATTGAATGAATTCTAAGAATTTAATAACATAGATCGGATTGATTCTGTAAAATCGTTCTTTTTTGGACTCCAATCAAGGAGTTTTTTAATTTTAGAATTATCACATACAAAAGAGTAGTTTGCTGTTACAATTTGGTAATCTATAGCATTTAAAAGGTCTCTGAATACCTCTGCATTGGATAATTTATACCCTGTTTTTAATGTTGTTTTTAAACTTCGGGCAACCCAGTTTGGAACCGTTATAATATTAATTTTTTTATTTAATAAAGTCGCTGCCGTTTTTATAATTTCTACAGGCGACATAATCATATCTGCTGATAAATTAAAAATATTATTTTCAGAACCTTTGTGGTTTATAGATTTAAAAATGGCCTCTACAACATCATCAACATGAATAAAACTTATTTTTTGGTTTTCAGCTCCTTTAATTGAAATGATATATCCAATATTTAAAAGTTTAATGATTTGTTTAGATGTAGGATTATTATTGCCTATTACTGCGGTAGATCTTAAAATTGTATAGGGCACATTACTTTCAATAATGAGTTTTTCTGATTTAACCTTAGATACCCCATAAGGAGTAATAGGATTTAAATCAACTTCTTCGTGGTGCGGGATGCCCCCAGAAGGCCCTACTGCCATTACAGAAGATGTGTAAATAATTTTTGGCTTTTGTTCTGAGTATTTAATACCTCTTATTAAATTTTCAGTACCCAAAACATTTAAGTGAGAATTTCCCCTAATATTTGCCAGATGTACAACATAATTAAACTCTTCCTTTTTAAAAATGGTAAAATCATAATCTAATATGTTGCCTCTGTGAATTATGGGCTTATATTTTTTTAGGTGATCTGTTTTTTCTTTAGGTAATGCTAAAAAATGAATTTCATGTCCCGCTTGGTAAAGTTTATCGAGTACATTAGTTCCAATATAACCCGTAGCCCCTGTTAAAAAAACTTTCATAGTATTATTTTTTATCGATAAATCCAAAATTTGACAGCCATGTATACCAAGATTTTCCTCTGGTTTTTCCCTTGTCAAAATACAACCAATGCCCACCCTCTATACTCGAAGCATATTTTATTTCCCATTGGCTAATTAGCGCTTCTATTTTATTAGCCGGAGTTATTAAGTCTTGTTTATGATATACGATGCCAATTTTTTCAGTGGGTAGTTTGGGTATATAATTTAATGGAGAGGTTATATCCATTGCTTTATTCATGAGCATTTGTAACTCCATGTTTTGTTGAAAGGGCATATTAGATTTTTTTATATTTAAATGATTTTCGAATGTAATTGCCGGTTGTGAGGCAAAACAAAATTCTTGTAAGTTGCTGTTTATAGCTAAATTTAAAGTAGTAAATCCTCCTAAACTGGCTCCAACCACTCCTATTTTATAATAGCCTAATTTCTTTAAGACTAACATCGTTTTAATTCCATCAAAAACCGCTTGTCTACTTGCTTCTATAGACAATGGAATGTTTCCCGGATTTAAAAAGTATTGCATATACCATTTTTCGGATCTAAGTCCGTGGTAAGGTTGTATCATAAGGGCTACATTTACTCCTTTTTTTAGCAACGATTTAATTTTAAACATCCGGTAAGAGGTACTTATACCACCCATTTTTAAACCATGAATACATAAGACTAAGGGTTTTGAAAAGTCGCTATGCCATAGTTTAATATACGCATTCTTGTTTTTTGTAAACTGATCAATATCCTTCTGTATTTCAGGATTAAATGCGCTGTAATTGCTTGGAAATGTGTATAACGATTCTTTAATATTGTTTTTTTGAAACTCCTCTAATTTTTGAATATCAGGACATTCAATGCTTTGAGTGTCTTTGTAAAAGGCATTTGGATTATTTTGTAAAGATTCAATATAAAAATTCAACTGTTTAACATATTCTTCTTTAGTAATATTTTTTCCTTTTTCTAAGTTTGGTATGTTTAATAAAAAAGCATCCGGAATTTTGGCCATTACATTTTTCATATTGATGCAAATTGTTTTTGTGTGTCTATGGTGTCTTCCGTTACGCCTAGTTTTTCTAGCTCTTTTTTAATGACTCTGTGTGTGGTGGTTTTTGGAAGTGCATCCATGAATCGGATGTAACGAGGTAAAGCATATTTAGCCAGCTTATCTTGAAGCCACATATGCAATTCATCGGCATTTAATGAATTTGGTTCACTGGTAACAACGCTTACCATTATTTCATCTTCTGCTAATTCGCTAGGCACAGCATAAGCTGCGCATTCCAGTATTAGAGGATGTTTAACAATTGTATTTTCAACTTCGTATGCAGATACGTTTTCCCCTTTTACTCGCATACTTTCAGTTTTTCTGCCAACAAAATAGAAATATCCCTTCTGATCTTGATATACTAAATCTCCGGTATATAACCACCCGTTCCTGTTTTTAATTTCAGATGCCTTATCATTATTATGAAACCGAACTTTATCTTTCTTTTTTAATTTGAATATTAATTCCCCTGTTTCACCCTTAGGAACCTCACGGTTATTTTCGTCAACTACTTTTGCTGTAATAAACATGGATGCCTTTCCAAAACTTCCTACCGGAGCATCTCCCAGGTTTGCTATACTGTATCCAGGTGCATCTACTGCGCCATAAGCTTCATATATTTTTACGTTATATCGTTCTTCAAAAGCTTTCCACATATTTGCCGGACAAGCAGCAGAAACAATCATTCGAACATGATGGTTTTTATCATCATGTTGGGGTTGTTTATATAAAATGGGAATAATTGCCCCTAGGGCATTAAACGAAGTGACTTTATATTTTTTTACCTCTCCCCAAAACTTGGAAGCACTAAACTTTTTTGACATTACCATAGTTAATCCTAAGGCTAATGAACTAATTAAGGTTTGAAACAAGGCGTTTCCATGAAATAATGGCAAATAGCAATATAATACGTCATTTCTATTGTATAAAATATTTGCCGCAAAACACACCGCTTTAATCATTTTATTATCATGGGTATATATAACCCCTTTGGGTAATCCGGTAGTTCCAGATGTATACATAATAATGGATTTTAACTCTTCTGAAAAATGAGGGTTATAATTTATATGGTTTTTTAAAGTATTAGAAACTTCTATCGTATAATTTAAATAATTTTTAGGTGAAGAATTTGTTACTTCATTTAAAATGATATGTTTAATGTTTAATTGGTCTTTATGTTCTTCTATTTGAGGTAAAAATTCTCTATCTAAAATAATTCCGTTTATTTGAGAGTCGTTGATAATATACTTTAAAGCATCTCCTTTAAGTGCTACATTAATTGGAACCACATATAAACCAAGTTTTTGAGCGGCAATAAATAAAAAAACAAAATCGGGTGAGTTAATCATCATCATGCCTATGCCCATACCCGGTGAATAGTTATGATATACTAAGAAGTCAAAATATTGATACACTTTGTGTATAGCTTCTTGGAATGTATAGGATTGATCATAAAATTGAATAAATATTTTATGGGGATTTTTCTTTACCTGATCTTCCAGTAATGTAAAATACGATTCTTTTAAAGCAGAAGTTAATCTGCGTTTACGTATTATCTGTAATATGGTTTTAAATATGGTTCCTTTAGATATTTCTTTAGAAATAAAATATCCAATGGCTAAGGGAGCTTTTTTTATTACTAATTTCATAATTTAAAGGGGGTGATAAATTTTTGTTGCATTTTGTAATATCTCGGATTCATAAAACAAAATTTTTTTTGTTTTTCTGTTTACAAATAATTCCATCTGATCATTGAAATGAGGGCTTTTAGGATTATCTGAATTACCATATGGTAAAATTGACTCTATGTATACTTCATTATTTTTAAATCGAACTACAGATAATAACGCCTCACCATCTATTACCTCCATAGTACCGTTTTTTTTAATTTTGCTAATTGTGTAATGTAAAGTCCCTCTCATTCCCGGTGCTGGTAATTTTTTGTTTCCGCGCTGAATATATTGTATTTTACCTAATTCAACCTTCGTTGTACCATAGTGTTTTATTAAGTATTTTTTTGCTTTTCGAAGAGCATTAGCATAAACATGAGAAGATATGTTTAGTTTAAAATCGATATTTTCTACAATGGCTAAGTTTGGTCTAATAAATTCAGCCGCTAAAATCAATAATGCAATATTGGAATCATTAATATTAGCCGTTAAAGTATGCTGAGTAATTTGCTTTATTTCTTTTGATAAATCAGGGTAATCCTTTGAGTTTAAAGTATAAAAACCATGTACATTTAGATATTCGTAATAGAAATCTTTAGGGGGGGTAATATCGTATTTAATATTTTTAATGTCATTAAGACTTAGCTTTCCTTTTTCCCGAAGTATGTTTTCTATAAGATATTGAGCTCGTATAGATCGGCTGTTTTTCGTAGTTTGAACACATATTGTTTTAAATAATTCGTTAGGTTTAACGCTATCATTTTCAGATGAGCTTTGATATGGGGTATGGTTGCAATTAAAAACATATCCGCAGGTTGGATTATGTATTTGAGGCAAATCTTTTACCGGGATATATTTTTCTTCCCAAATTGCATCCGAAAAATTTCCTGGAATATCCTCATTCCAAGTATATTTTTTGTTTTTTTGTATAAAAAGTCCGTTATACAGGTAAAAAATATTATCCTCTTTATCGGCATATATAACATTCCCGTTGGCAAATCGCTGTTTTGACAGTGCGTTTTTAAATTCGTCAATATTATTAGCTTTTGCCATTTCAAACCACTGCTGAGGAGCTGAAATAATATTTAATGCAGGCATTCTTAAGGCAAAGTATCCTTCTTTACCTTTTAATACAGGCCCATGAATACTTTTATAAACAGCCTTTTTAACAGAGAATGAAATCCCTTTAATGGGGTTAATTTTTAAGGTAGCATATTTCTTTTCTAAAGGATACCATTTGCCATCCAGCTCATACATATTCTTTTTGGAAGAGTGCGTATTTAATGCATATGTATCATATAAATCCATGTAATTACGAGTTAGTGCCCATGCAATATGTTCATTTGCACCAACTAGTGGGAAAGGCAATCCCATAATACTTTGACACATAATATTTAACCCTTCATCTGTTTTTAAATGATATTCATAATACCTTAAAAATCCTTTAATAGGTTGGTGAGGATTTGTAACAAGAACCGTTTCATTAGATTCAGTAATTTTTTTTGAATATGCAAATGCATTGGAGCCCCCTAAATTTCTTTTATAACTTTTTTGTTTCCCCTTTGCCATTCTGTTTAACGCATCTCCAATTCTTGCAAAACCTAAAGATGCCACGTGTGATGCTATAAGTATTTTTTGGGGCGTTAAAGGAAATAAGCGTTTTGATAGAATTTGTTTGGGGTATTTTTCTGCATATTTATTAATTCCAGAAGCGTATGCTTCTAAAAATTTTTTATACTCTTCACTTATTTCTGTTTCATAATGTTTAAAGCATCTTTCTTTTAATTCAAGGAGCTGTACTATATAGTCGTATTCAAGTCCTTTTAATCCTATAATATCACCATAACACCCATTTCCTATTGCCAAAGTTTGTTGTATAGTGTTAAATCCGTCTTCACAAGTAGCAAATCCAAGTCCGTATGCTGCATCTTCATTTGTTTCGGAAAATATATGGGGAATACCCCATTCATCTCGAATGATTTTTATTTTTTCCGGTTTTACCACGTTATTAAAAAATGTGGGGTTTTCTATATTTAGACAATAGCTCTCTTGCGCATACTTGTTGATGAACCTCATCAGGACCATCATATATACTGGCACCACGTTCATGCCTATACCAAAATGCAACTAAACTGTCATCACTTATTCCGTAGGCTCCGTGTACCTGAACAGCATCATCCAAAATTTTTCGTAGCACTTTAGCACAAAAAAACTTAATACAGGATATATCCGCTTTAACTTCGTGATGATGATTATGATCCATTTTTTTAGCAACATCTAAAACCATTAATTTTGCTGCCCTAATATTTGCGTAATTATCGGCAATAATATTTTGAACTAGTTGTTTTGATGACAGATACGTATCTGGGCCTATTTTTCTGTTAGATACTCTGGAGCAAATCATTTCTAAAACTCTATCACAAATACCCATCCACCGCATACAATGATGAATTCTTCCTGGACCTAACCTGCTTTGTGCAATTTTAAATCCTTCTCCAACTTTTCCTAGAATATTTTCTTCGGGCACAAAACAATTTTCAAAAAGTACTTCAGAGTGACTCCCCCAACCGCTTCCTTCTTCTCCCATTACAGAAATTTTTCGAATATGCTTAAACCCTTTACTATTGGTGGGAACTAAAAATAGTGTAGCTGCTGTTCTGGGATCATTGGCGTTTTTATCTGTTACAAACATGCTAATTGCAAAAGCAGATTGATCAGCCCCTGTTGTAAACCATTTTCTGCCATTTAAAATATATCCCCCATCTACTTTTTCTGCTTTACTTTCTAATAAAAGTGGATTTGAACCGGCATTGTCGGGTTCTGTCATAGCAAAACACGACCTAATATCGCCCTTAAGTAAGGGGTTTAAAAATGTTTCTTTTTGTTTTTCGGTCGCAAACTCAATTAATATTTCTAAATTACCGGCATCAGGAGCCTGACAATTAAACACATAATGTCCATAAGGAGATCTTCCTAATACAGCACTAATTTGTGCAAATGACTCGTAAGAAAAACCCATCCCTCCATAATTTTGAGGTATATGGGGCATCCACAAACCCTTTTTTTTAACTCTTTCCCTTATTAAATCTAAGGCCGGTTGCATAGAAAGAAAGTCTAAATATTTTTTATCCTGCTCTAATGGAAGTAATTCAGAATTAATTATCTCATGAATTTGAGATAAGGCTTCATTAAAGCTTATAATACTTTCTGCCTGTTGTTGAGTCATTGTAGGTAATTTATAATGACTACAAACCTAGTGAGATTAGTTCTTAAAAAAGTTTACAAAAGTTATGAAATTCTATACTATAAAATAGTATACTAAAGATTTTTGGATTTACAAATAAAAGTAAGTAAAATGCCCCAATACAATGATTGGGGCATAAATAAAATTATTTTAGAATAAAAGAAGTTTCGCCTACTTTTCTATCCTCAGCGTATATTTCAGCTAAGTAAGCTCCGGTAGGTAATTTATCATCATTTCTTTCATAATACATACAAACTAACTCTTCTTTGTTAGAATAATTTTGTGATTTGCTCAAGGTGTATTTTATTTCTTCTCCATTAATGGTAGTAGTTTGATCACCTCTTGATAATACACTTCCATCCGGTGCTGTAATTTTAACAAATATTTCTCTATTCCCTGGTTTTGCTAATTTGTTAGCTGCCATAGAAAAACAAACTTGTATTCTGTTTAATTTCTTTGCTTTGGGAGCATCCTTTTTCTTATCATCTGTTTTAAATTTAATACCTCCCGCAATAATATCTTCAAAATCAATTTTAGAAGCTTCATCAATTTGTTGTTCTAATTTTTTAGATTGATTTTTAAACGCTTCGGCATTTTTCTTTTCACGATCTGCCTCAGCAACTAAATTTAATTTGTCATTTTCTAAGGCTTTTATCTTTTCTTGATAAGCTCTTATTTCTTCTTCTAAAGATGAAATTCGCTGTTTTAGTTCTTCAATTTCCTTTTTATATTTTGAAACATTTACATTGCCTCCAGTTCCCATTTTTTGTAATTGATTTAATCTTGATTTAAGAGCATCGTACTCGGTCATCATAGATTTTAATTTTTCATTTTTTTCGGGATTGTCTAATTGATCTCGTAAAGAAATAGCCTCAAGATTCAAGGCTTCTACCTGATCTCTTAAAGAAGCAATAGTGTCCTGATAGTTTTCATAATTTGTTTCGCGTTCTGAAATTACAGACAACATTTTTTCGTTTAAATTATAAAAACTCCAATATATTAATATAAAGCCTACTAAAAACAATCCTGCAAGGATGGCAAAAATTAACGCCATTTTACTATTGCTTTTTTCCTCCTTCTTTTCAGTATTAGCAGTAGTTTTTGTGTTCGATGGAGTTATTTTTTGTTGAGAAGTTGCCTGTTGGGTTTTAGGGGTTATTTTTTCTGCCTCAGGTGGTTTTGGACTAGATTTTTCAACTGCAGAAGCAAAAGTTGGGTTTACCGGAACTTTTTCTTCCACTACTTTTTTTACAATAGACCCGTCTGGTTTCCTCACAAGCACCGTTTTTTGTTTAACCTCAAACTGGTTACCTGCCTCGTCTGTAACAATGTTTGCAGAAGATGAGGCGGGTGAGCTAACTGAACCAGCTTTTTCTATTACGGGTTCAGATGACATTGATGTTCCTGCTAACGGTAGTAAACCACCCTGTAAATCTAACCTTTGATAAATAGGCTTTCCATTAAAAGGGGGGTATTCATCGCGCAAAAACAGTAAGTATGCTTGTAATCGCAACATCCATCTTAGCGTTGATTCATTAAATGCATGCCATTTTGGATTGTAATTTCCTGAAAATAATATGCTCCAAAAATTTAAGAATACAAAAAAGAATGAGCCTATAAATCTAAAATATAAACAAAAGATATGTGGCATTGCTAGAAAAAAACCGAAAAAGCTTTTAATCAATAAATTACCTCTACTTAATTTTTCAGGATATACTATGTTCAAATCTAAATTTGGGTCTACTTTGCTTAATCCAAAGGCCGGATATCCATCGCTCATATGCCAAAACCTCATGGTTAATCGCATATTCCAACGAATAAAATTTACTTGAAAATCGAATAAACTTTTTGGATATTTTCCGGTAAATAATATTGCCCACCAGGCTATAAAGGTTATAAAATTTGCGGCTATACCAACAAACATAAGTACAAAAAAATGCGGTATACCTATGTAAAAAAAGCCGAATAAATATCTTAATACCGCTTGTCCTTTACTATACTTTTCTTGTTGTTTTATGTTAAAGTAAACTTCCTGCGGTACAATCGTTCCATTCTCCTGAGTTTTTAAATCCAACCTTTCATATTCAGGCTTTCCATTAAAAGGGGGGTATTCATCGCGCAAAAACAGTAAGTATGCTTGTAATCGCAACATCCATCTTAGCGTTGATTCATTAAATGCATGCCATTTTGGATTGTAATTTCCTGAAAATAATATGCTCCAAAAATTTAAGAATACAAAAAAGAATGAGCCTATAAATCTAAAATATAAACAAAAGATATGTGGCATTGCTAGAAAAAAACCGAAAAAGCTTTTAATCAATAAATTACCTCTACTTAATTTTTCAGGATATACTATGTTCAAATCTAAATTTGGGTCTACTTTGCTTAATCCAAAGGCCGGATATCCATCGCTCATATGCCAAAACCTCATGGTTAATCGCATATTCCAACGAATAAAATTTACTTGAAAATCGAATAAACTTTTTGGATATTTTCCGGTAAATAATATTGCCCACCAGGCTATAAAGGTTATAAAATTTGCGGCTATACCAACAAACATAAGTACAAAAAAATGCGGTATACCTATGTAAAAAAAGCCGAATAAATATCTTAATACCGCTTGTCCTTTACTATACTTTTCTTGTTGTTTTATATTAAACTGTACTTCTAAAGGCACGATATTATGCTTATTTGACTCATTAAATCCTGCATCTAAGGGAGTATTTGTACTCATAGTATTTTTTTAATGCACAAAGATAAATTTTTCTAGTTATAAAATAAATTATAACTTGTAGTTTTTTAAATTAAAATTTTAAATTTACTTGTAATGAATAAAAAATTATTTATTGTTTTAATAGTATTTGAAATTTTATTTCATTCTTGCAAAAACGAAACTCAGCCTTGTAATAGAATAGGTGTTATAAGAGATTTACTGGGGCAAGACGGGTGTACATTGGTAATAGAAGATAAGCAGGGAGAAATATTTGTTCCTGTAAATATCTTTGAGTTTGGGTTAACCTATTACGAAGGGCAAAAAATACTATATTCTTTTCAGCTGTATAGAGGATCAAACCCATGTAATATTGGAGTTCCCGTTACTCTTTTGTGTATTGATATAAATCAATAATTTTATAAACTAGTAACTACTACAATAAATTTTGCCAAGTTAGGAATAAAGAATAAAATACTTCTTTTATGAATTAACCAATGAAATATCGAACTGCACTAAATTAACGAATTGTTGAATTCTATTATCAATTTGCTCAGAGGTTAGATCTTTTAAACGTTCAATTCCAAATTTTTCAACCGTAAAAGAAGCCATACCGGAACCAACAATAATAGCTCTTTTTAAATTTTCAAAAGAAATATCCTGTGTACTGGCTAAATATCCTATAAAACCTCCCGCAAAACTATCACCGGCACCGGTTGGATCAAAAACCTCTTCTAAAGGTAGTGCAGGTGCAAAAAATACTTCGTTTTGCTGATTAAACAATAGAGCTCCGTGTTCTCCTTTTTTAATGACCAAATATTTAGGCCCCATGGTTAATATTTTTTTAGCTGCTTTTACTAATGAATATTCTCCGGTTAACTGACGCGCTTCTTCATCATTAATGGTTAAAATATCAACCATTTTAATGGTTTTTAATAAAGATTCTAATTTTATTTCCATCCAAAAATTCATCGTATCCATGACCACTAATTTTGGACGTTTATTCAATTGTAGTAATACTTTTTCTTGAATTTCGGGGTCTAAATTTCCAAGCATTACAAATTCAGCATTTTTAGCGCTTTCTGGAACTATAGGATTAAAATCAAGTAATACGTTTAATTCTGTTGCTAAGGTGTCGCGGGTATTCATATCATTATGATATTTACCGGCCCAAAAGAAAGATTTTTGTCCTTGTTTTATTTGTAGTCCCTCTACATTTATCCCCTTATTTTTAAACATTTGTATGGTTTCCATAGGATAATCCTCTCCTACCACCGAAACCATATGTATGTTTCGTATATGATAAGAAGCCGATAATGATATATAGGTAGCTGCTCCGCCAATAATTTTATCTGTTTTTCCAAAGGGGGTTTCTATAGCATCAAATGCAACGGTTCCAACAACTAATAAACTCATAAAAATAATTTTGGTGCAAATTTAGGTAATAAATATGAACTATATGTAATATCAAAAAATTTTCGGATTTTATAAACATAATGATGAACATCAATCACAATTGATTTAGTTAAAATAGAAAAATAATATCTGATCGGTGGGTTATAAAGCATTGCTCAAACTTAAGAGTATTTTATTTTCAAAATAAATATTAAGGTATGGGCGCTTGAATTAAGTCGAGCCTATCTATATTTAAACGTATATATTTTCCTAATACTTTAGCGTCTTTTGTTAACCATCCGACTGAAATATAAAAATCACCGCAATCCAATATTGTTTGTGAGTCTGAAATACATACTACTTCACCAGAGATAATATATGACCACGAGCCATTCGATATAATTTCTTTTTTACCACTACAAGAAGGGATTGTTTCATAAGACTCTCCAAACGCTATGAATTCAGCTTGTATTTCTTCACCTTGCGTAATATTATCAGATAAATCTGCACAAACTTCATAATTAGAGCCATTAATATCAATAATTATTGGAATAGAATAATATGGCTTATCTAACGGAAGATTTTTTATTCTAACATGATTATAAAAAGTACTCATTTAAAAAAGGTTTGGCTCTAGACTAGAAGATTTTTATGGCGAATAATTTAGTTTTTGTAAATATTCGTGTAATTTAATTGTTTTTTCTCGTTGAAATGAGTCATCGCAATTCGAAAATTTTTCATATAAATCATAATATTTAGTTTTATCATTTGCAAAAAAAGCCAATACCATCCCTTCAACTTGAAAAGATCCAACTTTATTCTTTGAATAATAATTTAAAGGCTTTAATGTGTTTTCTTCTGGATAATTAAATTGTTTATTCAGAGCAACAATTGAATTTGCACTATCCAAACAAGGTATAGCAATTTTTTCCATATAATCAGAAATTTCAATGGTTTTCTTGTCTATTTCAGTTTCAGTTGAAAGAATAATCCTTTCAAACTCAGGATAAAAACCAGTAACTGTATAAAACTTTTTAAAATCGTTATTTGAGTTATAATTGTTTTCATAATTAAATTGTGTGATTATTTTTTGTACTTGGTCAATTCTCTTTTTTATGTGTATTTGTAACTCATAATGCAAAAAATCATAAAAGTTTAAATGTAATATATCTTCGCCATTGTTTGTTTTTCGTTTAAAATACATATTAGATTTAATAAATTTAAATTCATAAATTTCTAGTCTTGGAATTAGATTCTTATTTATTTTTTCTAATATATCAGCTTTTGAAACATATAATCCATCTTCTGTTTCTGAACCCACCATATTGAATGACCTAGATGAAGCAAATAGTTTTTTTTCAGGGTAAGGTATATTTGAAATCTTTGCTTTTTTATTTCCTCTAAACACTAACTTTTTAAAATTCATTTTTTTACCTAAATTACTATTACAAAAATGCAAATGAACGAGTTTAAATTTAGAATTAAATTTTATGAAATGCAACTATTGTTTCAATAGTTCATTAAATTATAAATATCATTAATCCTTATTCGTATTAAACAAAGAATCCACAAAATCGTGTTTATTAAAAACTTGAAGATGTTCCATTCCTTCTCCTATACCAATATATTTTACAGGAATTTGAAACTGATCAGAAATACCTATTACTACTCCTCCTTTGGCTGTTCCATCTAACTTGGTTAGTGCTAAAGCATTAACTTCGGTTGCTTTGGTAAATTGAGTGGCTTGTTCTACAGCATTTTGTCCGGTAGAAGCATCCAACACTAATAATACTTCATGAGGTGCATCTGGAATTACCTTTTGCATGACACTTTTAATTTTTGACAATTCATTCATTAAATTTATTTTATTGTGCAGTCTTCCGGCTGTATCAATAATTACTACGTCCATATTTTGTGATACAGCCGATTTTAATGTGTCAAATGCTACCGATGCAGGATCTGCCCCCATTTTTTGGGCAACAACCGGAACATCCACTCGTTGCCCCCAAATTTGTAATTGCTCAACAGCTGCTGCTCTAAAAGTATCTGCTGCTCCAAGCATTACATGTAATCCTTGTTTTTTTAACTTATGAGCCAATTTACCTATGGTAGTTGTTTTACCTACGCCATTTACACCAACTACCATTATTACATAAGGAAATCCTTTGTTTTGAAAGGACTGAGGAGTTTCCCAGCTGATATTATTTTCTAACAACAAATTGCCAATTTCTTCTTTAAGAATATTATTTAGCTCATTAGCATGTACATATTTATCTTTAGCTACGCGTTGTTCAATTTTTTCTATGATTTTTAAAGTTGTTTTTACCCCAACATCCGACTCAATTAATATTTCTTCTAAATCATCTAATACATCCGCGTCAATAGTTGATTTTCCTAATACAGCTCTGGATAATTTTGAAAAAAAATTTTGTTTTGTTTTCTCTAAACCTTTCTCTAAATCCTCCTTTTTCTCTTTCGAAAAAAACTGCTGAAATTTTTGAAATATACTCATATGTATGTAAAAAAAAAGCTCCTATTTACTGAGCAATAGGAGCTTTTAATTAGTATTAACTAAATTTAAGCTTTTTTGATAAAATCATCCACCAAATCTTTAGGTAGAATTTCTTCTTTAAATGAATAGGAACCTGTTTTAGGCGATTTTACCATTTTAATCACTTTTGTATAATCTTTTGCTCCACCTTTACCTAAACGAGCAACAACTTTCTTAGCCATAGTTTATTATTTAATTTCTTTATGTATTGTGTGTTTTTTAAGTACTGGGTTATACTTTTTTAACTCCAGTCTTTCGGGAGTGTTTTTTCTATTTTTAGTAGATATATATCTAGAAGTACCAGGCATACCACTAGTTTTATGCTCTGTACACTCTAATATAACTTGAATCCTGTTTTCCTTCTTTGCCATACAAACTTTTTTGCAAATTTAAAAAAAAATAATCACACTACAAGTATTTCTATATTTTATAAGCGATTTTTTATTATAACTCGCCTAAATTGGTGCCTATAGTAAAGTGAATTTGAGATTTTTGCATACCTGGGGCTGTGTCTATATCATCTAAGCGGTGTCCCCAATCTAACCCAAGCATACCAAACATTGGCAAAAAGGCTCTAATACCAAAACCAACCGATCGTCTAACATCAAATGGATCGTATTCATTAAAGCGATGCCATGTATTTCCCGCTTCTGTAAATGCTAAAAAGAAAATAGTAGCCTGTGGATTTAAACTAACAGGATATCTTAATTCCATGGTATATTTGCTAATATATGGTTGTCCTGTATTTACAAATGGGCTGTTGGCTTTTTTATCAAAACTAAATACTGCATTATCATCATATCCCCTAAGAGCAATTATTTCACGAGCATCTAAATTAAAGTTTGTTAAACCACTACCTCCTAAATAAAATCTTTCAAAGGGTGGAGATCCAATTTGATTGTTATATGAATTTAAAAATCCGAACCCTAATTTTGTACGAAGCACCAATTTATCAAGTAATTCTGTGTACCAGTCTACTGAAAATTTAATTTTATAATATTCTGTCCACTTATATTTTTCACTAGGACTTAACTGCTCATAGTTTATTTCTTTACTTAAGAATGTTGAATTAATATAAGAATAAGGCAAGGTAAATTGCAAAGATGAACTCACTTGAGCTCCTTTTCTGGGGTATATGGGTTGATCTATTGAATTTCTAGAAAGCGTAAATTTAGCATATACGTTATTTGCAGTACCATTTTGATATATAAAATATATCCAATTATTCATTTGATAATGTTGAAAAGTTAATTCACGAATAAATGTAAAATAATCGTCTGGTTTTTTTAATCGAGAGCCCAAAGAGAAAGATATGCTGGAAACATATAAGGAACTTCTATTGGGATTAAGTATTCTGTCTCCATTTACATCTAAACTATCTTCAGAAGGATTTGATCTGCTTCTTATATATTTTAACCCTTGCGACTGCCTATTGTGCCAAGCTGAAACACTAAATGATTGAGGCTTTTTACCGCCCATCCATGGTTCTGTAAATGAAAAGCTGTACCCTTGAAAAAACTGACCGGTCGATTGAATTCGCACACTTAATCGCTGACCATCTCCTGCAGGCAAAGGAGTCCATGCATTTTTATTTTTGATATTTTTAGTAGAGAAATTATTAAAAGTAAGCCCCAAGGTTCCCACTAACATTCTACCTCCCCAACCAGCAGATAACTCTAACTGATCAGAAGGTTTTTCTTCTACAATATACTCTACATCAACTGTCCCATCTGCAGGATTAGGCTTAGGGTTTACATTAAGTTTCTCAGGATTAAAATAACCTAAGGTTGCTAATTCACGTTGAGTACGAATAATATCTGTTCTGCTAAATAATTGACCAGGTTTGGTTCTAATTTCTCGTAATATTACATGATCATTCGTTTTGGTATTCCCAATAACCGTAACGTTTTTTATACGAGCTTGTTTACCTTCATACACTCTTAATTCTAAATCAATGGAGTCATTTTCAGCCAATACTTCTACTGGATTTATTTGAAAAAATAAGTACCCATTATCCATATATAATGAACTAACATCCGTGCTGTTTTGATTCATAAAAAGTCGCTGATTTAAAAGCTCTTGGTTGTATATATCGCCTTTTTTTATGTCTAAAATATTATTAAGCAACCTGGTAGAATAGATGCTGTTTCCAATCCAAGTTATATTTCTAAAGTAATAAGGGCGACCTTCATAAATTTTTACAACTATGGTAATCCCATCGTAACTTGAAGAATAAACTGTATCAAATGTTATTTCAGCATCTCGATATCCCAATGCATTATACTTTTCAATAATCAGGGATTTATCTTGATCTAAATTTCCATCTAAATATTTTGAGCTTTTAAAAATATTTATTTTAATTCTATCAGAAAAATGTTGTTTGGCTTTATGTACAAAAGCTACAGTATCCTTTTTCCAAGTAGATTGTACTACAGACCATACAAAGGGAGCTAAACCATGAAACGGAGCAAAAACACTACGCTCTTTGGTTTCTTTCATTTGCTTTTTAATTTTTTCATCCGAAAGAGCCTGATTTCCCTCTATTTGAATGGCATCAATTTTAATTTTAGGATTTTTATGAATAATAAACGTAATAAAATTATGATTTCTAAACAGTGAATCATTCACTTGTTTTACAAAAACTTGACAATTATAATAGCCTTTATCTCGCATAAATGAACGAATAGTGTGTATAGAACTGTTAATTAAATGGTCGGTAATTAATCTTTCCTTATATAAATTTAAATCTTCTCGTAAATCATCAGCTTCAGACTTAGTTATTCCTTCAAATGAAAATCTGGATAATCGCTTTAATTCTTTAACCTGTATGGTTAAAAAAATTTTATCTTCTACTATGTTACTTTCTAAAATTTTAATATCAGAAAACAATTGTTGTTTCCATAATTGTTTTATGGCATTAGAAATTTGATCGCCAGGAACACTAATTTGATCGCCAACATTTAAACCAGAAATTAGAATTAAGGCTTGTTTATCTACATTGTTTACGCCAACAACTTCTATACCTCCAATAGTATATGTTTTTACTAAAGGTTTTGAGGTTTCTCCCGAAAAAACTTGAGAAAAATTAATGTTGCTTATAAATAAACATATAATTAAAACAAGTATTTTACGCATGTTGAACATTTTGAGTTTGTTCTGAGGTCATCCCAAATCTTCTTTCTCGATTTTGGTAATCGATAATTGCTTCGAAAAAATCATTTTTTCTAAAATCCGGCCACATTTTTGGTGTAAAATACAACTCGCTATATGAAAGCTGCCATAATAAAAAATTACTTATTCGTTGCTCGCCACTAGTTCTAATTAATAACTCCGGATCGGGATATTCACTTGTAGTTAAATACGTTGAAAAAAGAGATTCATTAACAAGTTCAGGTTCTATTTTACCAGCTTTTGTGTCTTTTATTAAATTCTTAACTGCTTCGAGAATTTCCCATCTGGCGCTATAACTTAGTGCTAAAATTAAGGTCATGTGATTATTATGAGCGGTTTCTTGTATACATTTTTTAAGTTGTTTTTGGCAGTTTTCCGGAAGTTTTTTTTCATCTCCAATCACAGCAAGCTTAATTTTGTTTTTTTGTAATGTAGGCAATTCTTTATTCAAAGAATCAACCAATAAAGTCATCAGTGCATCAACTTCCATTTTTGGACGTTTCCAGTTTTCAGTAGAAAACGCATATAAAGTTAAATATTTTACTCCAATTTCTGCAGCAGCTTCGACTGTTTCCCGAACTGAAGTAATAGCGCTTTTATGTCCAAAAATTCGTATTTTGCCCTTTTGTTTAGCCCATCTACCATTGCCATCCATAATAACAGCAACATGTTTTGGAACTTTTTCTTTTTTAATATGTTGTATTGTATCTTCCAAAGATTTGCAAAAATACGTTGGCTTATTGAATATACCAAGTATATTTTTCTTTACATGATTATTATTTTACCAGCTTTAAATTAATAGGGCTTTATATAGATATTATTACTTTTTATTTGCAACAAGTTGCATAATATCTGAATAATAAAAAATTGTGTTATTAGTATTTAACTTAGTAGCTAACAACATGGCTTTAGCTACATTTTCAATGTGAATTGCTTTGTATTTAGATAATATTCCTAATAAAAAGGGATTAATTATTTTCATAATATACATCCCCATTTTTTCAAAAACTCTAAGCTCTGATCTGTTACCTAATAACAAACCCGGGCGGAAAATCTTAACGGACGTAGAGCCTAAGCTATTTTCTATACCGTCCTCCATTTCTCCTTTTGTTTTTAAATAAAAATTTGATGATTTAGCATCTGCACCAACGGAGGAAATTATTACAAAAAATCGTGCTTTATGTTTTGAAGCAATATTTGCAAACATAATAGGGTAATCCCTATCAATTATTTGCTGCTGTTTTTTACTACCTGCTTTTTTTAACGTAGTTCCTAAACAACAATAATAATCATGTCCGGATAATTGTTCAGTGAATTGCTCCATCTGATCGAAATGTGTACAGTACTGTTCTAATTTAGGATGATGTAGTAGTAATTCTTTTCGAGCTAATACTTTTACACAATCGTATTGTTCATCGTTTAGTAAATAACTAAGTAATTTTTTTCCTGTTAAACCAGTTGCTCCAATAATAACTGCCGTTTTACCCATACTGTTTAAAAAATTTTTACATATTTATTTTTTCCATGTGTAAATACAATCAGACCTTCTTTTTCTAATAAAGCAGCTTGTAATTCTCCTCCGCCCGGTAGTTTAGGGTTTAATAACCCTTTTTCACCAACTATTCTCCACCAAGGGGTTTTGTTTGATGGTTCATGTATTTCTTCAGCGGCTTCTGCAACAATCCTTAAAAATATTCCGGTAGTTAAAGGACAAGTATAATCTGCATGGTGAATGTTTGCTAATGTTTTTCTTAAATCCGAAATTAGCATAATTTGGCCTTGCGGAATGGTTTCTACAATTGCTTGAATTTCTTTAGGTGTTGAAATTAGCATTTTTGATCCTCCATGTTTTTTATTCCAAGGCTCAGGACCTTCTTTAATTTCAGATTTTTGTGGTTTATGCAGTTTATCTTGCCATGAAGTGCCCTTTTTGGGTTTAAATGTAGAAGTCATGAAATAATCATTTTTTGATATTTAATAGGAAGTCCATTTACAACCAATTGGTACGATTGATCTATCCATGTTTTAATAAGATTATCTGATACGTTTCCATTACAAACTATAGTATTCCAATGCTTTTTATTCATATGATAACCCGGCAAAATGGATGTATATTTT
>CAZEIM010000019.1:0-21669 GCA_964512145.1 uncultured Flavobacteriales bacterium
ATTTTTTAAAATATTATAAGTTATAATATTTTTAACTATTCTTTAATTGTGATTGTTATCTTATTTGAATAAAAAATTGCCAATAATTTTAATATTCCGTACTTTTACAAAGTATTCTTCTAACATATGAAACATATACTTTCTTTTATTTTTTTAATCTATAATTTACTGCTATTTTCACAAGATAATGAGTTTGTGCTTGTAGGTTATGGATCATATGAAAATATTGGTAAAAAATTGTATACCTATAAACAAGGAGAAAATCTGCGAAATTTCGCCTCCATTAAAGACTCACTTACGGCCAATCAGGATAATATTAAACTAAAATTAGGAATACATTTTGGTCTCGAATTTATGATACAATCTAAAGATTCATCGGGCACTACTAATATAAAGGTGAAATGGGAATTTCCTCAAAAGTTAGATGTAACAGGTAAATCAAACAAAGAAAATGTGTTGCTGTATGATTTTGCTTTATTAAATAATAAATATAGACGTGTTGGTTTAGAACTTAAAGAGCCTGATGATTTAATACCAGGTATATGGACTTTATCCATTACCTATGCAGCGGATAAAACATATGTTCAAAAATTTTACTTGTATGAATAAATTAATCGTTTTTATTTGTCTATTTTCTCTAAATACGAACCTGTTTGGGCAGGATCATGTGGAATTTATTCCAATGGAATATGGTGAGTTTAAAAACCCACACGTGTACTTGACCACAACACAAAAAGCGGGAGGAAAGCTGATGTATGCAGACAAAACCGGATTAATTATTCCAACAGATAGTATTCAATTAAAAATAGGGTTACATTTTGGTGTAAAATTTATGCTTAAATCCAAAGATTCAACCGGGACTACCATTTTAAAAATAAAATGGAAAATTATACATTTAGACGGCAAGGAAGAAAATGAAATATACGATTATGCGGAAAATAATAATAAACCAGTTGGTGTTGCCATGGTACTTCAAGAAGAAGAAGACTTAATACCCGGCACCTATATTTTAGAATTAACCTATGCTACCGATAAAACGTTTAGTCAAACGTTTTATTTGTATCCTTAAATGTGTATTCATGTGCGTTATTAGTGGCCATTATTGATTATATCCCTGTGCCTCCTAATATTTCAAGTTGTTGTCCTTTAGTAGGTTGTTCCTGCAACATGGGCATGGCTTTAATGATTAATTCTTTTACTCCTTCCACTTTTAGTGAGTTGTCGTGGTCTTCTTTACTATCCCAAATTTCTGTTACATAAATAGATTGTATATCATTTTCTTCTTTACCAATCACATATAGTTTACAGCCTTTTGCCGTTGATAAAAGTGTTGATGCTTGTATTAAAATTTCAGCAAGCGCATTTCTTTGTCCTTCTTTTGCCACTAATTTTCCGTGAAGTAAATATTTATTTATCATACTATTTATGGATAATTTTTAAAATTTAGAAGTTTATATCACTTTAAAAAATATTTGCAATATTAAATAACTTTTTGCTTTTACATTATTTTAAAATTGTGATGCTCTATTTTTATTGGGCAAAATATAATTTAACCCTCTCTCAAACATTGGTATAAACCATACAAACACCAATACACCAAAAACATTAAATAAAACATGAGCATTGGCTACACTACGCTCAATATGATCAGGCGTATTAAACATATATATGAGTTGAAGAAAATAATCGAAAAAAATATAGCCCAAAAACACCGAAAAAACATTAAAAACTAAATGAAAAATTCCGGTTTTAATAGCATTTCTGCTGCCCTTTACGGTTGCTAATAAAGTATCACTACAAGTGCCCAATTCAGAACCCATCATAATAGCAATACCACCCGATAATCCTAAAATTCCCTTTTTGGCTAAAATAATGGACATTCCTACGGTGGCAGAAGAAGATTGAATCATTAAAGTTACGAATGCACCTATAAGTATTCCGGTAGAGGGGGTTTCGGTTGCCTCCATCCAATGAGTAAACATTTCATGATCTTTTAAAGGCTCCACGGCACGTTCCATGGTATACAATCCAAAAAATAACATGCCAAAATACAAGATGATTTTACCGGTGTTATTTACCCACGGGGTTTTAGAAATCATAAACAATATTAAGCCAACCACTAAAAGCATAGGCGAATATTTGCCTACATCCATAGCAATAATTTGACTGCTAATGGTGGTGCCAATGTTCCCCCCCATTACTACCCCCATAGCTTGTTTTAAATTTAAAACAGAAGAATTTACCAGTATAATGGTAATAATAATAACAGCCGAAGATGAATCTAACAATGCTGTTACAACCGTTCCGGTAAGTATGGCCATAAATGTATTTTTAGTAAATTGGGTGAGCCAAACTTTGGCTTTTTCTCCAACCGAATTTTTAATGATTTGAGATAAATTTAAAACCGCAAATAAAAAAAGGGCTAAACCTCCCAATATGGAAAGGATGATTTCAGCATTCATGCTGCAAATATAAAGGCTGAATGTAAAATATATGTTAGCATATTATTACGTAAATATTTCGTGTAATTGAAGTATATATTTGTATTTTGGTATTTGTTTATGCAACATTACACCAACCATACCTCTTTAATACAAGTTATATTACCTTTATCGCTACCCTCTCCCCTTACCTACTCGGTAGCACCAGATTTGGTGAATAATTTACAAATAGGTCAGCGAGTGGTTGTTAGTTTAAAACAAAACAAGTTATATACTGCCATTGTATATAAAATTCATGTGGAAGCTCAGGATCATATTAATCCTTTACCTATTGAGTACATTTTAGATAAAGAACCGGTAATACAACCTTTGCAATTAACTTTTTGGGATTGGATGCAACAATATTATATGTGTACTCCGGGTGATATTTTATCGGCTGCATTACCCAATAGCCTAAAGTTAAACAGTGATACTCAAATTGTTTTACGAAAGGAGTTAGAGGACTATTCGGAACTAACCGACAAAGAATGGATGATTTACGAATATTTGCTAAAAAACCAAAAAAACTCAAGTATTACCAATATTCAACATCATTTGCAACAAAAAAATGTATTGCATTGGATTGAAAAATTAAGTGAAAAAAAAATCATTGAAACACATCAACGCATCATCGAAAAATATAAACCTCAAACCAAAAAATATATTAAGCTACATCATTCCATGCGAGAAGAAAATGCCTTTCAAAATATCATGGGAATGCTCGAAAAAAGATCTCCTAAACAAATGGCATTATGTATGTTATTTATAAGAGAATGCGGAAGCAATAATTGGTTTGAAACCGAAATTGAAAAAAAGCACCTGTTACAGCTAAGCGGATTTTCAGAAAATATTCTTCAATCACTGCTTAAAAAAAATGTATTTCAAGAAATTGAAAAACAGCACAGTCGATTAGTCATTACAAAAAATGCTCAAGAACAAGAAATTATCTTAAGAAAGGCCCAAGAAAAAGCATTGGATGAAATACATCAGGCATTTAACACGCACAATACCGCTTTATTATGGGGAGTAACATCATCCGGTAAAACCGAATTATATATAAAATATATAGAAAACATTTTATCGCAACAAAAACAGGTGTTATTTTTATTACCCGAAATAGGTTTGAGCACTCAAATGATTGATCGACTTCGAAAGTACTTTGGCAACGATGTAGGAATTTACCACAGTAAATTTAGCGATGCCGAAAGGGCCGAAATATGGAAAAAACAACTATCCAACACTCCTTATAAAATTGTATTAGGCACCAGATCATCCATATTTTTACCCTTTCATAAATTAGGATTAATTATTGTGGATGAAGAGCATGAATATTCGTACAAGCAAATTTCTCCAGCACCTCGATACAATGCACGCGACAGCGCTATAATGTTGGGCAACATACATAAAGCAAAAGTACTATTAGGTTCCGCAACTCCTTCATTAGAAACATTTTATCAAGCCTCTCAAAATAAATATGGCCTAATACAGCTGACCGAACGATATCATAACACTCCCCTGCCAAATATTGAATGTATAGACTTAAAAAAATATACCAAGCAAAAAAAAATGAAATCGCATTTTTCGGAGTATTTATTAGAAAAAATGCAAGAAACATTACATCAAAACCAAAAAGTCATTTTATTTCAAAACCGAAGAGGATTTGCTACGTATATTCAATGCGAAGCCTGTGATCATATTGAAATGTGCGAACAATGTGATGTTAGTTTAACGTATCACAAACATGAACATGTATTGCGATGCCATTATTGTGGTTTTACTAAAAAAATGGAGGTAGCTTGTAGGCATTGCGGAAGTTTTTCGTTGAAAATTCGAGGGTTTGGAACCGAAAAAATTGAAGATGAGTTGCATATTTTTTTTCCAAATGCTCGAATTGACAGAATGGATTTAGATACCACCCGTAAAAAAAAGGCATTTGAAAATATGTTGCATCGATTTGATCAAGAAGAAATAGATATTTTAGTCGGCACACAAATGATTACCAAAGGCTTAGACTTTAAAAAAGTGGGGTTAGTATCTGTTTTAAATGCTGATAATTTATTGTATTTCCCCGATTTCAGAACCCAAGAAAGAGCATTTCAACTGTTAATTCAGGTAGCCGGAAGAGCCGGAAGAGATGACAAACCTTCCAACGTTTATATACAAACCTACACCATACATCATAAATTATTTGAAAAAATTAAAAATTATGATCTGGAAGGTATGTATGCAGAAGAATTACAAGAACGAAAAAACTATTTCTATCCTCCATACTCTAGACTTATTAAAATAACTTATTTATGCAAAGAAATAGAGTTGTTAGAAAAAATAAGCAAAAATCATACGATAACATTAAAAAAAACATTTGATTTCCCTATTTTAGGTCCTGAGTTTCCAATTATAAAACGTATTAAAAACAATTTTCAAATGGAAACGTTGATAAAACTACCTAAAACATCTAAATTAGAATTATATAAAAATCAATTACAGAAAATAAGTCGAGAGTTTTTTAGTATTCCGGAAAATAAAAAATGCAGGTATATTATAGATGTAGATCCTTTGTAATTAAATCCCCAACGCTTTTTTAAACTCAGCACTTTCCGGTGTAACACCAGAGGCAAAAAAATTGGTTAACTCACCTTGCTCATTAATAACATATTTACAAAAATTCCAAGTTGGCACTTTATCATTCCATCCGTTTTCTTCCTTTTTAGTTAACCACTGATACAATGGAGATTGATTCGAACCTTTTACATCAATTTTTTCAAACATATAAAAAGTAACACCATAATTTTTTTGGCAAAAAGACTGTATATCAGTACTGTTCCCAGGCTCTTGCCCTCCAAACTGATTGCAAGGAAAACCCAATACTACAACTTTATCCCCATGCTTTTCATGAAAAGCTTGCCAATCGGCATATTGAGAAGTATACCCACACTTAGATGCTGTATTTATAATCACCACTTTTTTTCCTTTAAATTGATTAAAAGAAACAAGAGTTCCGTCTAATAATGGGAGATTAAAATCATAAAAGCTTTTAGTACTCATAGGATTTACATGTTCGGGTTTTTCAATACTTTTATTTCTTTGAATAATACCTGTTATGGCTGTAATTATAGACATTGTAATGATTATTAGTGCTGTTTTCATAATACATTAAACCACTAAGTATTGAGAATGTTTACAATTTCACAAATTTAACAGTTGACACATGATGGTTCTGTTCAATTTGAATAAAGTAAGTCCCTACAGGAACATCATGTAAATCGATCTCTTTTTTGCGATAATGTCCTTTCTCTAAATAAATGATTCCGCCTAACACATCATATATGGTGATCGATTCTATATTTTCATCGCTTTCTATCACCATTTCATTATGCGCAGGGTTTGGGTATACTTTAAAAAATGAATTTATGAGATTACTTGAAACCGAAGTGATGTCTGTAATATTAATATTATCAATAAATATATTGTTTTCATAGTCTGATATATTTACAAACTTAAACATACCGGTATTTCCAGGTAAATAAAAATGAGTCGTTTCGGTTCTCCAATCTGTACTTACCGAAGGATAAAATTCGCTGATAGAAAAATTGGGTATTACTGTAGTTAAATCTGCTCCATATTTTTTATATATTTCATGCCAGCTATTCCCACAATCGGAACTACCGTAAATCAACAGAGTATCAGAATTTCCGGGTCCTAAAGACGGGTTGTTATATAGCTGATAAGCAAGATCAAAAGAAATAGCAAAAGAAGATGTATTAAAAACAGGAGATATCAACTCATCTATCTCACCATCTGCATCGTATAAATAATTATTTACATGAGCAGAAGCCACTCCGGTTTTTGATGCAAGCGTTGTGCGTTGCCATGTATAGTCATTATCAAAATTAAAAATATCCCAACCATTTGCAGGAAAAGTAGTGCTTTCAAAACCTTCAAAAACAGGAAGTGTTATGGGATTTATTACATTAAAGGATACATTTAATAAATCATTGGCGGTATATTGATCGGCAACTCCATTAGGATTTTCTGTATATGCCTCAAAGGAATTATTTCCAGGAGTAGCTGTTAAGTTATTTAAGGTCACTAATGTTGAATCACCCGATATTAAACTACCAGTCCAGTTAAAGGTTTGAAGAGAAGCACTGTTTACCTTATACTTTATATCTACTTGATTTAGAGTGTTAATGCCGTAATTTTTTAAATATACAAGGGGGGTAAAATTGGTTTCGCATAAACTTCCTTTAGGACTTTCAACTCTTAAAACCCCTGCATCATCAGATACTACAGGAGGGGAACAAGCGTCTGAAGTAGTTAATGCTTTATATGGATTAATATTTAATACATTGCGCATTCGAGTAGATTGACCTTGAGTAAAAATATTCATACAAGCATCATCCGTATAATCCATATAATTCATAAACATATCGCCATTAGGAGGATTGCCTGAGCATGAACTTACTTTTGGAAACGTAGGACAATTATAATTTGCCCCTTGTTGTAAAGGAGTATCGCTTATAAAATCGTTACCACAAGATGCATCTCCCCAAATATGACGTAAATTAAAACAATGACCAATTTCATGTGTAGCGGTTCGGCCTTTATTATAAGGCGGAGATAATGTACCGGTTCCTCTGCCAAAATATTGATAGCCTACTACTACTCCATATGTATTTTTTGTAAAAAAAGTAGGAAGTTCTGCATACCCTAGTAATCCCCCTGCTAAATTACATACCCAAATATTAAAATATTTTGTTGGATCCCATTGATCTAGCCCACCACTGGAGTAAAATTTAACTTTATCATCATCAATAAAACTATTCGCGGTGGTTAGCCTTCTTTCAATTCCATTGGTGGCGTTTCCATTGGGATCTTTTTGAGCCAAACAAAATTGTATTTGACAATCGGCCGCAACGGGTAAAAAAGCAGCGGGAGTGTTGGAAGCATCAAGATTTAATCTTCTAAAATCTTCATTCAGCACCTCAATTTGAGATAAAATTTGAGCATCCGAAATATTTTGCAAAGCCGTTTTATATACCACATGAACCACAACCGGAATTGTATATAATGTTTTTGAATTGGTTGCAGCTGGTTGCTCCGACAATGTATTCATCATCTCATCAAACTTTTGCCTTTGGATTTTATATTCCAAATTGGATTGTTCTAATTTCTCCATGTGTTGCATGGTACCGCACCTTTCATAAACTTGCGAGTAAATGGTATTCCAACTATGTGTCAATACTAAAATAAAGAATAATAATTTTTTCATGTTATAAAAATAAAGTATTTATTTTATATCAAAGTTTGTTACTTCTAATAAAACCCTGTAAGAAATAGAGCCCTCATCTTCAAAAATTAAGGATATTACCGTGCCCTTGTACAAATACTGAGGATCATTTGAATAAATTGCCGCAGTATGTTTTTTAAAATTAGGCATTGATTGATTATTTAGTTCATATTGATAGCTAAATTCATTGGCGTTAATACATCGATCAAAACTACTTTTTAATCTAAAATAAATATCCCATGTTTTTTGTTTATCTCCTTCGTAAAAATAGGCTTTAAAGGTATTTTGTTTTCCTTTTTTATAAATAATTGAGTTGTATGTTCCTGTAAAATAATACGTGCTAATGTATTCTTTATGATCATTTACATAATATGAAGAACCTCCAGTTAATGCTGTAAAACCATCGGAAGAATACTGCACTAATTTATGAATATCAGCACAAATTCTTTCTTCCTCTAAGGATATACTATCATATGCAATGTGCGTATGATCCCAAAAATCGGGCTGTATCATAAAGTAGGTTAAAGCATTACTTCTTTCGATGGTAAGAGTAATAATTTCGTTTAAATTAATAGTATTTAATACGCTAGACAAATCATATACTCCAGTAATCTCAATATCGTTAATCAAAATCACAGTGTCTCCATCTTGTAAACCAATCGCTTTATATGAATTTTCTTGTTCTGTATTATACAAAATCCAATCATTTGAAGAAGTTTTTTGTAAATGATCAATGAGCACTTTATAATCCTTATCTTGACTATAAGAAGCAACACACATGTATAAAAACACCCAGAAAACAAAAAATCTTCTCATGACATTACTATTAAAATGCTCTACTAACCCCAACTATCCATCGGTATTGAACATAATTTTGGTCAACAAAGGGAATGCTATTTAAAAACAACGGAACATCAAACCTAAGGGTAAGAGGCTGAACGGTTTCCAAAGGGCCAAACTTTTTAATGGTAAGGGCAGTTCCTACCCCACCCGAAGCTCGAATTCCGGACCATATAAACTTTTTAGAATTATTAAACATATCTATAATTCCAACATCACCAAATACATAGGTATTAAGTTTAAAATATTTAGATAATTTTCTAAATTTTAGCGGAATATATTTATCAAATTCTACCTCTCCGTTAAAAGATAAGCCTGACGTTCCTTTATAGGTATAATAAAGACTAACAGAATCCTTAACTTCAGGGGCAAGATAACCAGAATATCCTCTTATATTTAATCCCCCTCCAACATGTAAATGATTGGGGCGAATACCAAACCCTGTCCATGCCGGATCAATAAAACCGGTTGATCGAACAAATTTATTTTCCATCATTTCTTCGGGATTGGCTTGTGCTAAAAAAAGCTGTGACTCAGGAGCCCACAATGATCCTGTACCTAATTGACCAAATACTCGGGTTTTAATATTTAATTTATTAAGTCTTGTTTCGTTTACAGATTCAACATTAAAATAAGCATAATTATAATCACTTAATATACTAGAAGATTTTAATGTGAGAAGAATTTTTCCGATTCCTTTGGCATATCGATAACTATGATTAAAATAAATATTTAATGTATTATTCCATGCATTCTCATTCCACTCAAACGGATATATTAAGTATAACAAATCGCTGGCTTTAGGACGTAACATCGACTTAATTCCAAATCCGAGCGTGCTTTTTTCATTTCTGAAAGGAATGTAAAAATTTACGGCATGAGACCTTAAACCATCTAAAAACCTTGAATGAATTGAATAGTAAGAATTTTTCACTAATTTATTACTGGTGTTTTGATACCTAAAGCGATAAGACACTAAATTATATTGATCTAAATCGGAGGCGTTAAAATATGTTTTTTGTTGAAGAATTCCGGTATTAAACCAAATAGTCGCATCTACATTATGTAAATAGCGCATATAATTTCCGTTCATATGAATGCCAAGTTTAAGTCCATCAAATGCATTATACCATAACTCAGGCCGAACAAAAGCATCGTAATTATTAATGCTAGGATAATTTGCGATTTTAGAATCAAAATGATACTCAATGGGTGTATAGTTTGAGTTATTTAATCGATTAATATCAGCCAATCGATGAGTTGGATCTATGACAACTTCTTGAACATTACCCGGAATAGAAATTGTGGCATCGTATGTGGGATTAAGTTTACCCCAACCAATCCATCGAGGTAATATAAATGCATCAGTATTCTTTACGAACCAATTATTTGGAACATGAAAATTGTATTCTTTCTCATCATCAGAAATGACTGTAAAATCTAAAGGCATTTGCATAGTTCCTTTACGTTTAAAGGTGATTTTATACTCATTAGGGTTTTTAGTTTTATTTACTGATTCAATTGAATAATCGATGCTTTTGGTTGTTTCTAACCACTGATCAAAAAACCAATTTAAATCTACTTTGGTAAATTGAATGATTGAATTTCTAAAATCTTCCGGATAAGGGTGAGCCATTTTCCATTGGTTAAAATAGTGTTGCATAGCATTTTGAAAAAGCTCATCTCCTAATACATATTGTAAATTATACAACATGGTAGCTGTTTTAAAATAAACATGTCTATATCCACCTCCATGCCGTAAGGCAGAGTTAAAATCATCAGAGTGAGTGTTTAATGGCGCATCTATCTCTCGAATTGCGTCCGACAAATAACCATAAAAAACTTCATCCTCTCTTACCAGCCTTTCTTTTCGAAATTTTCGTGCATACGTATTTTTGTCTTTAACATCCACTACAGTATCTCCATCTATCTTTTCTAAACCCCATGAAGTTAAGAACTGTGTAAACCCTTCATCTAAAAATGCTCGGTACGTTTCATTGCTGCCTACCATCCCAAAAAACCAATTATGAGCAATTTCGTGTACCAACAAATCTCTATATCCGGGATCACTTCCTCCATCTAGAGTAAGCATAGGATATTCCATGCCATCTTGTGCATCGGCAACCACCATTTTAGGATATGCATACATACCAAAATCTTCAGAAAATGTTTGAATAATTTTAGCCGTATAATCGGCAGCATTTTGCCATCCAGAAGCGTGGGGTTCTTGAACAATAGAAATACATCGAACTCCATTCCATTGAGTTTCACCTATTCTGTATGTTGGATCTGCGGTAAAGGCAAAATCATGTACATCTTCAGCTAAATATTTCCAAGTTTTAGTTTGAGTTGAGTCGTAAGCGGTAATAATGGAAGGTTTTTCACCCCATGGTTTGTTTTTAAAATTTGAAATATCCAATTTTTTACGTAACGAGTCGGGCAGCACTTCTTTTTCATTGACAAGTTTACCGGTAGCTTCAACTACATAGTTAGAGGAAAAGGTAAGTTCTACATTAAAGACTCCAAAATCTCCATAAAATTCTTTCCCTAAGTGTTGATCTGTTGTCCAACCAAATTTTCTATCATACACAGCAATTCTAGGATACCAATGCACTCCGTCATAATGCCTAAAACCATAAGCAGGAAACGTTTTCATTCTTCTTCGAATATTTCCGGTATCAAAATATGTTTTAAAAACTATATCGAACTCAACACTTTCTCCACTTTTTAAAGGTTTGGGTAAATACACTTTTAAAATGGTATTATCTAATTCTGTTTTGGCAGAAACCCCATTAATTTTTAATTCTAAGACTTCTGTTCCTTTTTTGCCTGCCTCATACTTACCCCACCTAACTGGGTAATTATTAGCTTTATGTAAAGCATCACAATACGATCCGGGCTGAAAAGCATTTTGATATAAATGAAAGTATACATACGTTAACTCATCGGGAGAATTATTTACATATACCAATTTTTCAGTAGCCGAAATAATATTTGTCTTCTCATGAATTCGTGCTTTAATATTATAATATACATCTTGTTGCCAATATCCCTCAAAAGGCATTCGATTTTTCCAATATTGAGGATTTTGAGAACTTCTATATTTCAAAAATTCATCCTGATTAAAAAGCAAGTTAGAATAAGATATAAATATCAATCCAATAATATACTTCATACAATAGAACTTATTAAAAAACAAATATACATTAAAAGATATATGCTGTTTGGTTTGCTATTAAAAAAGCAATTACTCTAGGGCTTTTCTGTTAAATAAAATATATCCGAAATGGAAAAAAAATGTTAAGGGGGTCTTAGTTTCATTGGCTACTTCTGGAACATTGTGGTAATAATTAGAACTGAACGAAATAGGACCCAAAGGTGTTTTAGCCACTAAACAAGCGCTAGCTACCGCAAAACGTTTATCGAAATTTTGTAAAACAAGAGCATCTCTATTATCGGCCTTCACTATTCTTTGATAGGGTTGAAAAATATATCCTTCTAACCGAAATTCTAAGTTATTATTAATTTCAAATAAAAATTTATGTCCAACGGTAAGATATTGATTTGAACGAAATGTTTCTAAAAAAAGAACATTACTTTCAACTGTTGGGCGAAAAGGACGAGCTCTTAATATTGTTGAAGCATAATTATTAAATTGTGGCTGATTAGAATAATACAATTCGGTAAAAAATCCCAATCCTAACCTACCCATTTTTTTGTAATAATTTTCATAATTAAACCTAAATTGAAACCAATCATGAAGTTTGGCATATTTAGTATCGGATAAGGATGTAGTGCCGGGGTTATGAATTTCTTCACCAGATACAAAGCGAAGCGATAATGAAGTTAAAGTACCTGAATTGGCATATTGTTTTTCATTTAAAGAGCTTCTTTCATACAAAACATAGGGAGAAGAAAAGTAAAAATTGGTGATATCAGAAGTATCTGTTTGAGAAAAAGATTTAATTTGATAGTATTCATCGGTTAATTTACCAAAACTATAACCTATTCTTAATTTACCTCTTTTACTAACCGGTAACCCTAAATTTAATCTTCCAAATCGCTCATATTGTACAAAAAACGATGGTCTTTGGTCTTCAAAAATATAATTTTGAGATCTAAAAAAATCGGTTTTACTATAATTAAATTCAGGTTCTATAAAAAAAGGTAAGCCCAAAGGAATGTCCATTCTTGCTTTTAATAAGGCCGAATTATAAAAGCGCCCAAAATAATAATTCCCAATTAAGCTGGTCGAAAATAAATTTAAATAATTGTATTTAGCCGATATCATTCCTGTAGTAACAGGTCTAGAAGAAAAACTTCCACCGATACCAATAATAAAATCTTTTTCTTTTTTGACATTTAATTTTAAAGTATAGCTATTTTTATGAGTGTCGAAATATGACTTTGGAAAAATAAAATCAATTTTATCATCCGAAAATATTTTGTAATAGTTTTTTCTTAAAAAATCTACCGATAATTTTTTTCTATTTCCCAACAGCGATTTTTTTACATATATTGATTGATATTTATTAAGTCCATTTATTTCTAAGTTTTCAAACTTCAGTGGTTTAAATTTTTGTTTAAATTTTTGTCTTTTACCGGCTCTGTCTTCAGCAGAAATTCTAGACGATACAGATGCCTTAATTTGATCCATTTTTCGCATCGTTGCCTCATACCCTAAATTAGCAGCTTCTTCTGCTTTTGAAAATCCCCATAACCCAATACTTCTTGTATTAGGTTTTATTACAATTCCATTTTCACATAATGCCGAATAATTCGTTTTAAACATCAACATGGATTCTATTTGAGAAAGCAAATCATCTTCACTGGGCTCTTTAGGATTAGCAGACACATTTGAACCCAAAATAATATCAGGTAAAAATTCATCGTATATTATATCAGAGGGGAAATTGTTATACATACCTCCATCAAACATTAATCTATTATTTACTCGAATAGGTTTAACATAAAAAGGATAGGTAGAAGAGGCTCGAATAGCTTCGGATAGATTTCCTTCCTTAAAAACATAGGGTTCGTTGTTTGAGATATCAGCCGCCACACATCTAAAAGGAATAAACAAACTGTCAAAATTGTAATTTGCAGCTGCTTCAGCAGGAGCAACCATTCGCATTAATTCAAAATCTAAAAATAATGTGCTTATTAAATTGGTTGGAATTAAATCACTTATTTTACCTTTTGTAGATAATTTAAAACTCAACCAGTTAGCATTTGGGTCATCTTGTTTAAAATAAAACGTATTTTTATCTTCAAATTTTCCCAATACCATATTTACAAAATCTTCTGAAGAAAGAATATGTAATATCTCATCGGGAGAATAACCCGAGGCATAAAGCCCTCCTACAATTGAACCAGCAGAAGTTCCTGCAATATAATCAATTGGAATATTATTTTCTTCTAATGCTTTTAAAAAACCAACATGTGCAGCGCCTTTTGCACCACCACCACTAAGCACAATACCTACCTTTTGATATTCTTGAGTATACCCACTAAGACTTAAAAAAAATATAAAACATACAAACCATAAATTATTCATATTCATTGTGAAAAATTATTTAAAATATGTTGTAGCTTTAGCACCCCTGCCACTGTTAAACTATCCGTAATCTCGCCATTCATAACCATATTAAAAAGAGCATTAAATGGTATTTTTTTTGTAACCAATTGTTCATTTTCATCTGGATTAGCTGCCTCAAAAGTAAGATTTTTAGCTATATAAACAACCCCAAATTCATCGCTAACAGAGTTGCTTAAATGAATATTTAATAACATATCCCATTTTTGAGCTACAATACCACATTCTTCAAGCAACTCACGTTTTGCAGATTTAAGTATATCTTCGTTTAATGGCCCTCCCCCTTCAGGTATTTCCCAAGAATATTGTTGTAATGGAAATCTATACTGCCCCACAATCCAAGTATTTAATTCTTCATCTAAAGGAATAATACCAATGGCAATGTTTTTAAAATGTACCTTACCATATATCCCTGGTTTTCCAGATGGATTTAGTACGTCATAATGTATTAAATCAATCCATGGATTTGAATAAATGATTTTTTGACGAATTATCTCCCAAGGGTTTTTCAATTTTATTTAGATTTGAAATATGTTTAAAATTGGTGATAAAGTTAAAATAATTGATGATACTGCCGAAGGAAAAATTACTAAAATTATTTCATCCCATTATGTAGAGGTTGAAATAGATGGTTTTATTCTTATTAAAAAAGTTTCTGAAATTGTGCTAAATACTTTTAATGAAAACCATCTTCAAAACTTTACTTTATTAATAAAAGATGAGCAAAATTTTAAAAATAGCAAGAAAAATTCTCAAGAACAACTTGCCGTAAATATTGTATTTGACAAAAAACTAAAAAGCGATGTTTTAGAAATTGATTTACATTTTCACAACATCGTTAATAATGAATCTAATATACAACCA
The DNA here is from genome assembly GCA_964512145.1 of uncultured Flavobacteriales bacterium. GTDB lineage: Bacteria > Bacteroidota > Bacteroidia > Flavobacteriales_G > JALEGO01 > CAYOHR01. The sequence goes on from CAZEIM010000019.1 coordinate 15,071, forward strand.
TGGGACAGACTTAGCTATCAGTTAGATTTTTTAAAAAAATGGTTAGATATTGCCAAACAAAAAAAGTACAAAAAAATCATCATCATACATGGTATTGGTTCAGGAGTATTAAAACAAGAAGTGCTAAAATTATTAAGTAATTACCCTAAAGTGTACTATTACGATGGTTCATATAAAAAGTATGGTCAAGGGGCTACTGAAGTACGTTTTTTATAAAAAAACATAAAAAATACAATTCTTTTTTTGTTAAAAGACTCAAAAAAGTATACTTTTGCAGGCAATTAATTAATAAATTTTATGGAAAGATACGAAACTGTTTTCATTATTACTCCCGTTTTGTCTGAAGAACAGACAAAGGAAACAGTTAAGAAGTTCAAAGAAATCTTAACTGACGGAGGTGCAAAAGTAGTGCACGAAGAAAATTGGGGATTAAGAAAATTAGCCTACCCAATTCAAAAAAAGACCACTGGATTTTACTACCTAATTGAATTTGAAGGTCCAGGAGCTATTATTGGCGAATTAGAGCTTCAGTACAGAAGAGATGAGAAAATTATTCGATACTTAACCGTTAAAATGGATAAACACCATATCGCATTTGCGGAAAAAAGAAGAGGAAAAAAATCAGCACAAGAAGTAACGAATTAATATTTAGAAACATGGAAGAAGTAAGATATTTAGCACCAATAAACATCGAAATAAAAAAAGAAAAGTTTTGTTGGTTTAAAAAAAACGGAATAAAATATGTGGATTATAAAGATCCTCAGTTTTTGAAAATGTTCATCAATGAACAAGGTAAATTATTGCCAAGAAGAATAACAGGAACATCATTAAAATACCAACGAAAAGTTGCTCAAGCAGTTAAAAGATCAAGACATTTAGCTATTATGCCTTTTGTTGCAGACTTATTAAAATAACAGATTATGGAATTAATACTAAAAAAAGACGTTCCCCATTTAGGCTCTAAAGACGAATTGGTTAATGTTAAAAGTGGTTATGGAAGAAATTATCTTATACCACAAGGGCATGCTATATTAGCTACTGAATCACTAAAAAAAGTACACGCTGAAAACTTAAAACAAAGGGCTCATAAAGAAGAAAGAGCTAAAAATGAAGCGATTGCCACAGCTAAGAAATTAAAAGACATGCGCATAAGTGTTACCACTAAAGTTGGAGATAAAGGTAAAATTTTTGGATCTATAAATTCTATTCAAGTAGCCGATGCTATTCAGGCACTAGGGTTTCAAGTAGAGAGAAAAAATATTACCATTAAAAACGAGCCTATTAAACAAGTAGGTGTTTATGAGGCAGAAGTTAAATTTTATAAAGACGTTGTAGAAACTATTAAATTTGAAGTTTCTGGAGAATAATCATTATTTTTTAATTTAAATTTTCAAGGGGAGTACACTATATGTGCTTCCCTTTTTTTATATATATTTTTTGATTTTATATACTTAAACATTACTTTAGCAACCATAAATTAATACCTATGATATTTGATATTGATATGATTAAACAGGTTTACCAAAATTTTCCTAATCGTGTAAACCAAGCAAAAAAGTTATTAAACAGACCGTTAACTTTGGCTGAAAAGATTTTATATGCGCATATCCATGAGGATTTTGAGGAAAAAGACTTTGCCAGAGGAAAAGACTATGTAGATTTTGCTCCAGATCGGGTGGCCATGCAAGATGCTACTGCACAAATGGCTTTACTTCAATTTGACACAACCGGTAGAAAAAAAGTTGCCGTACCTAGCACAGTTCATTGCGACCATCTTATTGTTGCTAAAGAAAGCAGTGCCATCGACTTAAATAAAGCTATATCAGAAAATAAAGAAGTATATGACTTTTTAAGCAGTATAAGTAATAAATACGGAATTGGTTTTTGGAAGCCTGGAGCTGGAATTATTCACCAAGTAGTACTCGAAAATTATGCATTTCCAGGGGGCATGATGATTGGAACCGACAGCCACACGGTAAATGCCGGAGGACTGGGTATGATTGCTATTGGAGTTGGTGGTGCTGATGCATGTGATGTTATGAGTGGCCTACCTTGGGAATTAAAAATGCCCAAATTGATAGGAATAAAACTTACCGGAAAGTTGAATGGCTGGACTGCTCCTAAAGATGTTATTTTAAAAGTTGCTGGAATATTAACGGTAAAAGGAGGAACAGATTGTATTGTTGAATACTTTGGAGAGGGTGCAAAAAGCTTAAGTTGTACAGGAAAAGGAACCATTTGTAATATGGGGGCTGAAATTGGGGCAACAACCAGCACCTTCGGATATGATGAAAGTATGAGTCGATATTTAAAATCGACCGGAAGAGAAGAAGTTGCGAAACTTGCTGATAAAATAGCAGAACATTTAACCGGAGATCCAGAAGTGTATGCTAATCCAGAGAAATATTTTGATCAAGTAATTGAAATAAATTTATCTGAACTTGAACCTCACTTAAACGGACCTTTTACTCCAGATTTAGCTACTCCTATCAGTAAAATTAAGGAAGAAGCCGCAAAAAATAATTGGCCAACTAAAATTGAAGTGGGACTTATAGGTAGTTGCACCAACTCATCGTATGAAGATATAAGCCGTTCGGTAAGTATTGCTAAACAAGTAAAAGAAAAAGGGTTATCTCTTAAAGCACAATTTAATATAACCCCAGGGAGTGAACAAGTTAGATATACCATTGAAAGAGATGGATTTTTAGATACATTTAATGCCATTGGTGCCAATGTATTTGCTAATGCTTGCGGACCATGTATTGGAATGTGGGATAGAATGGGGGCAGAAAAACAAGAAAGAAATACTATAGTACATAGTTTTAATAGAAATTTCGCCAAAAGAGCCGATGGAAATCCAAACACGTTGGCTTTTGTTGCAAGTCCTGAGTTAGTTACAGCTTTAGCCATTGCGGGTGACTTAGCATTTAATCCGGTTACCGATTATTTAACCAATAGCAAAGGAGAAAAAGTTAAATTAGATGCTCCTACCGGAGATGAATTACCCTCTAAAGGTTTTGATGTTAAAGATGCTGGATATCAAGCTCCAGCTGAAGATGGTAGCAGCATACAAGTAAAAGTATCATCGGACAGTACTCGATTGCAATTATTGTATCCATTCCCTGCATGGGAAGGTACCGATTTAAAAGGATTAAAACTATTAATTAAAGTAAAAGGAAAATGCACTACTGATCATATAAGTATGGCGGGACCTTGGTTAAAATATAGAGGTCATTTGGACAATATTTCAAACAATTTATTAATAGGTGCCGTTAATTTTTTTAATGAAAAAACAGACTCTGTAAAAAACCAGTTAACGGGTAACTATGAATCCGTTCCAAAAGTTCAAAGGGCCTATAAAGCAGCAAGTATTGGGTCTATTGTAGTTGGTGATGAAAACTACGGAGAAGGAAGTAGTAGAGAACATGCCGCTATGGAGCCTAGGCATTTAGGAGTAAGAGTTGTATTGGTGAAAAGTTTTGCAAGAATTCACGAAACAAACCTTAAAAAACAAGGTATGTTGGCATTAACATTTATCAACAAAGGAGATTATGATAAAATTAAAGAAGACGATGCTATTGACGTGCTTGGTTTAACCAATTTTACACCCGGACAACCCTTAGAATTATTATTAAATCACATAGATGGTTCAAAAGACACGATACAGGTAGCTCACTCATACAATAAGCAACAAATTGAGTGGTTTAAAGCTGGTTCGGCTTTAAATATCATTCGATCATCTCAAACAGTTTAATTAAAATTTAACTGGGTATATTTCTCAATATACCCAGTTTTTTGAATAATAGGTTTCGTTATTTTAATTATAGCTATTCTACAAGAAGATTTTGAGATAATTTTTTTATTTCCATACCATTAAAATCGCCTGAAGACATAAATACGTACACACAATTTTTTGACTTTAATGATATTATAGCTTCTTCCATTTTTTGGCGATCATTAAATACGTTTACGTTTTGATTATTAAAACACTTTTTAACATATTCAGCACTTAAATCGGATAATTTTTTATTTTGTAATACTCTCTTGTCAAAAAACACAAAAGAATAATCTGCTTCTGACAATGTGTTTTTATATTGTGGTAAAAAATCTGCATTTAAACTACTGTAGGTATGCAATTCTAAACAAGCTATTATTTTTTTATTTGGATATTGACTTTTTACTGCCTGAACAGTAGCCATAACTTTAGAAGGAGCATGAGCAAAATCTCTGTAAATAAAAGAATTTTCATTATTTATAACCAATTCTAAACGCTTTGCAGCCCCTGAAAACGTAGAGATTTGTTGATAAAATTGATCTTCTGTAATTCCCAAACTTAAGCATACTTGTTTAGCAACTGAAAGGTTTGATAAATTATGTTTTCCAAAAATTTGAATCGGTATTTTATGACCATCAAACAATAAAAAGGTTTTGTTTTCTACAATTTCAAATGGATGGTAATTATAAGGAATCATTTTGGCAACACACTGTTTATTTAGAATAATATTTTTTATATGCTCATCTTCCTGATCATAAAAAAGGATGCTTTCTTTTGATAAAGAGAATAATAGGTTTTCAAAAACACGAACATATTCATTAAATGTAGGAAATACATTCATATGATCCCAAGATATACCGGTTAACACTAAAATATGTGGGTGATAATGAAGAAATTTAGATTTTTTATCTAATGGAGAACTAAAATACTCATCGCCTTCGTACACGGCCAATGTATTTTCATCTCTAACTTGAACCATTTCCTCAAATCCTTCTATTTGTGACCCAACTAAATAATCTGATTTATAATTCAAATTTTTAAGTACATGTAATATCATGGCGGTAACAGTAGTTTTTCCATGACTTCCAGCAATTACTATTCTTTTTTTATTTTTTGCCTGCTCAAACATATACTCTGGAAAAGAATATATTTTTAAGTTAATTTCTTGTGCCTTTAATAATTCAGGATTGTCAATTCTGGCATGCATTCCTAAAATAACAGCGTCTAAATCGGGAGTAATTTTATGGGGAAACCATCCTGTTTCTTTGGGTAGCAAATTATATTTTTGCAATCTACTTTTGGATGGTTCATAAAAAAAATCATCTGAACCACTTACCGTATATCCCTTTTTATGCATATCAATAGCTAAATTATGCATTATACTTCCGCCAATTGCAATAAAATGTATTTTCATTCTTCTATATTTTCAGTATTGGTAACTTTACTTTTTGGTTTAAACCAAGCATTAAATAATTCTCTTAAATTATTAAAATCTTTTCGATATGTTAACCCTACCCCTTGGGTATATGGTGAACTACCTGCATCAATAATATTATACGTATTTGATTTATTATATGCCTTTACAGAAGTTGCTCCATCCTTACTTAATCTATACTCTATATACACATCTCCAGCGATAGCTCCAGTATTTTGGGCTGGAATATTGGTATTGGTACCTGTAACACCTAAGCTTCCTTCTAGTATTAACCTATCATTAAAAAGCTGTGTGGATAAACCCATTTGCATTTGCTCTGTGTTTGTTCCTGAGCTAGGTCTATAGTTTACTGCCATGGCTACTTTACTGTTTTTTGATAACATTTTGCTTACCTGATTTGACAATAGTTCGTAAGGGTTATTAGCTGTAGCAGAGGCTACATTTGAAAAACTATTTTCGCTGGAAATATCAAATCGATTTAAAACGAGTAAAGAAAAAAACTGCCATCGTTCTTCATCTCTATTATTCATAATACTTCTTAATATGTCTTGCAAGGGATCATTGGCACTTATACTAGGCAAATCTACATGAAAATCAATCATAGGTTTCATAAGCTCTTGAGTTAAATGCATTCTGCAATCTACAGGAATTCTTCTATTATTACCTGTATTTGTTGAGTCGGTACTTAAATATAAATTAGCTATAGAAATATTGGTTCTGTAAATGGCGTTAATATCTACATATGCTTTATAAGGATCTCCACTCCAAGATATTTTGCTTCCAGGAGAAATTTGAAACTTTTTATTTAAAATACGTTCATAGGTAAATAAATAATCCCCTTTGGTAATTAAGTACTCTCCGTACATTTGAAATTTACCTAAATCATTCACTACCATTCTAACATCCCCTTCCCCATCAACATTAATAATATCTCCGGCTCTTTCATCGAAAACAACGCGAGTATGAGCATCGGGAGTCATTTTAAGTTGAATGTCTAAATTTAAACCAGGCATTATATTTTTATTTTCCTTTTCTTTTACTTGTTTTGATTCTTTATTTTTAAATACGATAAAATTGTTTTCTGAAATTTCAGAAGGACTATCCATAGGAATAGATATATTGGTTTTTTTATCTGTGGTGCCTATTACTTCAATATTGGTTAGTTTATCGTAGCCAGTAATATTTATGGTAGCATCTTGCAAAAAAGCCGTTCCATAAAAATATGAATTATCTTGCTTTTTTGTATTTAAGCACTGTAAGGTTTTAGGTACATTAATCGTGATATCATAATTAATATTCGAATAATTATTATGAAAAACCGTTAGATTTGCATTGGCTTTGTTGTTGTTTTCATCAAAAAAAACAAGATTATCACATCCTATCCAATCT
>CAZEIM010000019.1:21683-43016 GCA_964512145.1 uncultured Flavobacteriales bacterium
CAATCTTCTTTAAAGATAATGTCATGTTTTTGAACCTTATATTTAGTTTTTAAATAATCAACTGTAAACAATAAACTATCAATTCTTAAAAAACCAGATATTTTTGGCTTTTCTAGATTTCCCTGTATATTTAAATTAACTTGTCCAGAACCCTCAATATCTGAAATTACATCTTTGGAATAATTAGAAAATAAGTTAAAATTAATTGGATTAAATACTAATTGAGCAAATAATGGAGAAGTTGTTTCGAATAATGAATAGTTTCCTGTAATAGAAAATGAATTATTTAAGTTCGGATGATAAAAAGAAGAATTAAAGAAAATTTTCTTTTGTTCATTTTTATAGTTTGCGAATAAATTTCCATTTCCTAAAGCTTGTCCATTCAAAACAAATTGTTCTATATCTATATTTATTATTGGCAAAAAGATATTTTTATCAATACTTAACTCTGCTTTTCCATTCACTATACCTGAAAAATCTAGTCCTGTGTTTTCGATAAATGAATTTAATAATTCTAGTTGAAATTGTTGAAACTCAGTTTTTACTAATGCCGAATGCTCTAAAACAAAGGTCCCATGAATAAACTGATTGGATTTATCCAATGAAAACGCAGGAATGTAGACAAATCCAGAGTCAATATTTATATTTGATAATAGTTCTAAATTCCAAGCCTCATTTTGGTAAGTAACCGAAGATTTATTCATTTCAACTTGTAAAAAATCATGATTGGTAAAGTAAAACAACCCATTTCCAAGTAATTTTAATGGATAATCATCCTTTGTTTCTGCTAATACATTAAACGAAAATCTTTTTTCATCCAATTCATTTACAAGAATTTTTGGAGTAATTAGGGTAATTTTTTCTCCTATTGAAAGACTGTTTAATGCAATTTCAGAACGAACATACCCCGTTTCCTTTAGTATATTAACTTTAGGAGAAAAAAGTGTCATGTTTTTATATGAAATTTTGTTTGATAATATCTCAATTTCAAAACTTTTTTCTTTAGTATTTAAAAAATCAACCAAAAAAGTAGTGTTTTCCTCTAAATAAATATCAGGAAAAAAATAAGAAAAAACAGGTCTAGTATTATATGTTTTTACATAAAAATTAAAAAACTCAAATGTTGTATCTGCTGTTACATCCATATTTTTAAAGGCTGAAAACACGTGATATGTAAAATCGGAAATATTATTGTTAAAATTAGTATTTCCTGTATATGAGATATCCAAAAAATCTGTTTCAATATCAATTTTAGTATTATTATCCCCAAAAGGAATTAACTCTGCTACAATAGAATGTATGGTAAGTTTATTAGGTCTTGCATCCTGAAAAATAGTTTCGGTAAACTGTATATTACCATTATACTGGTTTGTTTTGGGAAGATAATTTACTTGTACGTTGGCTAACGTTTGTAACGTAGGGTTTGTATAATTGGTTAAAACATTAAATTCAGATAAACTTAAGTTTGCTAGCTGTAATGTAAAATTTGCATAATGATTTTGTTCACTAAAATCAATAGTGCCATTAAAATTAAAATTCATTTTATCATCTTTACACGTTACATTTCCGGTAAATAAATCTTCTGTTAATTTACCCTCTAAAGTAATATTCTCATAATTACCACTGTAAATTTTAATACTATCAATACTTCCATTCAGTTGAGACTGAAAAACGGAGTTTATCCATTGTAATTCAAATGAAATATTTGCATTAACATTAGAAAAAACATTATTTTGAACAATAAATTTTTCTAAATCCAAGCTGGCGCTGGAAATATTTCCCTGTATTTTAAGGTCATCCATTGAAAAACCTTGCGATGTAACCGCCAAGCTAACATTACCGGCATTTGATAAAAAATTACCCGTTAAAAAAGAATTCCTCCCTTCCTTTTCTACAATCCCTTCAAAAAATATTTCGTTTAAATTGCTTAACCAACTTGGCATTCCATCATCCATGGTATCCTTTACATGGTTAAACTCATTTACAAAGTTGAGTAAAGTATGTATTTCCGTTTTATTAGTTTGTAATTTATTTATATCTAACCTTACATCAATTCCATCAGGCCAGTTTACATCTTCTAAAAAAAACATTTTCGCGTCTAACGTAAGCTCTGTTTGAAGTCCGAAGTTTATTTGAAATTTATTTGTTTTTAAAATATTATGTTCGGTAGTCGCCTTTCCTTTTATATTAAACAAATAATTTTTTGATCCGGGAACTCCATTTACCCAAGTGAAAAAATCTTTACTTGAAATGTTAGAGTACTCAAAATCTGCATACATATCCGGTAAAAATGTTGTGTTATTGATATAGTAATCAAAATATTGCAGTGAAATTTCAGAAATATCTGTTTTTAGCTGAGCATTATTAAAATGAATTTTTTCTTCGGTTATGCTTACATACGATGAAAAAGACTCCACTTGGTTATTTTTATTCGTATAAAAGCTTGCTTTTTCAATATTCATAGTAATGACTTCATCTGCCTCAAAATCTTTACTCAATACATTAATATTATAAAATTGAAGATTACCAAAGTGACTGCTGTCATTATAATTTAGATAAGAAAATTTTGAATTAAACAACTCAATTTGTTTAATAAAAAATGGAACAGATGTAGTATCGGTACTTTGAGAAGAAAAGTACTCCATCAATTTATGAAAATTAGAATGTTCCTCGTTTTTATATATGGTATATTTAAAGTAAAAATCGTTTAAAATAACTTTATTAATTTCAAATTCTGAAAAATTATAAATATAATAAGGCAGACCTACATATATATTTTTCACAAAAAACAATGTGTCGTTATTATGATCTTGTATATACACATCTTCAAGGTCAATTTTTGACATATATTTAATGTTAACATAACCTATATGTACTTGCAGACCAATTCTTTTGTTAATTTGATTAGTAATAGTATCTACGAGCTTGTTTTGAATATAAGGTATTTGTATTAACCCCGTTATTATAAATGATAGCAGGATAAAAAATATAAATGCTTTAAATATTCTTCGTATTAACTTGCGAATCAACTATATATTATTATAATAAATTAAATAAATCATTTACTCCCAAAGGTCTTTCACAAATAAATCCTTCAGCAAAAGTTGTACCAATCATTCTACCATAATTTCTAGCTCTACCTTCAATAAAAGGAATAAAATCTTCCCTAGAAATGGGGGTTTCAGGGCCAGAATTATTTTTTTGATAAAATTGAGAAGAATAGGCTAAAATACTTTTAATTTTATAAGGCATTTCTTCTGAAATATCCAATATAATATTAGGGGTTAAATAATAATCTTGTATGTATTGTAATAGTAAACTAGGCCTGTGTGAACGTTGAATTTGATTTTGAAATGTTGTTTCAAACTTTTGTAAGCCCGCTAAAAAACTTGCTCTTCGAACTAGTTCTGAGGCCATTCCATGATCTGGATGCCTATCGTTTGGAGCATTACATAAAATAATAGATGGGCAATGTAAACGAATCTGAACCATTACTTTTCGAATGTTTTCTTCAGAATGTTCAATAAATCCATCTCGCATTCCAAGATTTTTTCTTAGACTTATTCCCAATATTTCTGCTGCTGCTTTGGCTTCTTGTAGTCTTAATTCAGGCGTACCTCTTGTACCCAGTTCACCTTGAGTTAAATCAATAATTCCAACCTTTAATCCTTTCTTAACATATTTAAAAATGGTACCAGAACAAGCTAATTCTGCATCATCGGGATGTGCTGCAAATACTAATAAATCTAATTTCATGTATTCAATACTTTCATTCATAAAAAAATTGCACTTTTGTGTACGATAATCAAAGGTAATTTGATACTACAATTTAAAAAAATATATGGGTTAATTCTCAAAGATTTTTTACTAGAAAGGAAAAATCAAAACACTTTTTTGTCTTCGCTATTATTTTTAGCGATTACTACATACCTTTCTTATTTATTAATGCTTAAGATTAATGTTCCAATAGCCTGGCTTTCTTTGTTTTGGGTAGTACATACATTTTCAGGTTTTAATTTAATTATTACTTCTGCAGGTATGGAAAAAAAGGAACAATTTTATTACATTCAACAACTTATATCACCTAGTCAATATTATATTTCTAAAACTCTGTTTTATTTTTTACAGTTAAGTACACTTGGTATTATTACCGTGTTGTTATGGAACTTATTGGGATTAAAAAGCTTATATCTTACAAAGATATTTATCCCCTTACTTTTGCATAGTGCTATATTTTCAAGTATATTAGTGCTTACTGTATTAATGAATAATAAAACATCGGGAGGTTTTGGTTTATTACTCATAGTATCAATGCCGTTGCTAATTCCTGAAATTTTAATTATTTCAAAAGTTTCGCAAAACATTATTCAGTCGTTTGAATATATTACATACAAAAAGCTTATTTATTCGCAAGCATTGTTAATGATTATTTCATTTACCTTGTGTTATATCTTATTTCCCTACCTTTGGAAAGATTAATATGAAAATATTGATAAAAAATAGTTGGAAGTGGTTGTGTATTATACTATTAATGTATAGTTTTTGGGGCGGTTTAATGTTTAAAGTTCCATCATTAGCCATATTAAACGAAACCATAAGAAATTTATACTTTCATGTTACCTTGTGGTTTGCTATGATGTTTTTAATGACTTTAGCCGTGGTTTACAGTGTAAAATATTTATCATCGGGAAAATTAGAATACGACTCATTATCTAAAAGCTTTATTAATACAGGCTTAATTTTTGGTATATTGGGTATTTTAACAGGATCATTTTGGGCAAAGTTTACTTGGGGAACCTGGTGGGTAAGCGACCCAAAATTAAATGGTGCTGCTATCACCATCTTAATTTATTTAGCCTATTTTATTTTACGAAATGCTACCTCTGAAAATCTTATTAAATATAAAATTTCGGCTGTTTATAGTATTTTGGCCTACGTTATGTTATTAGTATTTCTTATGGTGCTCCCCAGGCTAACCGATTCATTACATCCTGGTAACGGAGGAAATCCTGGCTTTAGCCAGTACGATTTAGATCAAAACATGCGATTAGTATTTTATCCCGCAGTATTAGGATTTATCCTTTTAGGAATATGGATTTCAAAAGTTTTACATCGTATTCAATTACTTCAACAAAAAATTAGCGAACTGGAATATGAAGAAAAATAATAAAATGAATAAAGCAATAACAATAATAGTAGCTTTTTTATTGTTGCCATTAACTACATTAATGGCTCAAGAAATTGAAATGGCAGATACGTTTAGAGCAGAAGGAAAAATATATGTAGTATTGGCAGTTATTTTTATTCTATTAATCGGAATTTTTGTGTTTTTATTTTGGCTTGAATCTAAAATAAAAAAGCTGGAGAAAAAATTAAAATAAATTTATCATTATGAAAAAAACACACATAATTTTAATTCTGGTTATTGCTGTGTGTATTGGAGCATTTATTACAACTTTAGCCGACTCCAGCACGTACGCAAGTTTTTCTGAAGCATTTGAAAATCCAAACCGAGAATTTCATGTTGTAGGAGTTTACAATAAAGAAAAACCATATGTATATTTACCTGAAATAGATGCCAATAGCTTTGAGTTTTATTTAATTGATCAAGAAAAAAATGAGAAAAAAGTTATATTGCTTAAATCTAAACCCCAAGATTTTGAAAAATCGGAACAAATTGTAGTTATTGGTAAAGCACATTCAAATGGAACCTTTGTAGCATCGGACATACTTATGAAGTGCCCTTCAAAATACAACGAGAATACTTTACAATAATAAATATATCTTTAACGATATACATTTGGCTTACTCATCAAAACTAAGCAGCACTTTTTGACTTTCGGGTTTTGATTGACAAGTTAGTACGTATCCAGCTGCAACTTCATCATCTTCTAGAGAGTAATTAACCTTCATGCTTACTTTACCTTCAAGTACTTTTGCTTTACACGTACAACAAACTCCTCCCTTACAAGAAAAAGGTAAATCATGTCCCAAATCATACGCATAATCTAATATGCTTTTTTCTGTTTGGGGCATAGTAAATTTAATTTTATCCCCATCCATGATTATCTCTATTTCGGTACTGTCCATATTGGTACTCATTTTAAAATTTTTACTTTCTTCCGGTAATATTTCACGATTAATTTTAGTTTCTTCTTTTAACAAAGGTGTTCCAAATAGTTCAAAATGTATCTTGCCTTTATCTATTCCTTTTTGCAACAACCAATCTTTAACCATCATAATCATTTCATATGGTCCACAAATATAAAAATGATCTGTATCTTTTAAAGAAAAACAGGCTTTGGAAAAATGCTCACATTTATCTGAAGTAATTCTACCTTTTAATAATTCATTTCCTAATATTTCCCTGCTTAAAACATGATAATAGCTAAACCGTGTTATATGTTGATTTTTTAAATCCTCTAATTCTTCCCTGAACATAATACTATCAAACGTCTTATTTCCATAAATCAAAACTACATTACTGTTCGGTTGGGAATGAAGTATACATTTTATTATACTCATGATAGGAGTAATACCACTTCCGGAAGCAAAAAAAACATAATTTAATGCATCTGCTTTTTCGTTGGGTAATACAAACTTTCCTTCAGGAGGCATAACTTCTAAAACATCGCCTATTTTTAATTCATGATTAACATAGGTAGAAAACAAGCCGTTTTCAACTTTTTTTACTGATACTTTCCAAATATTTTCATGTGGTGAAGAACTTAAAGAGTAAGATCTTCGTACTTCTTGGTTATGAATATTTTTTTTAAACGTAAGATATTGCCCTGCATTAAAACGAAATGTTTGTTTTATACTTTCGGGCATATCTAAAACTATTGAAACACAATCAGAAGTTTCTTGTATGATATTTGTCACTTTTAACTCTAAAAACCTACTCATCTAAAAAGAAATTTATTATTTTGTACAACCTTTTACAAAAGTAAAAGGTTTTATTTAAAAAACACCAAGTATGACAGATATCAGTTTAGAAAACATATTTCAGCAAAAAATTGATGCGGAAATAAAAATTGAACCTAAAGACTGGATGCCTGATGAATATAGAAAAAACTTAATTCGGCAGATTTCTCAACATGCGCATTCTGAAATTGTTGGTATGTTGCCCGAGGGAAACTGGATAACAAGAGCCCCCAGCTTAAGAAGAAAAGCTATCTTAATAGCTAAAGTACAAGATGAGGCAGGGCATGGCTTATATTTATACAGTGCCATGGAAACATTAGGAGAAACAAGAGAAAAAACCATCCAAGATTTACACTCAGGTAAAGCTAAATATTCTAGTATTTTTAATTATCCAACTTTGTCTTGGGCAGATATTGGTGCTATAGGTTGGTTAGTAGATGGTGCAGCCATTGCAAATCAAGTTGCATTGCAAAGAACATCTTATGGCCCATACGCAAGAGCTATGGTAAGAATATGTAAAGAAGAAAGTTTTCATCAGCGACAAGGATATGAAATTATGATGACCTTAGCTAAAGGTACTGCTGAACAAAAAGCTATGGCTCAAGATGCATTAAACCGTTGGTGGTGGCCATCACTTATGATGTTTGGACCTAGTGATGCAAATTCACCACACTCTGCGCAAAGTATGAAATGGAAAATTAAACGATTATCTAACGATGAGTTGCGTCAACAGTTTATTAATAAAACAGTACCCCAAGCAGAATTTATTGGTTTAACTTTACCAGATAAAGATTTGCGATGGAATGAAGCAAAAAATGGATATGATTTTGGAGAAATAAATTGGCAAGAATTTTATCAAGTTATTCAAGGAAACGGCCCATGTAACAGAGAAAGAATTAATGCTCGAAAAAAGGCACATGAACAAGGGGAATGGGTTCGAAATGCCGCTATTGCATATGCCGAGAAGCAACAAATTAAGTACAAAAAATCTGCATAATATGACAAATACAAAAGACTGGCCTTTATGGGAGGTATTTATACGAAGCAAACAAGGATTAAATCATAAACATGTAGGAAGCATTCATGCGGCTGATGTAGATATGGCAATACAAAATGCCCGTGATGTTTACACCAGAAGAAGTGAGGGGATAAGCATTTGGGTTGTGGAGTCTAAATATGTTCATGCTTCAGATCCTACTGAAAAAGATATGTTTTTTGAGCCTGCTGATGATAAAATATATCGTCATCCAACGTTTTATGATATACCCGATGAAGTGGGGCATATGTAAAAAATTTTTCGTGTTGCCAATAATTTTTACCGGAGGACTTTTTATTAACCCGATATTTTCACAATACAATCCCGATGAATATTTCTATTCAAAGAAGCAATTTATGGGCACATACATTAAACCATTTAGAGGAATTTTATTAGGTATGTCCTACGAATATCTTTTTAAACCAAAACATGCTATCAATGCTAAAATCGGCATAACAAATAGAGATTTAATGTATGAAGCTTTTTACTACTTTAAATTTATTGAAGACAATCAAATTCATGGCTTTCAAGTTACCAACCAAAGTGTAGCATCGTCACCGGGCGTTTTAAGTACCTTAAGTTATAAATATTATATTTCACCCCTAAAAAAAGGCGGAACTTTTTATATAAATCCTGGAATACTATACAAAACATGCAAAGGAAAATCTCAAGATTTTTTATTTGTTGCCGACTTTAAAACCATTTATCGTGAACTATATCTTAAATATGGAGTTTTTATTATCACCAATAAACGATTTTCTGCAGATATTTACTTAGGATGGGGATACCGTTTTATGACACAGTATGATCATAAACAATTTATAACAAAAGGTAATATTATAGATAATGGTCCCGAAAAAATTAATTTTTCCATGCTAACTAAATATGCAAGTGTTAACTTTTATTGGCAATTAAGAACTAAACCCCGTACTATACAACCTAAAAAAAATAAAAACAAGACCTATGAACGAAGCATCCCATAACTTATTTAACTACTGTTTACGAATAGCGGATAGTAATTTAATACTTTCACACCGCTTATCGGAATGGTGTGGTCATGGACCCGTATTAGAAGAAGATATTGCTCTTACTAATATTTCACTCGATTTATTAGGTCAGGCTACACATATGTATCAATATGCTGCAAAAGTGGAAGGTTTACAACACACAGAAGATGATTTAGTATATTTTAGAGATGAACGTGCTTATAAAAATTACTTGCTTTGTGAGCAGCCTAATGGAAACTATGCCGATACCATAGCCCGACAATTTATGTACGATGTATTTCACTATTATTTTTTAGAAGCATTAGTACACTCAACCGATGAATATTTATCGGGGTATGCCGAAAAATCTATAAAAGAAGTACGCTATCACTTAAAGCATTCCACCTTATGGATACTAAGACTAGGTGATGGAACAGATGAAAGTCACCAAAAAATACAAGAAGCATTTAATAATCTTTGGATGTTTTCCGGTGAATTATTTGAAGAACATGAAGATGAAAAAGAATTGTTAAAACAAGGAGTTATTCCAGATATGTTAGTAATAAAACAAAAATGGACTAAACACCTACATGAAGTACTACAAGAAGCTACCCTGCAAATACCTAAAGATACTTGGATGCAAACCGGTGGAACAAAAGGTGTACATACCGAACATTTAGGGTATATTTTAGCTGATTTACAATACCTTCGCAGAGCATATCCTACCGCAAAAGAATGGTAAATCAAGATAAAAAAAAGATTCCCACTCCACTATTATTTATTGATGGCGAATGTTTTTTGTGTGATGCGTTTTTGCAATTTGTTCTAAAAAAAGATACTCAACATAAATTTTACTACACCCATTTACAATCTAATTTAGCAAATAACATTTTATCAGATTATACCCTCTCTGGAGTTGATTTAAAAACCGTTATCTTATTAAAAAACAATAAAATATATACAAAATCAGATGTGGCTATTCAAGTATTTAAACAACTTGGTGGATTTTGGAAAATATTAGCACAGATTATGCAAATATTTCCTAAAAGTATTCGAGATTTGGTTTATCGATTGATAGCAAAATACCGATACAAGATTTGGGGAAAATCTGATGCGTGTATTTTACCAACCAAAGATATAAAAGATCGGTTTATTTTTTAGGAATAAATTTTACATCGGTAAGTGCATGCAAAAACGACTCTAAATCAAGTTTTTCCTGCTCTGTTAAACCTATAGGCTTTAACATTAAACTGTCAATATTAACGGGATTAGAAACAATAGCGTATGGATTATCATAGTAATTTATAACTTCCCGTAACGTTTTAAACATACCATTATGCATGTATGGACCAGTCATTGAAATATTGCGTAAACTAGGCACTTTAAACTTTCCTAAGTCACTTGAGTCATTTGTGATTAAAAAACGTCCGGCATCGTTCAACTCTTTACCATTATACAATCCAATATTTCTAAATTCATCCCCGGTAAAATCGGGCGAAAAATGACAATCAAAGCATTTGGCTTTTTCACTCATAAAAATTTTTCTACCTCGAATAGCACTCTCACTCATGGCAAGTTTATCTCCATTCATCCAAGCATCGAATGGCGTATTAGATGTTTCCAAGGTTCGCTCAAAGGCGGCAATAGCATCAACAACCAAGTTTGAATCTATATACTTACCATATACTTGATAAAAATATTTATTGTATGAATCGTCCATTCTCAATAATTCTACCGCACCTTGAATTGAAAAATTCATTTCTAACGGATCGTTTATCGGAAAATGAACCTGATGCTCTAAACTATGAGCGCGACCATCGTAAAAAAAATGTTGCCTACTAGCCATATTCATGGCCGAAGGAGTGTTTCTTTTACCAAACTTCCCTCCTACTCCCTGGCTAAATGGTAACGTATCTGAAAATGCAAATTCTGGTATATGACAGGATGCACAGCTTATAGAATTATCCGAAGACAATCTGGTTTCATGAAACAGTAATTCGCCCAATTTTTCTTTGGTCATATTATTTGTGTCATCAGGTATATAAAACCCATACAAACCAACTAAAAACAAGATAACATAAATAGATTTTCGAAAAAAGTGACCCATACTTCAAAAGTAGATATTTGCTGAATATTCTAAAATGACATATATCAAAATATGACAAAAAAATAGTAAGTTCGCTTAAATTTAATTGTATGAGCGTTAATTTGGAGTTTAATAAAAACGAAGACTATCATAAGTTGCTGATTTCCAACTTAAACAAAAAACTACAAGAAGTATACAAAGGCGGGGGAAAATCTAAAATTGAGAAACAACACCAACAAGGAAAATTAACAGCCCGTGAACGGGTAGAATATTTACTGGATAAAAATGCTCCTCAAATTGAAATTGGAGCATTTGCAGGAGAAGGCATGTACCAAGAACATGGAGGATGCCCATCTGGAGGTGTAATTGTGGTTATTGGATACATACAAGGTAAACAATGTGTAATTGTGGCCAACGATGCAACCGTTAAAGCAGGAGCTTGGTTTCCTATTACCGGTAAAAAAAATTTAAGAGCTCAAGAAATTGCCATGGAAAATAGATTGCCTATTATTTATTTAGTAGATAGCGCAGGCGTATATTTACCAATGCAAGATGAAATTTTTCCAGATAAAGAAAACTTTGGACGAATATTTAGAAACAATGCCGTAATGAGCTCCATGGGTATAACTCAAATTGCTGCTATTATGGGCAGCTGTGTAGCAGGAGGTGCATATTTACCCATTATGAGTGATGAAGCATTAATAGTAGATAAAACAGGCTCAATATTTTTAGCAGGTTCGTATTTAGTTAAGGCGGCCATAGGTGAAGACATTGATAATGAAACTTTAGGGGGTGCCACTACACACTGTGAAATATCGGGTGTAACCGACTATAAATGTAAAGACGATAAAGACTGTTTAGACCGAATTAAAAAAATTATAGATAAAATTGGTGCCTATGAACCTGCCGGATTTGACAGAAAAGAACCCATAGCTCCAAAATTAGAAAGTTCTGAAATATTAGGGATACTTCCAACAGATAGAGCTAAACCATACGATACATTGGAAATATTAAAAAGATTAGTTGATAATTCTGAATTAGAAGAATATAAAGAAGGATATGGAAAAAGTATGGTATGTGCCTATGCTCGAATAGATGGTTGGGCAGTAGGTATTATTGCGAACCAGCGAAAAATGGTTAAAAGTAAAAAGGGAGAAATGCAGTTTGGTGGAGTAATATATTCTGATTCAGCCGACAAAGCGGCAAGATTTATCATGAATTGTAATCAAAAAAAAATACCCTTAATTTTTTTACAAGATGTTACTGGATTTATGGTAGGGTCAAGATCCGAACATGGTGGTATAATTAAAGATGGTGCAAAGTTAGTAAATGCAATGTCAAACTCTGTAGTGCCAAAATTCACCATTATTACCGGAAACTCATATGGAGCAGGAAATTATGCCATGTGTGGAAAAGCATACGATCCAAGGCTAATTGTAGCCTGGCCAAGTGCAGAAATTGCTGTAATGGGTGGGGCACAAGCCGCAAAGGTAATAGTTCAAATAGAAGTTGCTTCATTAAAAGCTAAAGGAGAAGAAATTACTGAAGAGAAAGAAAAAGAACTATACAACAATATTAAAAATAAATACGATGCTCAAACTTCTCCGTATTACGCAGCTTCGAGATTATGGATTGATGCCATCATTAACCCCATAGATACCAGAAAATGGATTAGTATGGGAATAGAAATGGCAAATCATCAAAAAATTGAAAAAAACTACAGTGTAGGAGTATTACAAACATAAAAATTTATATAATGAAAAAATTGCTTTTAGTATTTAATGTAGGTTGTCTTTTTTTGTATACCAGTTGTGGACAAACTGAAATAGATAAAACCTCCAATAATTCAGACCAAATTGAAGTAATTGATACCTTAAGCTTAAAAAACAACAACAGCAACTCAATATTAGGAGAATGGCAATTACAAAAATATGACAGTTTAGATTTATTCTCTTTATATTTAGATTCAGAAGAAAATCAACAAGATAATTTTTATATGCCTATACTATATTTTGAAAGTATTGATAGTATACAAATTAATTTATTTTGTAATAGCAGTGGCAAAATTAAATATACCTTAGACACGAACCTTAAAAAAATACAATTTACTGAAATTCAAACCACTGAAAAAAGTTGCGGAATAATAAATAATATTAATATAAATAATCTAGAAGACATTTTATTTAAAGATTTAAAAAATGTTACAACTTATTTCATAAAAGAAGATACTTTAGTGCTCATGAACAAAGAAAGAGGATTAAACCTAAAGTTTGTAAAGATAAGTTTAGAACCAGGGTGTTGAATGTAAAATTATAGAAAAACTAAAACATTTCCGTTAACTCCATCCATCGTAAAGTTTTGGCATCTAATTCTTCTACTAAATTCTGCATTCTTAATCCCTTTTCCTGAAGTTCTTTTGATGATAGAGACATACTTTGAAAATCAAGTTCTAAGTTTTTCTTTTCTTTCTCTAATTTTTCTATTTCCTTTTCTAAATTCTCTAACTCTAATTTTTCCTTATACGACAATTTTCTTTTTTCAGATTTAACCTCCAATAATTCCGATTTTGTATCAGAAATACTCTCTTTTTTTGAATGATCTAATTTTTGAAGTTCTTTATAATCTTCCTCTTCTCTAAACTCTGAATATGTGCCTACATAATCTCTAATTTTTCCATCTCCTTCAAATACAAACAAATGATCAACCAATTTATCCATAAAATATCGATCGTGCGATACAATAATCAAGCAGCCGGAATATGATTCTAAAAAATCTTCTAGTTTATTCAGTGTTAATAAATCTAAATCGTTGGTAGGCTCATCAAGAATTAAAAAATTGGGGTTTTTAATAAGTACTGTAAGCAAATGCAATCTCCTTCGTTCTCCTCCACTTAACTTTGAAACATAGGTGTATTGCATTTCGGGAGGAAATAAAAAATGTTGTAAAAATTGACTGGCCGAAATACTTGTTCCATTATTCATGGGTATATATTCTGCTATTTCTTTTACCACTTCAATAACACGTTTATCCTCTTTTAGTAACATTCCATCTTGTGTATAGTGCCCATAAACAATAGTATCTCCTGTACTTATATGTCCTGAATCAAAGGGTTCTTTGCCCATTAAAATATTTAAAAACGTAGATTTTCCTACTCCGTTTTTACCAATAATGCCAATTCGATCCCCTTTCAAAAAGGTATAGGTAAATGAATCAATAATTATTTGGTTTCCAAATTGTTTTCTAATATTTTTTAATTCAGCAATTTTTCCCCCTAAACGATTCATCTTCATTTCTAATCGCAATTGCTGTTCTATCTTTTTAGATTTAGCTTTTGCTTCAATTTCGTAAAAAGAATCAATTCGAGCTTTAGATTTAGTGGTTCTGGCCTTAGGCATTCTTCTCATCCAATCTAATTCTTTTTTAAACAATTGTTTAGCTTTTTCTATTTCAATATTTTCAATTTCCTTTCTCTCCTCGCTTTTTTCTAAAAAATAAGAATAATTTCCTTGGTGAACATAGATTTTTTTATGTGTTAACTCTAAAATTTTAGTACAAACTCTATCTAAAAAATATCGATCGTGGGTTACCATTAATAACGCTAAGCCAGATTGTTGCAAATACTCTTCTAACCACTCAATCATTTCAATATCTAAATGATTGGTAGGTTCATCTAATATTAATAATTGCGGGTTATCCATTAATACTAAAGCCAATGCCAACCTTTTTTTTTGCCCACCGGATAGGTTTGTTATTTTTTTAGTTACATCTTCAATTCCAAAAACATGTAGCATATTTTTTAGCTTTCTGTCGTAATCCCATGCATTATACGTTTCCATATCAGCCATTGAGTTCGACAAATCATCCTCATAATTACCGGAATAATTTTGTGGATTTACCGATGAAATATATTCGTATTGATGAATAATTTTTTTTATCGTTGAATGCGCCTGATCCATAATTTGCTGTATTGTAAAGTCTGGAGTAAAATCAGGATCTTGAGATAAAAATGCTTTTCGAATATTATTTCTGTAGACTACTTTACCTGAATCAGCATCTGTAGTTCCTTGTAATATTTGTAATAGTGTAGTTTTTCCACTTCCATTTGCAGCAACCAAAGCCATTTTGTCTCCTTCAGAAATTCCGAAAGATATATTTTCGAACAAAATCCTTTCTCCAAAAGTTTTGGTAATATTTTCAACCGACAATAAATTCATGTATATAAATTATATCCAAAGGTACATAAATCGATAGTATATATTATTGAATATTAAAAAGGATATAATATGGGAATTAATAATGTTGCTAATATCCAAAACAAAATATTTAAAGGTGTTCCAATTTTTAAGAAATCAGAAAATTTATAATTTCCTGCAGTATATACCATTAAATTGGTTTGATAACCAATGGGTGTCATAAAACTTACGGATGAGGCAAAAATTACCGCCATTAAAAATGGCGTTGGACTTAATTGTAACTTTTGAGCAGTTGCAATAGCAATGGGAGCTAATAAAGCAGCTGTTGCATTATTTGACATTATTTCTGTTAAAATAGACGTTATTAAATATAAGCCAGAAAGAATAAATACAGGTCCATAATCGCTTAAATTGTGTATTAATCCATTGGCTATATATACGTCCAATCCAGAATTTTTCATAGCTGTTCCAAAAGTAATAGAACCTGCTAGCACAAAAATGATTGGCCAGCTTACAGCATCATATGCATCTTTCATGGTAATACATTTTGTTAATACTAAAGCTACTACTCCAGCAATAGAACCTGTTAATATATCCAATATATTGAATGATGCCAAAAAAACCACTGTAAAAATAATAAGCGATGCTTTAGCGAATTTTCTTCGTTCAAAATCCTGAATAGACTCTTCAGAAATAAGTATAAACGGAGCTTCTTGTTCTTTTTCAAACTTTTTCATCTCTTTAATATAGTGTTTTTTCACTTCTGCTAAAATGACATCTCCTGGTTTTAATTTGGTTTGATATAAATGATCTTGAACTACTTCTTCTCTATGTTTAATCGCTAAAGGTATAGCCCTAAATCTTTTTCTAAAATCAAGTTCATGCAAGGTTTTATCGGAAAAACTTGAATTAGCCGTTATCACCATTTCTATAAGTACTGAGTTTCTGCCTTTTAAATCCTCGTTAAATATTTTAACGGTTGAATTCACTAATACTTTAACTCCTTGTTTTAATTTTTTAATTTTTTCCACATCACATCTAATTTTCAGTATATCATGCGACTGTAAAACAAAATCTCCCGGAGGGTATACCACTGCCGTATTGCCCCTACGAACTTCAATAATATCCATTTCAAGCTCTTTTACCAGTGGCGATTGCATAATCATTTGGCCTACCGATTCAGAATTTTCTTGCAACTCAATCTCGGTTATATAATCCCCTACAGTAAATTTATCGGATGTTTTGATTGGTTTAATATTTGGTAAAAACCTTATCCCGATTGTTAAAATATACAACAGTCCCAACACTAAAAATATCAAACCTAAAGGTGTAACAGAAAACATTG
Organism: uncultured Flavobacteriales bacterium; assembly: GCA_964512145.1. Taxonomy (GTDB): domain Bacteria; phylum Bacteroidota; class Bacteroidia; order Flavobacteriales_G; family JALEGO01; genus CAYOHR01. The sequence goes on from CAZEIM010000019.1 coordinate 38,254, forward strand.
TAAGATCATTAATTCCTGACTTTTGAGCAATACCAGAAACCAGTAAAGTAGTAGATGTACCAATTAGTGTACACATGCCTCCTAAAATAGTGACATATGACAAGGGTATTAATATTTTTGAAGGACTATTATTAGAAATGTTAGCGATTTGAATAAATACCGGGATAAAAATTGCTACCACTGGAGTATTATTCATAAAAGCAGAAGCTAAGGCTACTAAAATAAAAAGAGCCAATAATCCAACATAAAAATGTGACTTAAAAATACCTGAAAAACGATAGGCTAAATATTGTAGTGCACCGGTTTTTAAAATTGCTGTGCTAATAATAAACATAAATAACACAGTAATTGTTGCCGAATTACTAAATCCTTCAATACCTTGTTGTGGCGTAATTACTCCTGAAATAATTAACACAGAAACTGCTAGCAAAACAACTATATCGGAGCTTAATTTTTCTGTCACAAATAAAATAAGTGCTCCAATTAAAACAAAAAGTGTTATGAGCATTTCAGATGTCATAAAATTGAGTTTCTAAAAAAATAAAAAACTTACTTGAATAGGTTGCTAATTTAAACAAAAAAAAGAGCATGATTTAATTCCTGTAAAAAGAAAATGTATATTTGCATAAAAAAATAAAGATGGCTGAAATAAAGGAAAAAGAAGTAGTTCAAGAAGTTCAAAATACAAGTGGAACCATTCAACAAACCGTTGATTCGAACGATTTTTACACAAAAAATAAAAAGAACCTAAACACAGTGGGTATTGCTGTATTAATTATGATTGCAGGATATTTTTTATATCAAAATTTTGTAGCTAAACCTAAAATTATAGAAGCTGAAAAAATGTTGTGGACTGCAGAAAAGTATTTTGAACAAGACTCTTTTAAACTTGCTTTAAATGGTTCAATGGAAAATCCAGGTTTACTAGAAATTATTGATAACTATGGAAGCACTCCATCAGGTAATTTAGCAAAATTATATGCCGGATTAAGTTACTTACAACTAGGAGAGTACGATTTAGCAATAGAATTCTTACAAAAATATAGCTCATCTGATCCTATGCTTGAGCCACTTTATAATGGAGCATTAGGCGATGCATTTGTAGAAAAAAATGATTTAGAAAGTGCCGTAAAATATTATCAAAAAGCAATTGAGATTAAAAATAGTTTTTTAGGACCTATTTATATTTCAAAAGCTGCTTTAGTTTATGAAAACTTAGGAAAATATGAAGAAGCTTTAGAGGTATATAAGAAGTTAAAGAACGAATATCCAGAATCGGAACAATCAAGAAATGTGGATAAATACATATCAAAGTTTGAGGTATTAGCTAAAAAATAATGGCTACTGTAGATCTCTCATCAATTCACTACACTCCAGGGTTTAATATATCCACTTACAGGCTTGTAATTGTTACTTCTGAATGGAATTCTGAAATCACTAAAAATTTATTAAAAGGATCTATTGAAACATTAACCCATTTAGGTGTTCCTGAAAAAAACATACTTCAAAAATATGTACCCGGAAGCTTTGAACTGCCTTTGGGTGCTCAATTTTGTTTGGAGAAATTTAATCCAGATGCAGTAATTTGTTTAGGATGTATTATTCAAGGAGAAACTAGACACTTTGAGTTCGTTTGCCAAGCAGTATCTCAAGGCATTAAAGATGTTTCTTTAAAATATAACAAACCGGTTATTTTTGGTGTGTTAACAGATGATAACAAACAACAATCCATAGACAGATCAGGAGGAAAGCTAGGGAATAAAGGCGTAGAAGCTGCTGTAACAGCATTAAAAATGATTGATCTACAAAAATCATAATATGTTATATATACTTTCTCGTATTTTAAAAAAAGCTTTTGGCTGGAAATTTATATATAACATTGACCCATCCATCAAAAAATTTGTTGTACTAGGGGCACCACACACGAGTAATTGGGATGGAATATGGGCATTAGCGTATGTGAGTTATTTTAAAATACCATTTAAATTTTTAATCAAAAAAGATTTGTTTTTTTTTCCTTTGGGAATTATTTTAAGAAAATTGGGAGGCTTACCGGTTGATCGGTCTAAAAGCAACTCACTAACCGATCAATGTGTTGAATATTTTAAGCAAAATGAAACATTAGTTCTTGGAATAACTCCCGAAGGCACAAGGAGTTACAACGATCAATGGAAAAAAGGATTTTACTATATTTCTGAAAAAGCAAACATTCCTATTGTAGTTGGCTATATTGACTACGAAAAAAAAATTGTTTCTATGGACCATATCTTAAAAAAAACAGGAAATATTGATTTAGATATTCAAACACTAAAGGCTTTTTACAAAACCAAGAAAGGGAAACATCCTGAAAAAGGAGTAATTTAGTTTTCTTTGCCATGAATTGTTTAAACTGTGAACAAGAAATAAAAGTTGAAGATAAATTCTGTTCAACGTGTGGACAAGAAAACATCAGTTCAAAATCTCCCTTTAAGGATATTGTAATACATTGGTTAAACGCAAACTTTAATTTCGATACAAAACTTTGGATTACATTAAAGTATTTATTGTTATTTCCAGGTAAAATTGCTTATGAATATAATGAAGGTAAAAGGAACAAATTTGTTCACCCCATAAAATTATATCTATTTATAACCATAATAGTTGGATATATCAATTATAACCTAAATACCAACGAAAGAAATTATTATGCAGATATTCCTATAGAAGAAATCGATACTCTAAAAAGTTTAACATATTCTTTAGGAAACATTAATATTAAAAATAAACCAACTGAATATTTTAAAAAAATAGCTATTGCCAATAAAAAAACCGTTGACAGCTTATTAATACTTGAACTTGGTAACCTCAATAATATCAGCCCCCTAGAGAAATATATTTTCATAAAATTTTCAAAAATAATAACATATAATAAATCTGATTTAGAAGCTATTTTGAAAAAAAACTTTTCCATTTCTTTATTTTTATTGATGCCCTTGTTTGCTGTTATGTTGATGGTATTATTTAAAAAATCAAAAAAATATTACGTAGAGCACCTCGTGTTTTCTTTATATCTGCACAGTTTTTTATATTTTTTAGTTTTTATAAGTCAAGTTTTCGGTATATATTCTTCATTCATAGAAGCTTTATTATTAATTTTTATTCCACCATATTATTTATATGTAAGTCTAAAATATTTCTATAAACAATCCTTTTTAAAAACATTTTTCAAAACCGCCACTTCAATATTTTTACATGGAATCTTATTAATTATTACAGTTTCAGTTGCTATTTTATTAATGATTGCAAAACTATAATTAGTGATTACTCAATCGTAATTTTCGTTTTTTTACTACTAAAAAAACCTGGATATTCTCCCATGGATAAACTACTATACATGGTATATGTTCCCTGAATATTTTCAGGAATATTGACTAAAAAATTTGCCGTAGAATTTCCGGGGGGTATTTTTAAATAAGTATCTAAAGGGTATAATAAAACTCTATGCGTAATAGAATTATTTTGAAATAAAATCCAATGCAATCGAATAGGAAAAGAAATTGAGCTAACAAAGAATGTATCGGGAGTTGGGTTATATACCTTATATTTAATTTCGTAATTTCTATTCGTATAAAATTGATTGATTGAATTCTGTTCAAAAGTTAATTCTACCTTTTGAATCATAGGATAATGATTAAATATTTTCCAATAATATTTTTTATTTTGAAACGAATGTAATTCTTCAGAAAAATCCCTAAAGCATTCCCAACGGTTTTCGGTGTAATAAAAAATACTTTGTTTATTAAATGTAGAATCTACAGACCAAATATCGAATTGATTTTTTCTATAATCAATACTATTTAAACTCATAGAAATATTGTCGGTATAAAATGAATATATGGCTGCTTTTTGGTATGAATTTAAAAACACTACCGGCATATCTTTTGCTTTACGATGAATATCGTTTGCCCAATTAAAAAAAAAAGAAAAAGGAGTTTTTATATAAGGTAGTACAATAAATACACGAGCAATCAATAGCAATGAGATGGTATATATAAATACTTTTTTAGGGAAAAAATCTTTAATAAAACCAGGTAATTGACAAACAAATAATACATACGGAAGTGCTAATAAGGCAGTCCAATGTGCCTCTACCCTACCCTTATAGGTTGAAAGCAAGAAAAACAAAAAAATACTCAGAGAAATATATCCGAGTTTTAAAATATTTTTATCGATATGGTGAGATTTCTTTCTAAGAAAAATCAATACATATATCAATAAAACCGGATTAAACAAGGCTATTTGAGCCGGAATAAACTCCAATACATTCGTCCATTTAAAACCAGTACTTCTATCCGAAAAATGGTATTTAATAGACGGAAAATCATGTTTAACTTGCCAAACTATATGTGGAATCAATAAAATTAAAGCTAAACCTAAAATGTAATAGGTGCTTTTTTTTAAAAAAAGTTTGGGATGAAATAGAAATGTTGATCCAATCAGTAATATTGCGTGGTACTTACTGTAAAGACTTAATACTCCAGCTATTGACACCCATGTGGCATTAAAAACATTTTGATTTTCTGTATACCTTACAAAAAACACTAAATATATACTGCTAAAAAAAAGTAAGGGAGAGTCTGGAGTTGCTATAAACCCATATATATGTAAAACGGGGATACTTGCATAGACTAACCAAAAATAAAAAACATCAATATTAGAGTTTTTTTGTATTATTCCTTTCCATAAAAAAATACCACTAAAAACCCAAGTTATAACCGTTATAA
>CAZEIM010000019.1:43058-51977 GCA_964512145.1 uncultured Flavobacteriales bacterium
AGAGACGTGCCAATTTTAATAAATATAGCAATCATGGGAGGGTGATCAAAATACCCCCAGTCTAAGTTTTTAGAAAAAAGCCAATAATAAGCTTCGTCATCATGCAATGATGTAAAAAATGCCTGTAATAAGTTTACTAGTACTAGTAAATACAGTAAATGCTTAGCCTTTTTATTTATCGCATTCACCGTTTGTCCATGACTTTACTCCAGAGCAAACAGCATAACAATCGTTCGAATATGTTTTGCCATCACATCCACAAACCGGAGCATATATTTCGTAACAAATACAGTCGTCTTTTTCTTTTCCTTTGCAAGCATCAGAGTCATCCTTTGAGCAAGCGTTCATAAATAGTACTGTTGTAGTCAATAACAAAAAAAACTTTTTCATAATATTAGTTTAATTAATTTGAGGTAATTCAAACATACTGTTCATATTCTCACAGGTTCTAATTTGTAATGGATATGGATGTATTTGTAAGTTTTTTAATATTTTAGCCTGATTACTTTCTCCTGTTATTTGTAGATACTCACTTTTATAGTCATTTTTATGAGTAGTAAAAAGCTGTTGAGTATATTTTTTAATTTTAAATGAGCCCTCAAACTGGGTTTTACTTTTTACTAAACTATTGTTTTTTATACTATACAAGTATCCTGTTTCATTCACCATAATATTTTTTCCTTGAACTGGAATTTTTAAGGAGAAGTATGGGGTATTGCCTTCATAATCAAATGCCTGACATGTATTATAATCTTTACCTGTAGTAATGTCAATTTGCTCCACCACCTTGGGTAATCCCCAAATTTTTGTTCCTCTTATTTGATTTTCTAATGATGTTACGGGCATATTAAAAACATAATAACCAAATCCTCTAATTTTAGAATATAATAACGGCAATAAAGGGATATTTATTTTGTTATTTACTAAAACGGGAATAGTCATTGCAATTTCATTGTAGGGCTTTATTCCCAGAACTTTTTTATATTCATAGCAAGAAAAAATTACTAAAGCCCTGTTTTTAAACATAGATACTGGCTGCATAGAAGGATGAGGCAACATGGCTTTTGCCTTTGAATAATCGCATAAAAAAACGCCCATTGTACACGTTACATTCTTATAAAACGTTGGGAAAAAATAGTTTTTATAGATTTCATCTGATAACCTTAAGGGATTAGAAGCATGATGTAACGTATATTTTTTAAAAAAATCATCATTAAATTCATTGGAATTATCTAATAATTCAGGGCTAATTAAAGTATTGGCTTTCATAATTATTTTTTTAATTACATGTTTCGTCTATATTGTCCACCTACTTCAAATAATGCTTGTGTAATTTGCCCTAAGGAACAATGTTTTGAAGCTTCCATTAAACTTTCAAAAATATTGCCATTTTGAACGGCTGTTTTTTGAACCATTAGTAAATATTTTTCTGAAATTTCTTTATTCCTGTTGTGTAGTGATTGAACATAAGAAATTTGCTGTTTTTTCTCTTCGCTAGTTGCTCTAATAACTTCATTAGGTATAATTGTTGGAGAACCTTCTTTATTTAAAAAGGTATTTACCCCAATAATAGGTAAGCTCCCATTATGCTTTAATGTTTCGTAATACAAACTCTCATCCTGTATTTTACCTCTTTGATACATGGTTTCCATAGCTCCTAGTACTCCTCCTCTATCGGTAATTCTATCAAATTCCATTAAAACAGCTTCTTCCACTAAATCGGTTAATTCTTCAATAATAAATGAACCTTGCAGTGGATTTTGATTTTTAGCCAATCCCAATTCATGATTAATTATTAACTGTATAGCCATAGCTCTTCTCACCGATTCTTCTGTAGGAGTTGTAATGGCTTCATCATAGGCATTGGTATGTAAAGAATTACAGTTATCATATATTGCATATAAAGCCTGTAAAGTAGTACGAATGTCATTAAAAGCTATTTCTTGAGCATGTAAAGATCTTCCGGAAGTTTGAATGTGATATTTAAGCTTTTGAGATCGTTCGTTAGCACCATATTTAATTTTCATGGCTTTAGCCCAAATTTTACGAGCAACCCTGCCAATTACAGCATATTCTGGATCAATTCCGTTTGAGAAGAAAAAGGACAAATTGGGGGCAAATGAATCGATAGACATGCCTCGGCTTAAATAATATTCTACATAGGTAAATCCATTAGCTAAAGTAAATGCTAATTGGGTAATAGGGTTTGCTCCAGCTTCGGCTATATGGTATCCTGAAATAGAAACCGAATAAAAATTTTGTATGGAATGATTAATAAAATACTGTTGCATATCTCCCATAATGCGCAAAGAAAACTCCGTTGAAAAAATACAGGTATTTTGAGCCTGATCTTCTTTTAAAATATCTGCCTGAACTGTCCCACGTACTTTACTCAGGGTATCTTTTTTAATATTTTCATATATTTCTTTAGGTAAAACATTATCTCCTGTTACTCCTAAAAGTAATAATCCTAAACCATTATTTGACTCTGGTAAATTTCCAGAATAGGCCACTTTATGATCTCCTAAAATGTTTCTTATTTTTTCTTTTGTATCTTCTAAAAGTCCGTTTTTATGTATATATATTTCGCACTGCTGATCGATGGCCGCATTCATAAAAAAACTTGTAATTATAGCAGAGGGTCCATTGATAGTCATTGAAACAGATGTTTTAGGATCGCATAAATCAAAACCTGAATACAATTTTTTAGCATCGTCTAAACAACAAACAGAAACCCCTGAATTTCCAACTTTACCATATATATCTGGTCTATAGTCGGGGTCTCTTCCATACAATGTAACCGAATCAAAAGCGGTTGAAAGTCTTTTAGCCGGTAAATCTTTGGATACATAGTGAAATCTTCTATTCGTTCTTTCAGGACCACCCTCACCTGCAAACATTCGGGTAGGATCTTCTCCTTCACGCTTAAAAGGGAATACACCAGCGGTATAAGGAAACTCTCCAGGAACGTTTTCCTGAAGCATCCAATACAACAAATCTCCCCACGCTTCAAATCGAGGAAGACTTACTTTTGGTATTTTAAGTTTTGATAAAGACTCATAGAAGTTTTGTGTATAAATTTCTTTATCTCTTACCTTAAATACAAATGACTCATTTTGATAATTTTTCTTTTTTTCCGGCCATTTCTCTAATAATTTTTTTGAAGTATTATCTAAAGACGTTTCTATATCTAAAATTAATGTATCAATATCTAAAACTGATTTTGATAGAGTATTTTTCAGTAGCTCTCTGCTGGTTTTCAAAGCATACAAAGAATTAGCCAACTCTTTTTGTTTTACGGAAAATGTATTGTACCCTCGAATTGTTTCTGAAATTTCCGACAAATAACGAACTCTCTGTGGAGGAATAATATATAATTTCTCAGAAGAATCAGATGTATTTAATTTAATTTGACCGAATTGCACTTCGGTTTTTTGCTGAATAACATCAAGAACTTTTAAAAAAAGCTGGTTAATTCCTTCATCATTAAATTGTGAAGCAACTGTACCGAATACCGGCATTAAATCAACCTCTGTATCCCATTTTTTTTGATTGCGCTGATATTGTTTTTTCACATCTCTTAAGGCATCTTGAGCTCCCTTCTTATCAAATTTATTAATGGCAATAACATCGGCAAAATCTAACATGTCAATTTTTTCTAGTTGTGTTGCTGCACCGTATTCGGGAGTCATTACGTACATGCTTACATCAGAAAATTCTGTAATTTCTGTATCAGATTGTCCAATTCCAGATGTTTCTAAAATAAGTAAGTCAAAATCACCGCATTTTAATATGTTAAGCGCATCTCCTATATGTTTAGATAGTGCTAAATTGGCTTGTCTAGTAGCTAAAGACCTCATATATACTCTATCATTAAATATAGAGTTCATTCGAATTCTATCTCCCAGTAAAGCTCCTCCTGTTTTTCTTTTAGAGGGGTCAACGGAAATAATTCCGATTTTTTTATCTGCAAATGATTGCAAAAACCTTCTGACCAATTCATCCACTAAAGATGATTTTCCTGCTCCTCCAGTTCCAGTTATACCTAATACAGGAATATTTGTATGAAGGGCATTTTCTTTTAATGTATTTAAAATTACAGAATTCTTTTCACCATAATTTTCAGCTGCCGATATTAACCTAGCAATAGAATTATGATTTTTTATTGGAAAATCAAGTATGATTTCTTTTTCTGAAATATCTCCAATTGGAAAGTCGCATTTTTGTAACAAATCATTTATCATACCCTGTAAGCCCATTACTCTTCCGTCATCTGGGTGATAAATACGAGTTATTCCATACGCATGTAATTCATCTATTTCAGAAGGTAATATTGTTCCCCCTCCTCCTCCAAAAATTTTAATATGACCCGCATTTTTTTCATATAATAAATCATACATATATTTAAAAAACTCCATATGCCCACCCTGATAAGATGTAATAGCAATGGCTTGAACATCTTCCTGAATAGCACATTGAACAATTTCCTGTACTGAACGATCGTGTCCTAAATGAATTACTTCTGCGCCAGAACTTTGAATTATTCTACGCATAATGTTTATAGCCGCATCGTGTCCATCAAATAAAGAAGCTGCAGTAACTATGCGAATTTTATGTTTACTTTGGTAAGGTTTAGGTTCTTCCATCATATTATCTCAAATTACTATACGAAAATACATTAAAGTTATTAGTACTAATCAAAAATTAAGGCAATAATGTTGTTTTTAGTAAAATAAAATTTTAATAAAATAGATTGGAATAAACAAAGCAGTGTTTTGGGGTGGCTAATGGGACTCGAACCCACGACATTCAGCTTGGGAACCCACGACCCTCAGAACCACAATCTGATGCTCTAACCAGCTGAGCTATAGCCACCATGTATAAAAACTAATGCAAATATATATTTTTTATCTAAAAAAAATTTACATTTAAAAAAATAAAGTACTATGAGCATCACTTTTATTATTATTATAATTACTGTTATTATTTCTATTGCAGGTTTTATCGATCGAAATTTTTTGGCAAAAAGTCAGTTAAATCCCTTTTTAGTATTCCAAAACAAGCAGTACTATCGATTATTTACACACGCATTAGTACATGCCGATTATTTGCATTTGTTTGTTAATATGTATGTATTATATAGCTTTGGAAAATATTCAGAGCTATTTTTTCAAGAATTTTTGTCCCCTGTAAAAGGGGTATTTTACTTTATTACACTTTATATAGGAGGTATTTTATTTTCATCTTTACCATCTATTAAAAAACATAAAAACAATATTCATTACAATGCTGTTGGGGCATCTGGTGCTGTATCTGCAATTTTATTTTCAAGCATTATATTTTCACCCTTAAGTAGTTTACGAATAATGTTTATACCTATAGATATACCGGCTATTGTATTTGGAGTAATTTATTTAATATATGAAGCGTATATGGATAAAAAAGCTTCAGATCACATTGCGCACGATGCTCATTTTTGGGGTGCTGCTTTTGGAATACTATTTACATTATTAGCAAAAAAAGAAATTTTACTCCATTTTTTACAACAATTAGGCATTGAACTTTAAAAATAAAATGATTACAATATCATTCTTAATTATTACTTTCGTAAAAAATATTCATTGTACATGAAATATTGCGACTATATTTATTACAATAATGAATGTATCCATACGTCTGACTTTCCATTTAGCTTTGAGAATAGGGCATTTTTGTATGGTGATATGTGTTTTGAAACTATTCGAATAGTGGATGGAATGCCTTGTTTTGTTTCATTGCATAAAAAAAGACTTCAAAAAGCTTTACAAACCTTACAATTAGATTATTCTTTAGAGAATTTAGAAAAAAAAATTCTGGAATTAATGTATGTTAATGAGCTATTCGAAGGAGGATCCATAAAAATTATGATATACAGAAAAGATGGGTTATCCTATTGCCCAAATACATTAGAAGCAAATGGTATTATTATGCTTAAAAAAGATACCAATAATTTTTATGAAATAAACCCAAAAGGGTTAACCATTGATTTTTTTTCAGGCATTAAAAAAACATATTCCCCCATAAGTTTTTTTAAAAACAGTCATAATTCAGCATACATACAAGCCTCAATATTTGCTAAAAAAAAATCGCTAGACGATGTGATAATTTTAAACGATAAAGAGCGTATATGTGAAACTACAAATTCCAATATTTTTATCATTAAAAACAGAACTGCTTACACCCCTTCTATTAAAGAAGGATGTATTGATGGTGTAATGAGAAAAATTGTTTGTTCACTATTAGAAAGAAAAAATATTCCTGTTAAAAAAACTTCCATAACAAAAGATTGGCTGTTAGATGCCGATGAAATTTTTTTAACAAATGTTGTTCGTGGAATACAATGGGTGGGGTCCTTTCAAAAAAAGAGATTTAGCAATGCTACAGCAAAATTCATACTTGAAAAAATAAATGAAAAAATGTATCAAGAAATTGCCTTGGTATAAATGCTATAAATTATATCTTTGTAAATAAAAAATAAAATGAAGTCTTTTTCAAAAATAATTTTTCCCGGTTTAGTCTTTTTAGCAGGAGTTGTAATGTTAATACTTTCTGTAACATCCGGACAAAACAAGTATGTTGTTCTATCGGCAATTATTTTGGCACTTATTGGAGTTATTATGTTGGTCATAATTTTTAAACAACTACAAAAAAGTGCGCAATTAGGAATTATTGTTTTTTTTATTATTTGCTCCTTTATATTAACGGCATGGAACATACAATCTATTAAAGAACCATTAGATTTTGCTGAGGTAAAAAACGAACGGTTTGAAGTTATAAAACAAAGCTTAAAAGATATTCGAGAAGCACAAATTATGTATAAAAAAGTTTATGGTGATTATACTCAATCCTTTGATACACTTTCTGATTTTATAAAAAACGGAAAACTACCCGTAGTTCGAGCTATTGGAGATAGACCGGACGGATTAACTGTGGAAGAAGCATTAAAGCAAGGGTACATGAGAAGAGATACTAATTTTGTGTTAGTTAAAGACACCTTATTTGGTAAATCTTACGTTTCTAAATTTGGCGTTAAAACCCTTCAACAAATTGATTCCATTGGGTTTATACCATATACAAACGGAGTTCAGTTTAATATTATTAAAGGAGAGGTTGAAAAAAACAATTTAAAGGTTAAAACCTTACAAGTAACTGCAAAAAACAGCGATGTATTTTCAGATTGGCCTTCTCACTTTTATCAAGACTTAAAAGACCAATCATTCGGTTCAACTACCGATCCGGTATTAAATGGAAATTGGGAATAACACCAGCCAAAATTTATCTCGAACAGAAAGCAAAAATATAGATTTTTCTCAATCTATATTGGTTTTTCATGTATCGCAGAATACTTTCCGTTTGTGTATTGCAAATAAACATAAAAAAATAGTATACTTCTCAGAATATAACGCTTTAGAGCCCAACGCTACCGATACAGATATTAAACATCCATATTTTTATCAAAAATATCAACGGAAATACTGCATTATTGATACCCAAATGCCTTTTACTATAATCCCGGAAATATTATATCAAAAATCAAATGAAAAAGATATGTTATCGATGGTGACGGGAGGGAAAATGAATTCAGAAACGATAGCTAAAAAAATTTATTGGAATAATTCATACTTGATAGAAAATAAGCTCGAAGATGACTTTATAAAACAAGATCCGAGTTATAATTTATTTTCTGAAAATGAAGTGTTGTTAAATTCAATTCCGTTTTTTCAAAAGCAAATACCAACAGCCGTTGTATGTCATCAAAAACATAAGCATATAATTCTAATCGCATATAATAACGAGCGCTTATTAATGTATAATACATTCGAAGTAGAGCATCCAGAAGATATTGCATATTTTATTTTACTAACCTATAAAGAATATACGTTAGATATGTTAAAAATTCCCTTGTTATATATTGGATTATATGAACCCAATGAAATACTTCAAAACTATATACAACATATTAAACCTGTTTCATTAGAAATGGAAAGCACTCCGTATTTGCAAAAAGATAAACTAGCAGAATATTTTATAACTCTGGCACCCATATTATGCGAATTATAGGAGGTAGTTTAAAAGGCAAATATATTCAGTTAAACGATAAGTTGCCCGTTCGTCCAACCACAGACTTTGCTAAAGAGGCCTTGTTTAATATATTAGAAAACAGAATAGATTTTACAAATAAAACCGTATTGGATTTATTCTCAGGAACAGGAAATATTAGTTACGAATTCTGTTCAAGAGGAGCAAAAAAAGTATATAGCATTGATGAATCATATCATTGCTATCAGTTTATAAAAAAAAATATACGTTTATGGAATATAGAAAATATTTTTCCTATAAAAAATAAGGCTATAAAATATATTGAACAGAATCAACTTGAATTTGATATTATTTTTGCCGATCCACCATTTGATTACCATGAATATTCCATATTAATTGAAAAAATATTGAATAGTACAATATTATGTAGTGATGGATTATTTATATTAGAGCATAGCTCAAAAAATGATTTTTCTTCGCATAACCATTGTGTTGATTCGAGAAAATACGGTGCTATAAAATTTTCTTTTTTTTCAAAAAATAAATTATAAATCATATGGGTATTTTAAACTTTTTAAAAAAAAAATCAGAAGCAATACTCCCCATAAATTTAGGATTATTAAAAACCGATATTCACTCACATCTTATTCCTGGAATTGATGATGGCGCCAAAACATTGGAGGATTCTATTACATTATTGCGCGAATTTAAAAAATTAGGATACCAAAAAATAATAACCACGCCTCATGTAATGAGCGATTATTATAAAAATACATCGGATATTATTTTATCGGGATTAGAAAAAGTAAAAAAAGAAATCATAAAAGAAAATATAAATAT
>CAZEIM010000019.1:51998-53821 GCA_964512145.1 uncultured Flavobacteriales bacterium
AGCTGAATATTTTTTAGATAATCATTTTATACATCTTATTGAAACAAAAGACCTTTTGCCTTTTGGAAATAATTATATACTATTTGAATTATCTTTTATGAATGAGGGTCCTTTATTAGCTGATGCTATATTTAAAATGCAAATGGCTGGATATAAACCTATTTTAGCCCATGTTGAACGATATAATTATTGGCATAAAAACTATGAGAATTTTCATACATGGAAAGACAAAGGTGTTTATTTTCAATTAAATATAAACTCCTTGAGTATGCATTACGGACCAACCGTAAAAAAAGCTGCCGAATATTTAATTAAAAATAACATGTATGACTTTATAGGAAGTGACTGCCATCACCTCCATCACATTAAACTAATGCAACAAGTTTTAACCGAACCATTACTTCACCAAGTTGTTCAAAGTGGAACACTGCAAAATTATACCTTGTAATTACTAATCTAAGCGTTTTTTGATTAAATAATGATTTCGCTCAGATGAGTTTCTAGATATCATTTCTCCAATAAACCCTGCTAAAAATAGCTGAACACCCATAATCATTAATACAAGAGATAAATAAAATTCAGTACGTTGAGCGATTAAGCGCGCTGAAGTATCAAAAAATAATTTATCAACACCCATCCAACATATCATAATAAAAGAAACAGTAAACATTAAGACACCTAATGTACCAAATAAATGCATTGGACGTTTTCCAAATTTAGTAATAAATGTAATTGACATTAAATCTAAAAATCCATACACAAATCGTTCTATCCCAAATTTTGTTACCCCATATTTTCTAGGCTGATGCGTAACTACCTTTTCGGCAATGGCATTAAATCCCGCACGTTTTGCAATAACAGGTATATATCGGTGCATCTCTCCATAAACTTCAATTGTTTTAACAACATCATATCTATAGGCCTTTAATCCGCAGTTAAAATCGTGCAAATAAATTCCGGTTATTTTTCGCGTAGCCCAATTATATAATTTTGTGGGTATTGTTTTAGAAATTGGATCAAATCGTTTTTGTTTCCAGCCCGAAACTAAATCAAATTTTTCTTGAGTAATCATTCGATATAAGTCTGGGATTTCATCTGGACTGTCTTGTAAATCTGCGTCCATCGTAATAATTACTTTCGCTTCAGCCTTTTCAAAACCTACATTTAATGCTGCAGACTTACCGTAATTTCTTCTAAATTTTATTGCTTTAACATTATTATCGTTCTTTCGAATTCCCTCAATTACATTCCATGATGCATCCTTACTTCCATCGTCAACAAAAACCACTTCATACGTATAATTATGAGCATTCATGACCCTTACAATCCATTGATGTAACTCTATCAGCGAATCTTCTTCATTATACAATGGAATTACTACAGAAATGTCTTTCATTATAATACAATAAAGCAATACAAACGTACAATATTTTTTGTTACAACCCATACCTTTAAAAGAATGAAAAAGTGTATTTAAGAAAAACTATAAAGATTTAAAAACTTGATTTGTTGTTTCCTTTAATTTGCTTGAATATCTTGCAATGGCACTTATATAAAACATTTTTGTATTTTTGACTTTATATAATTATGAAAAAAATAATCGCTGCCAATTGGAAAATGAATAAAACCAAAGACGATGCTATTCGATGGTTTAACATATTGCACAAAAACACACAACAACTCCATGATGAAGTAGAGGTGTTATTGTTTCCGCCTATATTGTATGCCGACCACTTACAACAATGTGCTACCGAAAGAAAATCAAAAATTAAGATTGGAGTGCAAAACTTATCGCAATACGAATGGGGAGCATATACAGGAGA
>CAZEIM010000020.1:0-50919 GCA_964512145.1 uncultured Flavobacteriales bacterium
ATAAAAAACATTTTGTTTAAATATTTTTTAAATTAATTAAACAAATTAACGATTATTAACGAATATATTAAGAACATTTCACTGTCCACCCAAAGGTATCTTCAACTACATTTCTTCTTAATTTATCTAAGAATGTTACAGCTTTTTTAGAAAAACTATCATCGTTAATGGGAGGTAAAACATAATCTTTTCCTTCATACCCAATTAATGCAATATTTGCAATGGTAGCTGCGGTTCCAGTTCCAAATGCTTCTAATAAGTCCCCACGATTATAAGCATCTATAATTTCTTGTATAGATATTTTTCTTTCTTCAACTTGAATTCCGATTCTACTCTATCTTGTTCTTTATCGGGAGTTGCAATTTCTAATACCGAATTTCGAGTTACTCCATTTAAAATAGTAGAATTTAACTCGGGGGTTAATAACTTATTCCCTTTAAGCAAAAACATAACATTCATGGTTCCAGATTCCTCGATATATTTATGATCGCGAGCATCGGTCCATAACAACTGATGATAACCTTGTTGTTGAGCAAGTCGAGCGGGATATAAAGCCCCAGCATAATTTCCAGCTGATTTAGCAGTTCCTGTTCCGCCCTCTGCAGCTCTTGTATAGTGAGTTTCCACTTTAACCTTTACAGGTTCGGTATAATAAGAACCAACAGGAGATGTAATGATAATAAAACGATATTTTTCAGATGGTTTTACACCGATATACTCATCGGTAGCGATCATAAAAGGCCTAATATATAAGGATTTACCCTCTCCTTTAGGAATCCAATTTTTATCCAACAATACTAACTCTTTTAGGGCTTCTAAAAACATTTCTTCCGGAAATGCAGGCATACACATTCGAACGGCTGATTTATTAAATCTTTCAATGTTAGCCTGAGGTCTAAACAAAAAAACCTCATTATCATCCGACTTATAGGCTTTCATTCCTTCAAATATTGCTTGACCATAATGAAATACCAAACATGAAGGATCTAATGAAATTTTATCATAAGGGATAATTCGGTAATTTGACCATGAACCATTTTCATAATCGGCCATAAACATATGATCAGAAAACATTCTACCAAAAGCGGGGGTAGTATTTTCTATTTCCTTTACTCTTGAAACAATTACGGGTTGTATATAAATATTTCCTTTGGCTTCTATCTTCATTTAAAACATTAATATAGGTTATCGTTCCTAAAGTACTAAAAAATGTTTGTTTACCAATAAAATAAGAAAATTTTAACGTTATTAACGCTAAATATATTGAAATTATTAAATCAATACAGCCTCATCCATAGGAATCCAGCCCTCCTTACCGTCTGTTAATCGAATATTAATCCACTCATCACTTATACTTTTTATATTAAAAACAAGTCCTTCATGGACAATAAATAATTTTTTGGAATTTAAATTAGGCTCAGACTTAACTTCGATTGTTGGAGATAATATAACCCCTTTTGAAAGAGAATTCATGTTTTTTACTTTAATGGAACCCATCCATATGGAAAAAATAAAACTCAATAAAATTGCTGTAAAACTATAAAACAAGGATTTTCTGGGCAGGATTGTGTTGCTTGAAAATAATAAATATGCTAAAAGGCATAAAATAACACATAAAATAATGGAAAATATTGCCCATGATTTTTCGTTAAAAATATTGGCACATAAAATTAAATTTTCACGAACATTAAATTCACTAGAGATTTGAGTTTTATCGGTTAATGTTGAGTTTAATATTTTCAAATTATGTTCAATATCTGAATTATTTCCATAATACTTAATATGTTTATGATAATATGCTATGCTCATGGGGATATTATGCAACTTATAATGCACATTCCCTATATTGTATAACAATTCAGGGGAAATCACCTTTTGTTTTTCTATTAATGTATAGATTTTTAAAGCTTGTTGATATTGTTGTTTCTGATAATATGCATTAGCTTTTTGCCAAAAAAAGTATGTGCTATCTTGAGAAGCTGAAGCATTCACTGTTATACAAAAAAGCAACAAATATTGAATGGTATGTTTCATTATTTTATTCGATCTAAATTTTGTATGGTTTGTATGACTTTATTAAACAACTCTTGTTTTGTAATTTTAACATTTGGAGCAAACCTTGCCATTTCTACTTGAAAAATAATGTCCATAGTATTATCAATTAACGATTTTTCTTTAATATGATCTTGTAAACTTATTTTAATACTATCTGTAGTTAAACTGTGTTTTGGAATAGAAAATTTATCCTCAAAATATCCCATGAATCCTTTGTATAATTCTTCATAAAAAGTATCTGAGTTAGAATCCATGGCTTTTTGTGCAATTGAAAACTTTTTTAAAGCTTTTTTATTGGCATATTGCTTATCATACAGAGTAACATTTGACTTTAACTTATTATTCTTGTAATTGAAATACCAAACAATGTAAGTTATTATTATAATAGCCAACACTATAAAAATATGATATAAAGAACCAAAAAAAGTATCCTGAATAGTATTAAAAACAGTATTCGTTTTTATGTACCTTATATCTGAATCTGTAGATACAACTTCTTTTTGACCACTTCCCTGTATAAAACTTGTGGTATTATTTGCTTGTAAATCTTTTTCAACATCAATAATAATATCAGGACTGGATAACTCAATATATTTCTTTTTTTGAGGATCGAAGTATGAAAATCGTATTGTTGGAATAGTAAATTTACCAGCGGTTCTAGGAATAATTAGATAATCCCATTCGCGCTTCCCGTTTACTGCATCCGAATAATTAATTTGATCGGATATTTTAGGGTCATAAATCTCAAAATCCGATGGGAAGATTGGTTTGTCAACTTCCAATAAATGGATGTTTCCAGTTCCTTGAACTTTAATTTTCAAATTCAAGGCATCGTGTTGCTTAACTTTATTTTTACTTATATCTACAGAAAATGAGTAATTACCAACAGCTCCATTAAAAGAATTGGGCTTACCCTGCTCCGGTAATGGCAACACTTCAATAGCAAGAATGTTACTTTTCAAGTCATATTTAACATCTTGATATCTGCCAAAAAACTGATCAAAAACATCATAAGGATTTCCTCTTTCTTTTAATCGTAACACAACATCCATTTTTAATGCCTCAATCGTAAGTTTACCATTTTTTTGAGGAAATAATAAATTTTTTCGTAATGGAGCCACATAATAGTTAACTCCATTGTATTTTTCTGGTTGTAAACCAATTCTTCCTAAATCAACATCTTTTGACCAAAAGCCTTCAAATGAAGGCGAATGGTTAATGTTATAATCTACAATATTTCCTTTAGTAAATATTTTATAAGAAATATTTACCTGTTCTCCTTTATAAACTTTTGTTTTATCCGTAAATAATTTTATAAATACATTGCCATCATTTGAACCCATTTTATCAGAAGAACTATTTTGTTGAGCTTGTGAACCTTGAGAATTACTAGGAACGGATGCTCCTTTAACTACTTTAATTTTAAAGGGATCAGAAGTTAATTTTTTTCCATTCGAAATAATAGAAGCTGAGCCAATTTCAAACTCGCCTTCTGAAACTGCCAATAAAATATAACTATATGATGTGCTACTACTGGTTTGGCCATTTACAATACTAATTTGAGTAGATTGATTTGGCCCGCCCAATATCCTAAAATCTGAAATTTTAGGCGCTTGAAAATTACTTCCTTGAGCATTGGTTAATTCAAATATAATTTCAAAACGATCTCCCGTAGGAACAGGATTTTTAGAAGAACTTGCTGTAAATTTTACACTTTGACTATATAGAAAAAGAGGCGTACAAAAAAATAAAATTAAAATATGTTTTTTAACGCTCTCCATACAAAAATTACCAGTCTTTTTCAATCTTAATTTTTTCACTCTGAATTGCTTTTTGTTTTTTCTTCTCTTGCAAATTTCTTTCTTCATTTTCAAGTGCTTTTAGCATCTTTTCGGCATCTTCTTTTCTTAGTTGAGGACTAGTTGGTTGTTTTAGAGCCTGATCGGAATTATTACTCTTTTCTTTTTCTGAAGAAGAATTCTGCTGATCAGATTTATCTTGTTTATCATTATCTTTTTTGTTATTAGAATTATTTTTATCTTTTTCATCTTGTTTGTCATTTTCTTTACTTTGATTATTATCTTTCTTATTCCTTTGTTGTTGTCGTTGCAACATCTTTTGTGCATAGGCTAGATTATATCTAGTTTCATCATCATTTGGATTATGTTTTAAAGATTCTTTATACGACTGAATACTTTCTTGAAATTTTTGTTTTTGCAAATAAGAATTTCCCAAATTATGAAATACTTTACTTTGCTGTTCTTTTGTATTTGCCATAGAAGATGCTATATTATATGAGGCAATAGCCTCATCGTATTTTTGAGCTTTATAATATGCATCTGCTTGATTAAAATATGTCTCAAACCGTTGATTATTTTTTTGTGTTGCTCTTTTATACTCTTCAATAGCTTCATCATATTTTTTTTGACTATACAACGCATTTCCTTTAATAATATACTGTTTATCCAACTGTGCATTAAGCTGAGCCATTGAAAACACAACAAAAATTACTATAGATGTAGCTAACCTCATTTTTTAGCTGAATTTAACCATTTTTTAAACTTAGATTCTTTAAGTACTTTTTCGGGAATCATTAATTCTAATATTAACAATATAATAGCCGGAAAAAGAAAATATTGAAATTTATCGTCATAATCGGCAAATAATTTGGTTTCAAATTCCGTTTTTTCCATACGGTTAATTTCATCTAATACAACTTGTAATCCAGACTGCGCATTGTTTGCCCTAACATAAATTCCATTTCCTCCTTTAGCTATATCTTGAAGCATAGACTGATTTAATTTACTCATTACAGGGCTCCCTTGTTTATCCGATTTAAATCCTACTCGTTGCTTTCCTTTGTATATAGGAATAGGAGCGCCTTGTTCAGAGCCCATCCCTATTGTATGTACAATAACCCCTTGACTATAAGCTTCGGTGGCATAGCTTATTGCGTCATCTTCATGATTTTCTCCATCCGTAATAACAACAATAGATTTTTTTGATTTCATTTGATTGCCTAATGACTCTACCGCTAAATCTATTGCTTTTCCGATAGCTGTTCCTTGTACAGGAATTATTCCGGGTTGTATGGTTGAAACAAATAATTTTGCAGCGGCATAATCTGATGTAATTGGAAGTTGCACATACGCCTGTCCTGCAAAAACAATAATGGATATTCTATCGCCTTTTAATTGATCAATTAATTGTAAAATTCCTAATTTTGCTCTTTCTAATCGATTTGGCATTAAGTCTTCGGCTAACATACTATTAGAGACATCTAATGCAATTGCTAAATCAATCCCTTCTCGTTTAACTTCAATTTCTCTTGATCCAATTTGGGGATTACTCCAAGCTATAATTAATAATACAATACAAAGTGTAAATAAAAACCTTTTCCATATTACTCTAGACCGGGAGTAACCGGATATCATTTTGCTTAATAACAAGGTATCTCCTATTTTATGTATTGCTTTTTTTCTCCAATTGGTAAAATAAATAAAAACAAAAATAAATACGGGAATCAGTAAACATAACCAAAACAAATATGTGTGTTCAATTCTAAACATATTTAGGTAACTGATTTTAAAAATAAATACTTCAACATAAATTCAATGATAAGTAATCCAAATCCCATTAAAATCCATGGAAAAAAGGCTTCTTGTTTATTTTTAAATTCATGTACTTGAAATTTTGTTTTTTCCAAGGTGTCGATTTCTTGATAAATCTTCTTTAATGCATTGTTATTTTTTGCTCTAAAGTACTTCCCACCTGTTTGCTCAGCAATATTAGACAGCAGCTTTTCATCTATCTCAACTTTAACATTTTGATACACAATTCTTCCAAAAGGATCCTTAAAAGGATAAGGTGCCATTCCCTCTGTACCAACACCTATAGTATATACTCTTACTCCAAATGTTTGAGCTATTTTTGCAGCATCCAAGGGTGAAATAGAACCGGTATTGTTTGAACCATCGGTTAATAAAATAATCACCTTGCTTTTCGAGGTACTTTCTTTTAGTCGACTTACCGAAGTTCCTAATCCAGAACCAATAGCAGTTCCATCCGAAAGCATTCCACAGCGTATATCCCTAAAAAGATTTTTTAGCACATCGTGATCAGTAGTAAGTGGACATTGTGTAAAACTTTCCCCCGAAAAAACAACCAGTCCTATTCTATCATTGGGTCTTCCTTCAATAAAATCTATAGCTATATTCTTAGATGACTCTAATCGATTGGGTTTAAAATCTTCGGCTAACATACTAGTGGATATATCTACACTTAAAATAATATCAATTCCTTCAGTAGTAACATCTTGCCAGGCTGATGATTTTTGAGGTCGAGCCATAGCAACTATTAAAAAGAACAAGGCAAACAATCTAAATAAAAAGAACCATTCTAACAAGCCAGATTTAAACGTTTTAAAGTTTCCTTTCCAAAAAGTCAAGGAAGAATAATGTAAAAAAACCATACGTTGATTTTTTTTCCAATAAATATATACAGCAAGTAATGGCAATGATAATAATAGCCAAAAAAATTGGGGATGCGCAAATTCTATATCTTTAAAATAAGCCATCATGTTTTTATATCATTAAGTATTTGCGTAGGTTTTGTAAAATCTATAAACTCATAAGCATACACCATTACTCTTTCATTTTCAATATCTGAAGGTACTTCTTTGGCAAATTTTACCATATCCGATAAAATCAATATTTTTTTCAATTTCTGCTTAATTTCATCGGTTAATTCTTCGTGCCTTAATTGATATAGAGTTTCAGTAGTAGTTTGTTCTAAGGCAGGAATATTGTATATATTCTCAATATATTCTCGAATTATTTCAGAAATTTCAGAATGGTATTGTTTAAACTTACCTTCTTGCCAATATTTTTTATCTTCAAGAGTCTTAAGTTTTTGTATAGCTAGCTCAAAAGGAGAAATTGAAATTTCTTTTTTTACAATAGGTAATCTATTTTTCTTCTTTCTAAATATAAAATACCAATACAAGAAAATAGTTAAAACCGTTAAAATAAGCCAAACAAGCGCTAATATTTTCCAGTTTGCTATTAACCAATCAAGCAAGGTCATTGAAACATGTAATGGAGGCTTAATATCATGAATATCCTTATTCATATCAACTAAAACCGTATTTACCATTAATAATAATGGGTTTGATTCGATACGTTGGTCGTTTAACTTTATAGTAAATGGCTTAATAACATGTAATCCGCTGTCAAAAGAAGTAATTGTTATATTTTGAATCAAATATTGTATTTCGAAGTTTGAACTGTCGTAGCTCGTATCTTGTGCTTGTATCTGAATTATTTCAATGTGTTTAGATAATGTATCATGCATTGAAAACCATTCTATTTTATCTCCGGTTTTACAGGTTAATTTTAAGGTAATTGTAGTTTGTTCGCCAATTACAATTTTTTCCGATGATAGACTTGCTTTAAATTCAGCTGTATTATTTTCCGCAATTACAACTGAAATAAAACAACAGAAAAAGAAAATATGTAATAGGTGTTTTTTCATCTTCTATATTCTCTCATTTTAAATAAATTCATAAGTGGAGTTACATATGAAACATTGGTATGAATATTTGCAAAATCAATACCTGACTTAATAAAAATTTCTTTTGTAGTATTTTTCCATACCGTTAAAGAGGTTTGTATATGCTGAATAGATTTTTTATCAGATGTGTTTAATATAATTATTTTTCCCGTTTCATTGTCTTTAACACGAATTAAGCCAACGTTCTCAGGAATTTTTTCTTCGAGAGGATCGGTAATCCACAAAGCAACCATGTCGTGTTTTTTATTGGCAATACGCAAAGCATCTAAGTAATTATTATCCATAAAGTCGGACAATATAAAAACCGTAGATTTTTTCTTTAAGGATTTAGTTAAAAAAACACAAGGTTCTGTAATATTGGTTTTAGTGTTTTTAGGTTTAAATTCCAATACTTCACGAATTATACGTAAAATATGTGATTTTCCCTTTTTAGGAGGAATAAATTTTTCAACCGTATCAGTAAATAATATGGCTCCAATTTTATCGTTATTAGTAGACGCTGAAAATGCTAATACTGCAGCTATTTCTAAAATTAAATCTTTTTTAGTTTGTTGTTTAGTTCCAAAATTTTCCGAAGCGCTTAAATCCAACAACAACATAACATTCATTTCCCTTTCTTCTTCAAAAACTTTTACAAACGGATGGTTAAATCGGGCAGTTACATTCCAATCAATAGTTCGTATAGGGTCTCCATATTGGTATTCTCTTACCTCGCTAAATGTCATTCCCTTACCTTTAAAAGCAGAATGGTATTCTCCCGAAAATAACTGGGTGGACAACCCTCGGGTTTTAATTTCAATTCTGCGAACTTTTTTTAGTAACTCTGAAGTTTCCAATTTAATATTAATTAAGGTACTTCTACTCTATTTAGTATTTCTTGGATAATATCTTCTGTAGTAATATTCTCTGCCTCTGCCTCATACGTTAATCCAATTCTGTGTCTTAATACATCTTTACAAACCGCACGTACATCTTCGGGTATTACATAACCTCTTCGTTTAATAAAAGCATATGTCTTTGAAGCTAGCGCTAGACTTATGCTTGCTCTTGGAGACCCCCCAAAACTAATGAGCGACTCAAAATTGGGTAGAGAAAAATCTTTAGGATTTCTAGTAGCAAACACAATATCTACAATATACCTTTCAATTTTTTCATCCATATACACTTTTTTAACGATATTACGTGCTTTTAAAATATCAGAAACTTGAACCACCGGACTCACTTTTGGCATTCCTTCGGGCGATAGATTTTGTCGAATAATCAGCTTTTCTTCTTCTTTTTTAGGATAACTTAACACTACTTTCAACATAAATCTATCCACCTGTGCTTCGGGTAATGGATAAGTCCCTTCTTGTTCAACAGGGTTTTGAGTAGCCATAACTAAAAAAGGTGAAGGTAATGGAAATGTATTTTCCCCAATGGTTACATGTCTTTCTTGCATTGCTTCAAGCAAAGCACTTTGAACTTTTGCAGGAGCTCTATTAATCTCATCTGCTAAAATAAAATTTGAAAAAATTGGTCCTTTTTTAACACTAAACTCATCATTTTTTTGATTGTATATCATGGTTCCAACTAAATCGGCAGGTAGTAAATCAGGCGTAAATTGTATTCGGCTAAAACCTGCCTGAATAGCTTGAGAAAGAGTTTTAATAGCTAAGGTTTTTGCTAACCCGGGAACACCTTCCAATAAAATATGGCCATCTGCTAGTAATGCAATTAATAGTCTTTCAATCATATACCTTTGTCCAACAATCACTTTATCCATTTCCATGGTTAACAGATCAACAAAAGCACTTTCTTTTTCTATCTCTTCATTTAATAATTTAATATCAATAGCGCTATTTTGAGTTACTTCCATACAAAATAATTTTTTCGTAAAAGTGAGCATTTGATTTATTTAAAAAATTTAAAGCTTGTTAAAAAAAGTTAATTCACTATTTTTGAACAACAAGAACTAAAACGTTATGAAACAAACATCCCTAGAAGATTTAATAAATTGTGTTCGTGAATTTCACGATGCATTTGGCATAAAGAATAATGAGCAGCCAAGCTTAATAAACCAAGAAACTGAAGCTTTGCTCCGATATAAATTAATGAGAGAGGAAAATGAAGAATATTTAGAAGCTTGTCAAAAAAATGATTTAACAGAAATAGCAGATGCATTAGGCGATCAATTGTATATATTATTTGGGACTATACTAAAACACGGCTTACAAGATAAAATAATTGACATATTTAAAGAAATACACGCAAGTAATATGAGTAAATTAGATGAAGATGGTAAACCTATTTTTAGAGAGGATGGAAAAGTATTAAAAAGCAAACTGTACTTTAAGCCTGATATAGCAAAAATTATTAGCTGTTAATTTTTACTAATAACTCATAATAATTAAATATGTAATGTGATTTTCGTAATATATTTGAGTAAACTTTTACTATGAAAATACTGGTATATATTTCTAGAATTTTAACCGGATCGCTATTTATCGTTTCAGGGTTAATAAAGGCAAACGACCCATTAGGTTTTTCTTATAAGTTACAGGAATATTTTTCTCCCGATGTATTAAATTTACCTTTTTTAGATTCTTATGCCCTCGAACTTTCAGTGTTTATTTGCGTTGCAGAAATTTTACTGGGATTTGCCGTATTGTTAGGTGCTTGGATGCGCTTTGTAAGTTGGAACTTACTGATCATGATTTTGTTTTTTACATTTTTAACATTTTATTCAGCTTATTTTAATAAAGTAACCGATTGTGGGTGTTTTGGAGATGCTATAAAACTTACACCCTGGCAATCATTTTATAAAGATATAGTTTTGCTCATCTTTACATTAATCATATTTATTCAAAACAAAGCTATTAAATTAAACACTACGTTAGAAGATTTTATTATTTCTTTATTATCTGTAATAATTATTGCCTGGTTTTCTTTTAGTATAATACATTGGGATTTTCCATTTTACTTTACTAGTATTATTCTAATAATTTTAGTTCTTATAAAAAATAGTAAAAAAATTAAAAATCCTGAATGGGTTTTAGCTTTACTTACGACTATTGCATCGATTTATTTTAGCATTCATGTGTTAGTACATTTACCAATTAAAGACTTTAGACCATTTGCTATTGGCAAAAGCATTAAAGAGGGAATGAAATTACCAGATGGAGCAAAGCCCGACAAATTTGAAACAATTTTAACCTATAAAAATTTAAAAACAGGAGAATCTAAAGATTTTAACTTAAATAATTACCCTTGGCAAGATACATTAAATTGGAAATGGGAAAAAACAGAAAGTAAACTGATTGAAAAAGGAGATCACCCTCCTATTCATGATTTTAACCTATTTGATTCTGACGGAAATGATATTACAGAGGATGTGCTTTCTGAACCCTATATATTTTTAATTATTTCTCATGATATAAACAAAGCACGAGTAGCTAATTTAAATAACATAAAAAACTTAGCAAAAGAAGCATTTAATGCAGGATATTACGTTTATGGTGTAACTGCATCTTCTCATAACGATACTGAAAATTTCAGACATGAGCATCAACTTGAGTTTGATTATTTAACTGCGGATCAAACCGTTTTAAAAACAATTATTCGTTCAAATCCGGGTATTGTATTGTTAAAAGAAGGTACGGTAATAGGAAAATGGAGTAATTACGATTGCCCTAGTTTTGAGGAAATAAAAAAAATTATATCATGAGCAAAAAAAAACTTACCGGAGTTGGAACTGCACTTGTAACTCCTTTTACTGATAAAGGGAATATTGATTACAAAGCTTTTGAGAAATTAATCGATCATAATATAAACCATGGCATACATTATTTAGTATTACATGGTACAACTGGTGAAACGGTAACTCTTTCGAAAAAAGAGCGTATTGAATCTTTTAATTTTGCTATTGAGTATATAAACAACAGAGTACCTCTTGTATTAGGAATTGGAGGAAATAACACCTATGAACTCATTAAAGAATTTGAGTGGTTCGATTTAAAAAAAGTTTCCGCAATTTTATCCGCAAGTCCTGCGTACAATAAACCCTCACAAAAAGGGATTATAGAACATTATAAAGTGTTGGCTGAATATTCTCCCTCTCCTATTCTATTATATAATGTTCCCGGCAGAACTTGTTCAAACATATCAGCTGAAACAACTATAAATTTAGCGAAAGAAGTAAAAAATATAATCGGTATTAAAGAAGCTTCAGGTAATTTAAATCAAATATCTTACATCATACATAACAAACCAAAAGACTTTTTAGTTATAAGCGGTGATGATGCCTTAACATTGCCTATTTTATCGTTGGGGGGTGATGGAGTTATTTCAGTACTAACTAATGCATTTCCAAAAGACTTTAGCAAAATGATAGAATATATTTGGAATGAAAAACTAGAAAAAGCTCAAAAAATTCATCATACATACACCCAATTAATCGATTTATTATTTGCGGAAAATAATCCGGCAGGAATTAAAGCCGCTTTAGAAATTATAGGGATAGGGAAGGCAAATCTGCGATTACCCTTGGTAAATATATCGGATGCACTTTACAAAAAAATAAAAGAAGAGATAAAAAAAATTCAGAACTAATGTTTAAAAAATAAATTTAGCATTATACTATTTCTTAATATAAATATCTATATCCTCAAATGTAATCGCCTTTACATAAGGAAGGTTTCCTTTCTTTAAATTTTCATAAAAATAATGCTTATTTAAAAAATCCTCCGATTTGCCTCTTAAAAATTGCTCCGATTTTTCTTTCGATGAAAATCTGGCACTTATTCGAGTGATTATGATAACATCAGGTTGCTCAACGGCAACCATTAAACTATCCATACCCCAGCATTCTTTATAATTTTGAAAATCCCAAGGAACATACGCATAATAATCGGCCATAATTTTTTTATCCAATGAAATATTTTGTAATAGCCAGTCTCCTCCTTTAATAACCGAAGTCTCTTCTCTAGATAAAAATACACTGCGTTTACTGAAAAATTCAGAAATATTTTGAGACAAAATATGTACTAGTAGTAAAAAGGAAACATAAGCTGATTTAGGAAAATATTGCCAAGCTTTAAAAATAAATACCAAAGAAAAAATCCAAAAAACAGGCATAAAAGTGAGTAAATAATGCTCAAATCCAGCTCTAACAGTAAAAAACACATATAGCATATTTAAAGAACACCATATCCATAAAATCCAGTCGAGAGTCATTTTTTTATCCTTTATTAAGTAATATAAAATCAAAAAAGAATGTAACACAAAAAAAAGAATAAGCATCCAATGTCCAATAGAATGACCCGACATTAATTTTAG
This sequence comes from uncultured Flavobacteriales bacterium, assembly GCA_964512145.1. Lineage (GTDB taxonomy): Bacteria > Bacteroidota > Bacteroidia > Flavobacteriales_G > JALEGO01 > CAYOHR01. The sequence goes on from CAZEIM010000020.1 coordinate 12,943, forward strand.
CCAATGTAAAATTCCAAATTCTCCGGAAAACCAATGTCCTTGAGAAATTTTATAGCCTGTTTCTTCTTCAAAATTGAGTATTAAAAACAAAAAGGAATAGTTTTTACTTAGCTCTGGTGAAGTAAAAAAAAACGCAATAGAAAACAGAAACAAACCCGAAATTAAAATATTAAATGCATTTAATATTTTTTTAAAAACTATTTTATACTTAATAAATAGAAAAGGGAAAAAAACAGTCAATTTTAAAAACAATACTAAATATATTAGTCTGTGTATAACCCCAAACATTTTAACAATTTCAGTTTTTTGAAGAGAATCTGTGGAAATGTATTTTTGAATAAAAATCGGATCAGTATATTGAATCAAATAGTATATTGAAATCCAAAAAAGTAATTCGAATAAAAATGAATAAGAGTTATTTTTAGAATCACTTACATAACCGATTATAGCAATTAGCAAAACAGGGAGCATAAAAACACCAAAAAATTTAGTACTAAACGCTAACCCCGACAAAAAGAACGACATTATAAAATACCTTCTTTTTTTTAATTGAAAAGCCTGAATAATAAAAAATAATGCACCAAGTAAAAGTGATAATTGCATGCTATCCGGATGGGCATTTGTGGCATTAAAAAAGAAATCATAATAGCCAAAAAATATACTAAAAACCACCCCTACAGAAAACCAAAAATGTTGAGTTAAAGCCATTGCAATTCCAAAAATGGTGCATAAGCTTAGTAGTGCAAAAAAGCAAGACACCGCACGTAAGCAAATAATAATATGTTGGTGAGTAATTTCGGAAGACGGATATAAATACAACAATGTAGAATGTGCTAAATTAAAATACGCATCCCCATATATTTTTTGTTGAACTTGCCTGTTTTCTGTAACAGCTTCTTTAATAATTTCTAAACACATGGCCTCATCCGAATCAAAAGCAGCAACCATTCTTCGATCATTCGTAGCTGTTTTAATGGGTATAACATATATCCAAAAAAACACTCCTAAAAACAATATCCAAAATATATTTTTAGCACCTCTAGAGTTAAAGAATAACATTAGCTTATTTACTTGCATTGGCACCAAATTATTAAAAATATTGGCAAACTAAAAAATAATCCTATTTAAATTAGATGATTTATTGTTATTTTTACATACATACAAAAGTATACGTTTATGACACAAACAGAAGAAGTAAATACTCTAGTTAAAAACATACGTGATTTTTCTAAAATAGTTGAAAAACAACGATTATTTTTTAATTCAGGCCAAACTAAACCCTACCTTTTTAGAGTTAAACAACTACAAACTCTTAAAGAAGCATTAATAAAACATACTTCAAATTTGCAAGATGCTTTATATAAAGATTTAAAAAAATCGCCTTTTGAATCTTATACAGCCGAAATTGGAATCACCATTAGTGATATTGAATACAACATTAAAAACTTAAAGAAATGGATAACCCCAAAAAGAGTTCACACACCTCTATTTTTTCAACCTGGTAAAAGTAAAATACTATTTGAACCATATGGTGTATCATTAATCATTTCTCCTTGGAATTATCCGGTAAAAAATTTATTGGGGCCGGCACTTGGCTCTATGGCTGCTGGAAACACCATTATTTTAAAACCCTCTGAAATTTCTTTTCACACCTCTCAAGCAGTTGCAAATATGATTCAAGAGTATTTCCCTGCAGAATATATGACGGTAATTGAAGGGGGAGCTCAAGAATCAGAAAAATTGCTCCAAGAAAAATTTGACCATATTTTTTTTACAGGGGGAACAGAAATTGGAAAGATTATATATCAAGCAGCAGCCAAAAATCTAACTCCATGCACCTTAGAATTAGGAGGAAAAAGTCCCACCGTAGTTGACAAAAACATTTCCCTCGATGTAGCGGCTAAACGCATCGTTTGGGGTAAATTTTATAACACGGGACAAACCTGTGTCGCTCCTGATTATGTATTGGTACATAAAGATATAAAAGAGGCCTTTACTCAAAAATTAGCCCAATATGTAAAGCGGTTTTTTACAGAAAATCCAAATAATAGCAAAGATTATGGCAGAATTATTTCTCAAAAACACTTTCAGCGCCTCAAATCTTTAATTAAGGGAGATGTGTTAATTGGTGGCGATAGCAATGAAGAAGAAAAATATATTGCACCTACTATTATCAATAATGTTTCTGAAGATGCTCCGGTTATGCAACAAGAAATTTTTGGCCCCATTTTACCTATTCTTGAATTTAGTCATGTACAAGAAGCAACCGATTTTATAAATAAAAGAGAAAAACCGCTGGCATTATATATTTTCTCAAACGATACTACATTTATAGATTTTATTGTACAAAATACATCTTCGGGTGGGGTTTGTGTAAATGAAACCATCATGCACATGGTTCCTCCTCAAATGCCTTTTGGAGGAGTTGGGAATAGTGGACTTGGAGGAGCGTATAACGGATTTTACGGTTTTGAAACATTTTCACACAAGAAACCCATTATGAAAAAAAGCTTTGCATTAGACTCAGATTTTAAATACCCACCATACACAACAAAAAAACAAAACTTTATTAAGTTCGCCATTCGAAAACTTATATAATATGGCTCTAATATTACCCGTTCAAGGTATTTCACCAATCTTTGGAAAAGATTGTTTTATAGCAGAAAATGCTACCATTGTAGGAAATGTAAAAATGGGCAACTCTTGTAGCGTATGGTTTAATGCGGTTATTCGAGGGGATGTTCATTCTATTGAAATTGGCAATGAAGTAAATATTCAAGATCATGCCATGATTCATTGCACGTATCAAAAAGCGAATACTATAATTGGTCACAACGTATCCATTGGCCACAGAGCAATTGTTCATGGTTGCACAATTTGTGATGACGTATTAATTGGCATGGGTGCCATTGTCATGGATAAAGCAATTATCCATTCCCACAGTATTATTGCTGCCGGGGCTGTAGTTTTAGAAAATACCATAGTAGAAAGCGGAAGTATTTATGCCGGAGTTCCGGCAAAAAAAGTAAAGGAATTACCCATAGAAGAAATTCAAAAAATTACCTTAGGAACGGCAAAAAATTATGTCATGTATAAGGGATGGTTTATCTAAAAAAATATTTTTCTAGCAATACATTATAATATATTGAATTATATACTCGTTTTATAGATTATGATTATTAATAAATTTAACTTCTTTTGTTGTTTACTATTTTGTTATTTAAGTTGTTATAGTCAGGAAAACTACAATAAAGGCCGGTTAACTCTTGGTTCAAGAGCAACTTTTAGTATGTTTGAAGAGGATCAATCAAATAATGGCTTAGGGGTTGGTGGGCAATTTAGAATACAACTTACTGAAAGAGTAAATACAGAATGGTTTGCGGATTATTTTAAAACAGGTATTCAAAACATAGGTAATAGAAACACAGGTCATATTGGTTGGTCTGTTATGTATTATATTTTAAACCCAACCACAGTTAACTCAAAAAAAATACAGCCTTATTTAATGATGGGGCATTGTTTTGATTATGCCAACTATCAATTTTATAAAAATAATCAAACATTTAGTCGTTGGACATCCGCAATTCAAGGAGGATTAGGTACACATGTCAAGATAAATAATAAAGTTGAATGTAGTATAGCAACTCAATACATGACGCATTTAGGAAATCATTTGCATATTCATGAAGTAAACGATAGCTATGAGATTCATCAAGAAAATTCTCTTTCACTGCATGGCCATCTACTATTTACCTTAAGTATTAATTATATGTTGGGGAAATTATGGTGAAAAGTTTTTGTTTTATTATGATTCTTTTCGCTTCTAAAAATAGTATTGCTAATGATATTTTTAGGCGAGAAGGTCAGCTAAAGTTTACTACAACTATTAGCCCCACATGGTATTCCACAAAAGGAAATGCGGTTTTTTTAAGTAGTCATTTAGAATATTTTACAAATGAAAAATTTAGTTTTAAAGGAGAAAATCATACATTGGTGAGCAGTTCATATAAAACACCCATTAAAAGTAAATTTCAATCATATTTAACATTTGGAGGCTTGTATCATTTCACTAAATCAAAAATGGATATTTATGTAGGGTTACATCAAGGAGTATTATTTACAAAAAACGAGTATAGTACATTAAACAAACCTAGTATTTTTCCAAATTTTTCTATTAATATAGGCAGCACATTTTTTCTAACCGAATACTTTCATTTTTTTATTGACATAAAAAATATTTACACTCCTATTTATCAAATGGAAAATAATATTAATGTCCATGCCTTTTTTGTTTCTACCGGACTAAGTTTTGGATTAAATTTAAAAAGAAAGTAGAGTTTTAATCCTTTCCTTTGGATTATCCCAAGAAAAAACATAATTTCCTGCCACCAAAACATCCGCTCCCGCTTTAATTAATTCACGACTATTTTCATCCGAAACTCCTCCATCAATTTCTATGTAAGTTCGAGTATTTTTTTTATGCAAAATCTCTTTTAATCGCATAATTTTCTCATAGGTTTGATTAATAAATTTTTGTCCACCAAACCCCGGGTTAACACTCATAATTAGAACTAAATCTGCCAATTCAAGTACATCTTCTAGTAATGAAACAGAAGTATGAGGATTAATAGCTACCCCTGCCATCATGCCAGACTTTTTAATAGCTTCCAATGTTCTATGAAGGTGTATACTCGCTTCGTAGTGTACGGTTAATATATCAGCACCGGCATCTTTAAATTCCTGAATGTATTTTTCAGGTTGCACAATCATTAAATGTACATCAAATTTTTTATGCGTTAAATTCCTAATGCTTTTTATCACAGGTAATCCAAAAGAAATATTTGGGACAAACACTCCATCCATAACATCTAAATGTATCCATTCAGCTTCGCTTTCATTCAACATTTTAACGTCCTTCTCTAAATTTGCAAAATTTGCCGATAGTAAGGATGGGGAAATAATTATTTGGCTCATTAACCTAAATATTTTCGCAAGGCTTTACTTCTACTGGTTGTTTTTAATTTTCGCAAGGCTTTTTCTTTAATTTGTCTTACTCTTTCTCTAGTTAAATCGTACTTTGCTCCTATTTCTTCCATAGTTAATGGCTCAGGAATACCAATACCATAATATAATTTTACAATATCAGCCTCACGTAAAGTTAATCCTTTTAAAGCCATACTTACATCATCTTTTAAAGAAATAGCAAGCATTCTGTTATCGGGTAAATTACTTTCGGTCTCTAAACCCATCACATCGTATAAATTTCTATCATCATCGTTATCGGCACCCAAAGGGGCGTCCATTGATAAGTGTTTTACTTTAGAAAGTATCGTTGCCTCAATTTCTTCTTTAGGAATATCAAGCAAGGTAGCAAGCTCATCAATAGAAGGCTCTCTTTCGTACTTTTGCTCCAATTCCATAAATGCCTTATTTATTTTATTGATAGAGCCTATTTTATTTAAAGGCAAACGCACAATTCTTGATTGTTCTGCGATGGCTTGTAAAATAGATTGTCTAATCCACCACACCGCATAACTAATAAATTTAAATCCTCTGGTTTCATCAAAACGTTGAGCCGCTTTAATTAAACCTAAATTTCCTTCGTTAATTAAATCGGGCAAACTTAATCCTTGATTTTGATATTGTTTAGCTACTGAAATAACAAAGCGTAAATTTGCTTTAGTGAGTTTTTCTAGCGATATCTGATCACCCTTTTTAATTTTTTGAGCTAATTCAACCTCCTCATCAGCAGAAATCATACCCACTTTACTAATTTCTTGTAAGTATTTATCTAGCGATAAAGACTCTCTGTTGGTAATTTGTTTTGTAATTTTTAACTGCCTCATAATTATTCAATTTAATTGTCTTTAACGCAGTTCAACTAGTTTAGTTGCAAATTAGTGTAAAAAAGCTTAAATTTAACATTTATTAAGATACTACCTAGTATTCTGGTTACACCATAATTTCATGAGTAAAGCTTATTTAATCAAGCAAAATTTTTCCAGGATTTAATATACCATTTGGATCAAATACTTGTTTAATCTTTTTTTGTAATAATCTGTTTTCTTGCGATAAAGCAATGTCTATAAATTCTTTTTGTACCCATCCTATTCCATGTTCTCCGGATATCGTTCCACCTAAGGATACTGTTAATTTAAAAAGCTCCCTTATGCCTTCTTTAACCGTAGTATTCCACAATTCATCGCTTAAATTCCCTTTAATTATATTAATATGTAAATTTCCATCTCCGGCATGCCCATAGCAAACCGAAGTAAACCCGAATTTTTTACCGATTTCTTTTACGCCAGTTAATAACTTTGGCAAGGCATACCTAGGAACCACCGTATCTTCCTCCTTATATACCGAATTAGCTTTAACAGATTCTGCTACTTTTCTTCTTAATTTCCACAAAGCGTTTTTTTGCGATTCATCTTCAGCCATCAGAACCTCCCCTACTTCATAATGATTTAATACCTCATGTATTTTTTCCACATCAAGATATAGAGTTTCTAAATAATTTCCATCCACTTCAATTAATAAATGTGCTTTTACATTTTCCTCTATTTGAAAAGAAGTTTCTTGAGTATACTTGACAACCCAATCTATGGCGTCACGCTCCATAAATTCTAATCCCGAGGGAGTAATTCCTGCTTTAAATATTGCAGATACGGCCTCACATGCTTTTTCGGCAGAATTAAAAGGTGCCAATAAAAGTAAACTATATTTTGGATATGGAATTAAGCGAATTACAATTTGGGTAATTACACCTAATGTTCCTTCACTGCCAATCATAAGTTGAGTTAAATTATATCCCGTTGAGTTTTTTAAGGTATTGGCTCCTGTCCATATTACTTCTCCATTAGGTAATACTACTTCTAAATTAATAATATAATCTCTAGTAACGCCATATTTAACCGCTTTTGGTCCTCCTGCATTTTCCGAAATATTGCCACCTATAAAACAACTGCCTTTGCTAGAAGGATCCGGTGGATAAAACAAGCCTTTTTCTTTTACAAAATCTTGCAAAACCTGAGTTATCACAGCGGGTTGAACCGTAATTTGTAAGTTATTTTCATCTAAATGAATGATTTGATTCATTTTTTCAGTACTTAAACCTACCCCACCATATACGCTTAAAGCACCGCCACTCAACCCTGTTCTAGCACCTAGAGGAGTTAATGGTATCCGTTGTATATTACAATATTTAATTATTTCTGACACCTCAAAGGTGTTTTTAGGTTTTAATAAAACCTCAGGCGGAAAACATAAATCTTCAGTTTCGTCTGAACCATAAACATTTAAGATGTCTTTTTGTGTAAAAACAACCTCTTCACCCAACAGCTTTTTAAAATACTCAACATGCGTTGTTGTTACTTTTTGATACTTCATATTTATGTATATTTGTCACTTTTATAATGTAAAAATAGTAAATTATGAATCGCTTCCGACTTTTAATTGTTTGTTTCTCTACACTTTCTATTCTTTTTTCACAAAGCTACCTTGTTGCTCAAAAAAAAATAGAACTTCAAGATATTTGGAAAGGCAAGAAATTTAGAACAAACTATGTAGAAGCTTTTAATTTCATGAAAAACAGTACGTATTACACTATTCTTGATAATACAAACCAAGGACTTGAAATTGTTAAAAAATCTATCCGTGATACTGCATTTAAAGAAGTATTGGTTTCAAGTAATTTACTTAAAAATATTGGAGCCGAAAATATATCTCATTATTCATTTTCTGAACAAGAAAATAAAATATTACTTTTTTATGATGTTGAAAATATCTACAGACATTCAACCATAGAACATGTGATTGTATTTGATATCATAAATAAAAAAACACATTTTATTTCTGCAAAGGGAAAAATACAGTTAGCTACATTTTCTCCCGATGCACAAAAGGTAGCCTATGTTCGTGATCATAATTTATTGTATTATGACCTAATGTTAGAAAAAGAAGTGAGAATAACACATGATGGTTCAAAAAACAACATAATATATGGAGCTACAGATTGGGTTTACGAAGAAGAATTTTCCTTAAAAAAAGGCTATGAGTGGTCGCCCGACTCTAAAAATTTAGTGTATTACAAATTTGATGAAACAAATGTAAAACAATTTTCAATGGATATGTATGAAAATCATTTGTATCCTCAACCCTATAAATTTAAATATCCAAAAGCGGGTGAAGAAAACTCAAGGGTTACACTTTGGGTGTACTCCTTACTAAACTCCAAAAACTTCTTAATTCAAAACATCTCTGATTATGAATATATTCCAAGAATAAAATTTACCAAAAACCAAGATATTCTTAGTATTCAGTTATTAAACAGACATCAAAATAAGCTAAAATGTATCCTTTACAACATATCGGATAATGCCTCTAAAACTTTTTTAGAAGAACAAAGTAATACCTATATAGATATTTATGATGATGTATTTTTCTTAAATAATCAAAATCAATGTATTTGGACAAGTGATCGAAGTGGCTATAAACATATTTATTTATATACATTAGATAATTCCGATTTTTATCCAGTTACATCCGGAAATTGGGAGGTTGTAGATATTCTTTATGTAAATGAGAAGTCAAATACTATTTATTATACCAGTAAAGAAGATGATTCAAAACAAGTTCAATTGTATCAAGTATCATTTGATGGAAAAAACAAAAAAAGAATCTCTAACAAAATTGGAACACATGATGTTGTATTTAGCCCAGACGGAACTATGTATATTGATTATTATTCCAAAGCAAATCACCCGGTAGAGATTAGTTTACATCAACCCAATGGTAAAATGATTCAAATGCTCGAAGAAAACACCTCGCTTAAACAAACTTTACAAGAATATAGTATATCTAAACAAGAATTTTTTACTATTCCAGTAGATACCATTGAATTAAATGCTTGGATGATCAAGCCCGCTGATTTTAATGAAAATAAAAAATATCCGGTATTAATGTATGTATATGGTGGTCCGGGATCTCAAACGGTAACAAATGCTTGGGGTGGCACAAATTTTATTTGGTATCAATATCTAGCTCAGCAAGGCTACATAATAGTGTCGGTAGATAACCGAGGAACCGGTGGTAGAGGTAGTGCTTTTAAAAAATGTACGTATAAAAAATTAGGCGAAATTGAAACATCTGATCAAATATCCGCTGCTAAATACTTTGCGAATCTTCCTTATGTTGATAAAACACGCATTGGTATTCAAGGTTGGAGTTATGGTGGATATATGAGCAGCTTATGCATTACTATGGGAGCTGATTATTTTAAATCTGCAATTGCTGTAGCTCCTGTTACCCATTGGAAATTTTATGATTCTATTTACACCGAAAGGTTTATGCAAACACCCCAAGAAAATGAGAAAAATTACGATGATTTTGCTCCATTAAATCATGCCGATAAATTAAAAGGAAATTATTTACTTATTCATGGCATGGCTGACGATAATGTGCATTTTCAAAACAGTGTAGCTATGGTAAATGCATTAATTGAAGCGGGTAAACACTTCGATTTTTATATGTATCCTGATAAAAACCATGGAATTTATGGAGGTAACGCTCGCTTTCACGTATATGAAAAAATGACTCGTTTTATTTTAGAGAAATTATAAGTATTTTTGCTCCCTTAATTCATAAAAATGTCCACACAAAAAAATACACTTTTCGGTCATCCGGTTGGATTATTTATCCTTTTTTTTACCGAAATGTGGGAGCGCTTCTCATTTTATGGAATGAAAGCCTTATTGATTTTTTATTTAACTAAATATCATTTATTTTCAGATGAAAGTGGTAATTTTTTAATAGGAAGTTATGCCGCATTGGTATATGCAATGCCTGTTTTAGGTGGTTTTTTGGCCGATAAATATTTAGGTTTTAGAAAATCTATTGTGTTTGGAGGAGTTTTATTAGTACTGGGACATTTAGGTATGGCTTTTGAAGGAAATGCCGCTACCCAAAGTGTTACCGGTGAAATTGTTCGAGATGAGTTTGCTTTACAAGTATTTTATTTTTCATTGGCCTTAATTATTATGGGAGTTGGATTTTTAAAGGCTAATATTTCTTCTCTAGTTGGAGAATTATATGCTGAGGGAGATAAAAAAAGAGACTCAGGCTTCACCATATTTTATATGGGTATAAACTTAGGATCATTTTTAGCAACGATAATATGTGTATGGTTAGGAGAACAATATGGATGGAGCTATGGATTTGGTGCTGCAGGAGTAGGAATGATCTTAGGACTAATAACATTTATTTCGGGAAAAAAATATTTGTTGGGCAATGGTGAGCCTAAAGACATTCATTTAATACAAAAAAATTATTTTGGAATTTCATTAGAATGGATTATTTACATTGGGGCATTAGCTTTATCTGTATTAGTTTGGCAAATGGTTCAAAGTCATTCTATTGTGCAAAACATATTAATTATAGCAGGATTGTTTTCTTTTATATACATAGCGTATTATGCTATTACTAAATTAGATAAAGTTGCTAAAGAAAGATTATTTGCTTTAACTATACTAATTATATTTACTGTAATATTTTGGGCATTATTTGAGCAGGCTTACACTTCATTAAATTTATTTGCCGATAGGATTTTAGATAGAGGGCAGATAAAAGCCGGGAACTTTTTAAGTTTAAATGCACTTTTTATTATATTGTTTGCGCCTGTTTTTGCATGGTTATGGGTTAAGTTGGGAAAATATAACCCAAACACAGCGGTTAAATTTGGAATTGCTCTAATATTAGTTGGCTTAGGTTTTGGCTCATTGGTTTTGGGAATAGAGGTTTCGGGAGCAGGTAAAGTAGCTATGATTTGGTTAGTATTAACCTATTTATTACACACCTTTGGCGAATTATGTCTCTCTCCTGTTGGATTATCAGCAGTAACTAAATTATCACCCGCAAAAATTGTAGGCTTTATGATGGGAGTATGGTTTTTAGCAACCGCTAGTTCAGAGTTTATAGCTTCTGTCTTAGCCAATATTGCTTCCATTGATACTTCGGGTGGTGAAGTAACAGATATTCAACACGCAAAGACTACATATTTAAAATTATTCAAATATTTATTTTATACAGGTTTAGGTTTTGGAGTTTTGCTCCTCGTATTATCTCCGATCATTAAAAAATTAATGCACGGGGTAGATAAAGAATTAAATACCGCCTCATAAACCCAAAAATACATGCAAGAACACTCTACAGAACAATTTTTCAAAAGTAAAGTATTAGGACATCCATCGGGTTTGTTTGTACTATTTTTCACCGAAATGTGGGAAAGATTTTCCTTTTATGGAATGCGGGCATTATTAGTGATGTTTTTAACCTCTTCACTTTTAAATGAAGGTTGGGAATGGTCTCGAGAACAGGCCATGGCACTATTTGGATCGTATGTAGGCTTAGTATACTTATCTACTATGCTTGGCGGCTATTTTGCCGATAAAAAAATTGGTTATCGTTTAGCGGTAGTGGTTGGCGCTTTATTAATGACCTTAGGTCATGCCTCTATGGCCTTAGAAACTCCATTTTTCATCTATACTGGATTAATATTATTGGTTTTTGGTAATGGATTTTTTAAACCTAATATGACTTCCATAATCTCTGAGATGTATAAAAATCATCCGGAAAAAAAAGACGGTGCATACACCATTTTTTATATGGGCGTAAATGCCGGTGCTTTTTTTGGTATTTTGCTATGCGGCTATTTGGGTGAAAAAGTAGGTTGGAGCTGGGGATTTGGACTGGCCGGGATATTTATGTTTTTTGGTATGTTACAATTTTGGTTTGCACAACATATTTTTGGCGATATTGGTTTAAAGCCGGTAAAAAAAGCTGCAGATACTCCCATAGAGAATAACGATACCTTAAACCCTTTTCCTGTATGGCAATTAGTATTTATTGGTATTATGGTAACATTGGGTTTATTATGGATTGTGTTTGAACCGGCAAAAATAATTTCAAACGGAGAAATCGATATTTTTAATTTTCAAGTATTCGGATTAAGTGGAAATAATTTTACCATTTTACTAGCCTTAATACTTTTTGTATTTTTATTGGTATTTCGAATTACACAATACTCAAAACTCACACGGGAAAAAATGATTGCAGTTTCCTTTTTTGCTTTTTTAACCATATTTTTTTGGGCTATTTTTGAGCAGTCACCCGGTACACTTACCATATTTGCTCGCGATTACACAAACCGTATTTTAGATGGGAGTGCCGGTTTAATATTTAAAATAGTAAATGCCTTAATTACCATTGTTCCCTTGGCCATCATTACGTGGGTTTTATATTTATTGTTTAAGCAAACCTTTAAAAACTATGCCTTATCCAATGTAATTTTAGGCTCAAGCTTTGTAATAATATGGGGTATAGCGGGATGGATGTTGTACGATCAAAATATGGCGGATACACTCGAAGTTCCTGCTTCATGGTTTTCAACATTAAACTCTTTGTTTATTATTAGTTTAGCTCCTTTATTTTCGAAATGGTGGGAGAGTAAATACAATCCCTCGGCAAATTTTAAATATGGTATTGGTATGTTTTTATTAGCGCTAGGTATGGCTTGTGTAGCTTTTGGATCGGGCGGTATTGAGCCGGGAGCAAAAAGTGCTTCGGTAAGTATGATTTGGCTCATTTTAGTATATCTATTCCATACCATGGCTGAATTGTGTATTTCACCAGTGGGTCTTTCGTATGTAAGCAAATTAGTTCCTGCTCGTATGATAGCCATGATGTTTGGAATTTGGTATTTGGCTGTAGCTATTGGCATGAAAGGAGCTTCAAAATTTGGAGAAAACATCGATAAAATTGCCGATGAACAGGGAATATCCTACTTTTTTTGGCTTTTAACAGGGGTTTCTGTAGCGGTGGGATTACTTTCCATCGTATTTCAACCCATCATTAAGAAGTTAATGCACGGGGTTAGATAATTATTTTAAAAATATTAATCTATTAAAATATTTTTAGCCTAACTCTTTTTATGATAACCCAACTTTTGCGCTTCTAGTAGCATAAGTGCATATGCATCTTGAAAATCATTTTTAATTTTTCCATCCAATATCGCTTCTCGAATAATGTTTTTTATAATTCCTACTTCTTTACCGGGAGGCATATTTAATTCTTTCATAATAAAATCACCAGTAATGGGAGGTTGCCAATTTTTTACCCGATCTCTTTCTTCTACATCCTGTAATTTTTGCCTAACCATTTCAAAGTTTTTTAAATATTTTTTTACTTTGTATTCATTGTTTGAAGTAATGTCTGCTTCGCATAATGTCATTAAATCATGTATATCGTCCCCTGCTTCAAACAACAATCTTCGAATCGCTGAATCCGTAATTTCATTTTTTGCTAAGGCAATAGGCCGTAAATGAAGACGTACTAATTTTTGAACATACCGCATAGGTTCATCTAAAGGTAGTTTTAGTTTTTTAAATATTTTAGGAACCCATCTAGCTCCTAAGTCTTCATGTCCATGAAAAGTCCAACCCGTATTTTCAACATATTTTTTAGTAGCTGGTTTAGCAATATCATGAAGTAATGCAGCCCACCTAAGCCAAAGATTATTGGTATGTAAAGAAATATTTTCCAACACCTTTAAAGTATGATAAAAATTATCTTTGTGTGAATTTCCTTGTAGGGTATCAACCCCATGTAAATGATATAATTCTGGAAAAATAATTTTTAATAAGCCCGATTTAAACAGTAAATCAATTCCATAAAAAGGGTGTTTTGAAAGAATTATTTTATTCAATTCTTCGGTTATTCTTTCTTGAGATATAATATGAATTCGATCGATGTTTTCAACAATACCTTTCCATGTATTGGTATGTATGGTAAAATTAAGTTGTGCAGCAAATCGTATAGCACGCAACATGCGTAAGGGATCATCAGAAAAAGTAATAGACGGATCTAAAGGAGTGCGAATAACTTTATCTTGTAGGTCTTGAATTCCATTAAATGGATCAACTAGTTTGCCGTATTCATTATGTTGTATCGCAATAGACAAGGCATTTATAGTAAAATCTCTTCTACATTGATCATCATAAAGTGTACCTGGTTCAACCAAAGGCTTACGCGAATCCTTTCTGTACGATTCTTTTCGGGCAGTTATTACCTAAATTTCTAAATCATGTGTTTTAAACATGGCTGTGCCGAAATTTTTAAATACCTGAACCTTACTTCCTTGAAGTTTTTTTTGAAGTTTAATAGCTACTTTTTCTGCATCCGATAAGGTTACTAAATCAATATCCTTGCAATTTCTTTGTAAAATAGCATCACGCACACAACCTCCTATAAAATAAACAGTATCATCTATATTTTGTATAGATTGAACAATAAGTTTTATTTCATTCTGTTGTAAAAATGAATCGATATTATTTTTTAGGTATAATAACATGAGGTTTTCAAAAGTAATTCACAATTAAATAACATCAAACAGGCAACCGTTTAAATATTTATTCGTTAACAAGTTTAGATAACTTAAAAAAGGCGTAAACTAAAAAGCCCCGGAAAATCCGAGGGCTTCTTAGTTGAATAACTATAAAAAAGGAGGAATTACAATATTACGAATTTTTTTCGAATAATTCATTTACTTTATTCCAATTTAATACATTCCAAAAAGAATTAACATAATCTGCTCTTCTGTTTTGATAATGCAAATAATATGCATGTTCCCATACATCTAAAGCTATAATTGGAAAGCCTCCACATCCAATACCCGGCATTAAAGGATTATCCTGATTGGCAGAAGAACAAATCTCTAATTTTCCACCTTTATGCACACATAACCAAGCCCAACCTGAACCAAATCTTCCCATAGCCGCTGCATTAAAATTAGTTTTTAATCCTTCTAAACCGCCAAAATGTTGAGCTATAGCTTGATTTAATTTTTCAGAAGCTTGTCCTCCATTAGGTGATAACAAGTTCCAAAACAAGGAGTGATTCCAATGTCCGCCTCCGTTATTTCGAACAGCTGGTGTATTAAAGCCCTCCACCAATATTTCTTCTAACGTTTTGTTTTCAAGTGCTGTTCCTTTAATAGCATTATTTAAATTGGTAACGTATGCTGCATGGTGTTTTCCATGATGTATTTCCATAGTGCGAGCATCAATATGAGGCTCTAAAGCATTAAAATTGTAAGGTAAGTTTGGTAATTCAAAAGCCATGATTTTTAATTTTTTATTGGTTAAACATGATTTAGTTAACAAAGTAACATTTTTTTACTGTAATTAGTTTAATTTGACTTAAATTTTATCTTAAATGAGGATCAATTATAGTTTAGTATAAGTTATCCAAATTTTAAAAAAAAATAATAAAAATAAAATATTTACTAAGTCTTTATGGTTTTGACCTATTCTTTATGTTTAAAAAAAATTTCAATAATTTCTATTCTTTTTATTTTCTTCCTAATTTAATAAAAATTTCATCCCCTAAACAATACATCCGAAACTAAAAACGTAGTAATCCATTCATAATTATTCATTACTTTTGGTTAAAATTTAGGGCGAAAGCTCTCTTAAAATTATATTATGAACGTAGAAAAAAACAAAGTAGTAACCGTACATTATACGCTTACAGAAAACACCGAAACCGGTGAGCAAATTGAATCAACTTTCGGTCAAGAGCCCTTGAGTTTTATTTTTGGAATTGGAAGTATGATTCCTGAGTTTGAGAAAAATTTACAAGGATTAAAAGTGGGTGATACTTTTTCTTTTGGAGTTAAAGCCAAAGACGGGTATGGTGAGTTTGATGAAAATGCCATTGTAGACATTCCTAAAAATATTTTTATGGTTGACGGTACCATTTCAGATGTTTTACAAGTAGGAAATATTGTTCCCATGAGAGATCAAGAAGGTCATAGATTAGATGGAGTAGTGCTTGAAATTGAAGAAGAAAATGTAAAAATGGATTTTAATCATCCAATGGCCGGTGTTGACTTATGGTTTACCGGAGAGGTAAAAGTAGTAAGAGATGCAACACAAGAGGAAATTGCTCATGGTCATGCCCATGGAGAAGGTGGTCATCATCATTAATTAATTTTTTAATAACCAAAAAAGGGGGCAATGGCCCCCTTTTTTTATTGTACTCAATTGATCAATCAATGTTTTATCATTTTTTGAACTTTTAAGCCGTTTTCAGTGATAATATGAAGCATATACACATTACCTTCAAGAGTTGAAAGATCAATACTAGCATTTAATCCATTCGAAACATTAACTTTCTTTACTAAGTTGCCTAGTAAAGAGTATATTTCAATTGTTAATATATTTATTTCAGATTCAATGTTTAAAATATCACTCACAGGATTAGGATAAATTTTAATATTTGATAAATTAACATGATTAGATAATCCTGAAATTTCAGATTCTGAAGATATATAAAAATTTCTGGCAACCGTAGCAGATGGATCATTTATATCAGTTACCTGAACTGAATACCATCCCTTACTTAAATTAGTTATGGTATGTAGGTCTAACCCATAAAGCCCGTTACTCCAAACAAACTGATACGACCCACTACCTCCAGTAACACTAGCAGTAACGGTTCCATTATTACTTCCATTATCAGGAGTAGTTATAAATGTCATTGATAAACTACAAGGGTTACCTATGTAACTGGAATCGTAAGGAATATTTATATTTTTAGCTGTAGCGCATAATGAATCTGTTAAATCTACCACATATACTATATAGTTTCCTTGAGCTAAATTGTAAACAGAATTAATTCCGTTACCATCTACTCCATTAGTCCAAATATAATAATATAAACCACTCCCTCCTGTAACATTTATAGAAGCAGAGCCATTATTACAGCCATTATCAGGAGTAATACCAACAGAATCAATGGATAACATACAATATGTAGAATCATATCCTATAAAAAATGTGGTATCCATATAACAATTTGAATCTAAAGTGCTGTAGGCATAAACATTATATAATCCAGTCGTTAAATTATTAACAAAATCTAATCCTAAACCTTGAGATCCATTACTCCAAACATAATATAATGGAGAAGAAGTCCCTCCTATTGTTAAAGTTGCAGTACCATTTCCAGTTCCATTGTCAGGCGAAGTATTAAATGAAACTACAGATAAGTTACATGGGTTAACAACATTACTAGTATCTAACCAAACAAAGAAATTATCATACGCAGTACAAGTAGAATCTAATAAATCTACTACTTGCACATTATAGGAGCCTGTAGATAAATTATTAATTATATTTACTCCATTACCGTACACACCATTACTCCATGAAAAATGATAAGATCCGCTACCCCCATTAACCGTAGCTATTGCTGTGCCATTTCCTAAACCGTAGTCAGGAGTAACAACAGTATTAAGCGTTAAAGAACAAATAGTAGAATCTAAGGGAATAAAAATAGTATCATAATATGTACAAGAATAATTAATTGAATCGCGAATTTCTAATAGATAATAGCCAGAGTTTACGTTTGAAATGATTGAGCCTGAATGTCCAAACGAAAATCCAATACCATACCAATTTACATTATATTGACCTGACATTCCACTTATTAATGCTTGCGCACTACCAATTCCAGTTCCGTTATCAGCTGATACAGCAACATTTACGTTTAAGTTACATGCATTAGAATCTAATGAAATAAAAAATGTTGCACTTACAGTACATAAAGAATCTAATGTATTATAGGCATGCATAGTATATGTGCCATACGATAAGTTCGAAACATTATTTAAACCTAATCCTTGATCACCATTACTCCAATAAAAATAAAATGGATCTAAACTACCTGAAATAACTGCCGTAGCTGTTCCGCTTCCGGTTCCATCATCTAAAGTTGTAGTAATGTTAACACTTGCACCACATGCAGATTGAGCCTTTAAATAATGTGCCTGATAAAATAATATACTTACCAGAATCATATGTATAAAGTTTCTAAAACTTATACATTTTACATTTTTAGTTTTTGTTTTCATATTAATAGATTTTATTAATACAAATAAAACAAGAATGATTTTAATAAACAGATACATTTTTGGCGAATCATATGAAGTATAAACCTAAAGAAATATAAGAAAAATTAATACAAAAAACTGATTTTCAATAATATAAAAAAACAAATTATTCATCTAACTCTTCAACTTTTGATACGATCCATTGATAATCATGTATTTGTTTTGTATTATTTACATACTCTTTAATTTTTTTTAGCTCATTAGAATCACCCCATTTAGCTTTTAATATTCTTTTTATAATCATTAAAAAGTTTTCATAAGTAATCTTTTGATACTCTGAAATTTCTTTATTCCTTTTTAAGTAAATTTTGAAGGCACTATGTAAAGACATAAAAGACTCATATTCTTCTAACTCGTAATAATTTTTTAATAAAAGTGATTTTGCCCCAAGGTGATAGTATACATCTGTGTATTCAATTAAAATTAATTTTTTTATAGATTGTTTGAAATCTTTTTTAGCAAAAAACATTTGAGCACTAGCATACAAAATTGAATTTTCTCTAATATTTTCACGCAAATAGATATTATACGACAAAAGAAAACTCTCTAACCAATCGTATTGCTTAAGCCTTAATGCTACAGAAGTAATATTTTTAAAATCGTAATGCTCTAAAACACCATTGTAATATAAAATTCTATTTTCTAATTGATATTTAAATAGATCAAAAATTTCCTGATAATAGGTTAAATCACCTTTATTGATCTTTTTAATACAAAAATTTTGAGCATATGAAAACATATCTTTTAATTCTTCAAGAGTAAAAAAATCTTTATTTGCAAAGATTTTTTCTTTTAACTCATCAAAATAAAAATCTTCTTCACGGGTTAAAGAACAATATATATTATAATAAATCTTAATAAAAGGATGTTTTTCTATATCAATTATATTTAATTGATGTTCGATAATTTGAATATTTAATGTAAGATCATACGTTACTTGTAAAATATTTTGTCTATTAATCATTTCACATACATACTTTAACATTTTAGAAAAATAAAATAAATTAAAATGATCTAAAAAATCTTGAAGAGACTCGTTTAACAATCTATTATTATATGCACTATGTAGCTTATACTCTTCTTCTCTTAAAAGAGAAGTAATTTGATATTTTGAAATATCAAAAAAACGATGATTATCAACAATACTTTTTGTTTTATCTAACTGCTGGTATGAGTATTTCGGTAAGTCAAGTTTTTTATATTGAATGAGAAGTTGTTTTTCATATGCAAATCGATCATCCTTAAATCCTTGTATACATAAAAAATCTTCAATTAATTGAGTTAAATTTGAAGCTGTTTGTCTTAATATGGTTGAGGTTTTTTGAGCATTAGTATTTTTGGGTAACTTAAATAAATTATGAAGAATATCATGAGAAAGATCAACATTTTCATAATTTGGTATATGTTTTTCTAAATAAACTAACAAATCATATTCTTTAATTAGTTTATTTTGAAAATCGTAATAGTTATTTTGTTTAATTCTTTTTATCTGCTGAGTTGTGAGTTTAGACAAAATATCTAACAATTTCATAATTTGTTATTTTTATGTGATTGTATATCAATTAATTAATAAATTAATATATAATTTTTTATCAATATTAATATTACAAATATAAATAAATGTTATTTGTTAATTGATTAATTTACTTAATATTTGTATAATGCATAAAAGTATATATTTATGAAAAAATTAATAGTATCTCTAATATTCATAACAACAATATTTCAGGCATTATATAGTAATTGTTCTATATTTTTATTAAATAATTTTCCAGATAATGGCAGTAACTCTGGAATTCTTAAAATATATGTTTCCGGAGGAACAGGAAATTATAATTATTCATGGAGCCATGGAGTTACAGGATTAAATTTAAACGAAGTTTTTAATTTACCATCCGGTTTGTATTGTGTAACTATTCAAGATGTATCTGACAGCACATGCATCATAGACACATGTGTTTTTGTTTCTTTAGATACAAATTTTTGTTCATTTAACAACTCATTTATCATTCAAAATGAAAGTTATCCGAATACTTTTGATGGAAGTATATTAGTAAATACTACCGGAGGTCCTTCTGGACAATATTTCTATTTATGGAACAACGGAAATACAACGAATAACATAACATCCTTAGCATCGGGTATTTATACCTTATCCACCAGCGATTCGTTATGTAACGCTTTAGGTATATTTACATATGATACCGTAAACGTTGGATTAGATTCTTCCATGATAGCAGTTTGGCCTGGTGATGCCGATAATAATGGAGTAGTAAATATCACAGATATTTTTCCTATAGGTATCTCATATAATGTCTCAGGTCCCATAAGAGTTGATTACAGCCCCCTTTGGATAAATCAATATTCCTATCCTTGGAATGATTCTATATCTATTTTATCTTTAAATAATGCCATGGTTGATTGTAATGGCGATGGAATTATAAATGAATTTGATGCTGATTTAATATTAATAAATTATCAGCTAACTCATAGTAAAAGCAGCTCAAATAATTCTTCCTCCGTAAATTCTGTTCCTATATTTTTATCAACTTCTGTTGACACAATTGTTATGGGAGACACTATTCATTTGGATGTAGTATTAGGAGAAATCTCAAACCCAATTGATAGTATATATGGCATTGCCTTTTCGGTAAATTTTGATGAAAGCTTTTTAGATACCATCACTAATTACGTGAAATTTACTAAAAAACCAACTTCATGGTTTGATACTTCAGGATTTGAATCTTTTAATATTCAGAAAAAAACATCGGGAAAACTAAATATCGGTATATGTAGAAAAGTAAAACATAACACAAGTGGGTTTGGTATAATTGGTCATTTAGAAGTAGTAACTGCAGATGATATTTCTGCTAAAACTTTTGGCATACTCGATTCTATACATTTTGAAATTTCAGATATTACTGCCATTACATATCATTTAGACACATTAAATATTATACCTGAAAACAAAACCATATATTTAACTGATAATTCTACTAACATACATCAAAAAAATAAATCTCCAAAACTCAACATTTTTCCTAATCCAACCCAACATAGTTTAACAGTTAAATCAGACGAAATAATACAAAAAATTGAAGTATATGATGCTATCGGAAATATGGTATTATCATCCAATAAAAGTGATATTAATCAATTAGATGTTTCTATATTATTACCAGGACATTATGTGATTAAAGTTACATTCGACAATATTACAAAACATATACATTTTATCAAAAATTAAATTTTTAAACGATTAATTTTCACCCTTTAAAAATGTATTTTTGCGATAAACATTCGTAGTGAAAAAATATTTATTTTTATTTAATTTAATTTTATCATCTCAGATTTTGCTTGCAGAAAAACCTAAACTTGTAGTAGGGATAGTGGTGGATCAAATGAAAAATGAATACATCATAAGATTTTGGGATAAATATTCAAAAAACGGATTTAAATTACTAGTAGAAGAAGGATACTGGTGTAAAAACACCCACTACAATTATTTTCCAACATATACCGGACCAGGACATGCAAGTATATATACAGGAACAACTCCTTCAAATCATGGCATAGTCGCTAATGACTGGTATGATAAAACCTTAAAACGAACGGTATACTGTACGGAGGATAAAAATATGCAAACCCTTGGATCGCTCAATGAATCCGGAAAAATGTCTCCCAATAACATGGTTGGAAATTCTATCTGCGATCAATTAAAACTTAGTAGTAATATGCAAAGTAAAGTAATTGGAATTTCATTAAAAGACCGTGGAGCTATATTGCCAGCCGGACATTTAGCCGATATGGCTTATTGGTTCGATTCAAAAAGCGGAAATTTTATTAGTAGCACATATTACTCCGATACTCTTCCAAATTGGGTAGTACAGTTTAACAAACAACAAAAAGCGGATGAGTATTTAAACCAAACATGGTCAACCTTATTGCCTATTTTCGAATATAAAGAAAGTTTACCCGACAATAATCCCTATGAAACAATCTTAAAAGGAAAACAAATACCTACCTTCCCCTACCCTTTGGCACGGATAAGAAAAAATTACCCCAATTATGACTTAATTAAATATACCCCATTTGGAAACACCTTAGTTACAGAATTTTCATTACAAGCTATTTATGAAGAAAATTTAGGTAAAGATTCTATTACGGACTTTTTGTGCATTTCATACTCTTCAACCGATTATATAGGACATGAATTTGGTCCCCGATCTATTGAATTAGAAGACACTTATTTAAGACTTGATATTGAATTAGAAGGTGTTTTTAAATATTTAGACGATAGTATTGGCTATGGAAATTATATGGTGTTTTTAACCAGCGACCATGGAGCAGCAGAAAATTCCATCTATTTATCAGATCAAAAAATAAATGCCGGAATATTTAACTCAAAATTTATTGTTGATAGTATTAATCAATATTTAAAACATCAAGACACAACCCTTCTTTTTAACCCTGCACAATATTATATAAACCATCAAATATATATACATGAAGAGTCTTCCTTATTAAAGGAATTAGATAAAAATATTTATCAACTTTTAACTTCCATGAAAGGAGTTTCAGATGTTTGGCATAAAAATGATTTACGTTTAAATACCATTTCTAAAAACAAACAAATGTATTTGAATGGATTTTATCCCAAAAGATCGGGGGATATATTTATTCATTTATTACCCGGTTGGACTGAATATAAAACTACTGGATGCACGCATGGTTCAATCTATTCTTACGACACACACGTTCCTTTATTATTTTATGGTAAAGATATCCCATATGGAAGTACAAACCGAAAAATTGAAATTACAGATATAGCAAAAACATTAGCCTTATATCTATATATTCTAGAGCCTGATGCTTGTTCTGGAAAACCCATCGAAGAAATATTAATTAAAAAAGAATGAAATACTTACTTGTATTTGCTTTAGTAATATTTTACTCAACATTAGTCTCTCAAAAATTATTTTTTCAAGCAGGTTATTATGGAGACTATGTTATTAATCCCGGTGTAAATATAGGGTTAGGATATCCCGTTATTGAATATAGTTCAAAACAATTGTTTTCTAAAAAAAAGACAAAAAAACAAATTATTCCATTTTCTTCTATCTCCCTATATTGGGATCCGTTTAGTCATACCGGAGTAAGTGCTCAAGCTAATATTATGTATTTAAGAGAAACCAAATCAGCGAATATTAAAAGATATTTTATTGTTGGCTATGGTGCATTAAGAACTATTTTGCCTGAAACGTATTTATATGATACACAAGGTAATATTAAAAAAAAGCAATTTGGTGGATATACCTACTGGTTTCCTAGTATTTCTATATTTGGACATCAAACTGTCCTAAACTCAAAAAATGAATTGTATTTTCACCCAACTCTAAATTTATTATTAAAATACAATGGTTTTATATTACCAAGCATAAAACTTGAGTTTGGATTAAGATTTAACTCATGAAAAAAATATTCTGCATATTTTCATTCCTGATAATATTTTCAGCTTGTCAAAAAAATAATATATCCAATTTAAAAGATATTATTTACATAAAAAGAGGCAACACATCTATGCCTGCCTATATTTTCGGAAATGGTGAGGAAAAGATTTTTATAATATTACTTCATGGAGGCCCAGGAGGAAGCGGAATGCAATACCGAAGTGGGAATATGCAAAAATACCTCGAACAAGGGTATGTCATGGTTTACTTCGATCAAAGAGCACAAGGAATGACTCAAGGCAAAAATGACCCATCCGAAATAAATGTTCCAAATATGGTAGAAGATATACATCTTCTTATAGCTGCCATTAAAAAAAAATATGGTGATGATTCTAAATTTTATCTTATGGGGCACAGTTGGGGAGGATATTTAGGTACCTCATTTTTAAGTGCCAATAAAACAAATCAATATAAACTAAAGGGATGGATTGAAATAGGAGGAGCCCATGATATTCCTTCGCTTTATAAAAACTCTGTAAAACTATTTAAAGAAGTTTCACAGGAACAATTATCCTTAGGATATAATATTAAATTTTGGCAAGAAGTTTATAATTATGTTCAAAATATTGACACAAACCAATACGATAATGAAGCCTCATTACAAATGAATAAATATGCTTTTGAAGGAGAAGAAAAATTAGCCGAAGATGAAATAATTTTTCCATATGACAGTGTAAGTGCAAAATTAACATCTAAAAATGCATTTTTAATAGATAATTACTTAACTACATGGATAACTGGAATAAACGCAAATATTACAATTTGGGATAATGTTGGGCAATCAAACCTAACGGATAGCATGAAGTATGTAACTATTCCTAGTTTATTTATTTGGGGAAAATATGATTTAGTAGTACCTAGATACTTGGGAGAAAAAGTACATACAGTATCTGGTGCTAACTATAAAAAACTCGTGATTTTAGAAAAATCCGGACATTCTCCATTCGAAAATGAAGCAAATATATTTTTTACAGAAGTGATTAATTTTATAGAAAACACCAAGTGATTATTTTCTGTTTTATCAAAACCAAATATTTACTATATTCACTAAAATTAGCATTTTTAAAAGAATTATTTAAATTTGCTTCATTAAAAAATATTATGTATAAATTATTCATTTTTACCCTATTTTCATTAAGCAGTATAGTTCTTTTGGCCTCAGCCCCAGATAGTACCAAAAGTATATTCGAAAAAGGATCTGATGCATTAAAAACTCAAAAATTAAATGGATTAATCAACTCAGGCGATTACGATGCTGCATATACCTATGCATTATCACTTCACAATAGTGATCCTCATAACCCTTTTTTAAATTATAAATTGGGAGAGTGTTTATATTATTTAAAGAAAAATTCCGATGCCAAAACATATTTAGAACGTGCAGAAAATTTATCCAACAATAAACTTATCCATAAAGAGTTTAAACTAATTTATGCTAAGGTATTGCAAAGAAATGGAGAGTTTGAAAAAGCAAAAGAGCAAATAAATTCTTTTAAGAATTCTTTAAAACAAAACGATCAATATTTCTTGGATGAAGCAACTCAGGTAATTTCGGAAATTGAATTTGCACAAAATCAAATAAATAATCCTGTAAATGTAACGGTAAGTAATTTAGGTGATGGAATTAACAGCAAGTTTGACGAATATGGACCTACTATTTCTTCGGATGGAAAAACCATTTTCTTCACTTCAAGAAGGCCTGAAACTAAAGGTGGTGCAAAAGATCCGTATGACAGTAAATTTTTAGAGGATATATATTTTAGTACTTGGAACGACCAACTAAATACATGGAATAAAGCCGAACCTATTCCTGGCAAAGTAAACACAGAAGATCATGATGGCTGCTTAAGTTTATCCCCAACGGGCGATGAATTATTTATTTATAGAAACGAGGGGGATGCTGGAGTTGGAGCCGGAGATATTTTTCTTTCTAAAAAAAGTCCAGCCGGAAAATGGAGTGTTGCAAAAAGAATTGAAAAACCAATAAATTCTAGCTATTTTGAAAGTTCTGCCAGTATCACTCGAGATGGAAGTAAATTATATTTTATTAGTGAACGAGAAAAAGGATTAGGTCGTGGAGATATATACGTAAGTGAACGAATTGATAAAACTACTTGGGGTGCTCCGGTAAACTTAGGACCCATTATTAATACTAAAAATGATGAACGTATGGTATATATTCATCCCGAAGGAGATGTGTTGTTTTTTTCGTCCAACGGACATAAATCAATCGGTGGATATGATATTTACAAGTCAACTTTAGTAGATGGTAAATGGACCGAACCTATAAACATTGGATACCCCATAAATACCGTAGATGATGAAGTAAATTTTACCATGACGGCAAATAACAAAAAAGCGTACATTACAGCTTATTTAAACGAAGGAATGGGTGGTTTGGATATATATGAAGTTGATTTAACCCAATACCCCTTAGTAAGCTCTTCATCTAAAGTAATTCAATTAAAAGGTATTATTACTGATGAAGATGGAAAAAATCAATTTGGTTGTACTGTACAATTAAAAGATTTGACTAAGAATCAAATTCTACAAGAAGTTAAAACAGACAATAATGGAGCATTTCAGTTCTTTATTAAACCTGGAATTAGCTACCGATATATTGTATCAAAATCTGGATATCTAACTACAGAATCTAGTGACATTATAGCAACAGACTCTGATGAGTATCTTCAAAAAGATTTTATATTAAAAAGAAAATAATGGTTCCTATTAGTCTTCAATTTCTAATACTAAACCATCAAATGCCAAATTAATAAAATCAGGTAAAGAGGCATTAACCTCATGATGCGTCCCCAATTGGTGACTAATATGTGTAAAATAGCCCTTTTGCGGTTGCAATTCAATCATTAAATCAATTGCTTCTGATAGATTAAAATGAGAAATATGTTTTTCGTGCTTTTTTGCATTAAGAACTAACACTTTGGAATGAAAAACTTTATTTTTTTCCTCTTCAGAAATAAAATTTGCGTCCGTAATGTAGGTAAATTTTCCAATTCTAAATCCCAAAACGGGCATTTTATGATGATACACTAAAATTGGAGTAACTAAAACATGTTTAATATAAAATGGTTCTAATGATATCTTATGCAAATTTAAAATAGGAACACCCGGATATTTTTCTTGTGTAAAAGCATAATGATATTCGCGTTTAATAGCATCTAAAACCGAAGATGTTCCATACAAATGCACATCTCTTTGCAAAATATAATTGTAGGGTCGTGTATCATCAATTCCAGCAATATGATCTTTATGTTCGTGTGTAAATAATATGGCCTCAAAAGATTCAATATTATTTAATAAAGCTTGCTGTCTAAAATCAGGTCCGCAATCAATAATGATATTTACACCTAAATACTCTACTAATACAGAGGTTCTTAGTCTTTTATCTTTAGAATTATTAGATGTACATACCAAACATCTACAACCTATTACTGGTATACCTTGTGATGTTCCTGTGCCTAAAAAAGTTACCTTCACAAATTGTTTTTCGAAACTAATATACTTATTTTGCGTTAAACAATCTCAAATTTAAACGTATGAGTTATTTAGATTCACTAACAGCAAAGCAAAAAGCCTTAAAAATAAATTTAAATGACTCAATTTACGGGAGTTTTGCTGAAATTGGTGCTGGTCAAGAAGTGGTAAGATTTTTTTTCAGGGTAGGTGGTGCTTCAAAAACTATAGCAAATGCTATGTCTGCTTACGATAAAGAATTTAGCGATGCTAAGTACGGAAAAGAAGAATCAGGAAGGTACGTTTGCAAGCCTCGACTCGAAAAAATGCTTTCTATGGAATTTAATTCATTGAAAGAAATATTGGTGCATGAAAAATATAAGGGAAAATGTTTTTTTTCATTTTCTAACACAATAGCTACCATAAATTTTTATAAAACATTTAAGGGACACGGCTGGTTAGGTGTTCGATTTCAATTAAAACCAGAGTCTGAACCTAACGATTTTATCATACATGTTCGATTACATGATAACGATGCTTCTACTCAACAAGAAACTATTGGAATATTAGGAGTAAATATGCTTTACGCCTGTTATTATTATTATGCCGATCCCAAAAAAATGATTTCATCATTATACGATGAGTTATCAAGAGATAAAATTGAAATTGACATGATTCAATTAACTGGTAAAGACTTTAACCATGTTGACAATCGATTACTAAGTTTACAGTTAGTTAAAAACGGAATGACAGATGCTGTTATTTTTGGTCCAGATGGTAATAATTTACATCCGTCAGATTTAATGTATAAGAAAAATATTTTAGCCATACGAGGCCGTTTTAGACCTGTCACAAAAGTAAATATTGATATGCTGAAAAATGGCTACAAGCAATTTGTTTTAGAGAAAAAAGTAAAAGAAGAAAATATTGTAGTATTATTTGAGATGACATTAAGTGATCTTACTCCCGATGGAGATGTTGATGAAAAAGATTTTATCGACAGGGCTGAAATACTTTGTTCACTAGGTCAAACCGTTCTGATATCAAATTATAATATGTATTATAAGTTGGTAGAGTATTTTGCACAATACACCAGTGAAAGAATGGGCTTAATTATGGGAGTTCCAAATTTAGTAGAAATACTCAATGAAAAACACTATAGAAATTTAAGTGGTGGAATTTTAGAAGCATGCGGTATTTTATTTATGAAAGATTTAAAAATTTATCTATATCCTTTTAAACCAAACAACTCCGAAAAATTATTAAACAGTAATAATATTAGCATTCATCCAAGATTAAAGCCACTATATGATTATTTAAAATTTAATGGAAGAATTGTTGATTTAAACAATTTTGATAAGGATGTTTTACATATTTTTTCAGACCAAGTATTAGAAATGATTAAATCGAACAAGGATGGTTGGGAAAATTATGTTCCTACGTACGTAGATAATATTATTAAAGAAAAAAGGCTTTTTGGATACTCAACTACGAAAAAAAACAACTTATCCTCGGTTAATTAGCAAGTACTTGCTGTTTAATGGTATTTATTTTATGAGTAATAATTTCTAAGGCTATTTTTTCAAGTTCTTCAATACTATAATTTGTGTTATCAATAACAATAGCATCATCACTTTTTGTTAATGGACTTTCTTCTCTTGTGGTATCCATATAATCTCGTTGTTTTAAATTTTCTTGAACCCACTGTTTAGTAACTTTTTCTCCTTTTTGTATTAATTCATCATATCTTCGTTGAACACGAATATCTACATCCGATATTAAAAAAAATTTCACCTCTGCATCTGGAAATATTGTAGTCCCAATATCTCTACCATCCATAACTACACCTTTTTTTTGTCCAATTTTTTTCTGTAAAACACTGAGTTTCCTTCTAACCTCTTTAATTGAACTTATCTGACTCACAAATCTAGAAACTTCGAAACTTCTGATTTTTTTTTCAACATTAATACCATTTAAAAAAATTTCAGGCTCATTTTTTTCATTTAAATGAAATTCAATATCAACTTCATTTAGTGCAACGCTTAGGTTCGATTCTAATATTACATCATCTTTTATTATACCATTATCTATCGAATATAACGTAACAGCCCTATACATGGCTCCACTATCAATGTATATATAATTTAAACTTTTAGCCAAGCGTTTAGCCAAAGTGCTTTTACCACATGCCGAATATCCGTCAATGGCAATATTTATTTTGGCAAAATTCACGACAGAAAAATACAACTATTTTTTTAAAAAACGATGGATATTGGTCGAGAGAGATACAAAATGCGTATTTAAACCTACACCTTGACCCTGTAACGCGTAATCTATATTCCATTTTTTGGCTTGAACTCCAATACCAAAAGCTAAACCGGTTAATTTATTATAAATATTGTATGACATTTCTGCTCTTCGTTTTGGATAATAAGAAGCCGAAATTCTAAATTTTGAGCTTGGAACAAAATCTGCTCCAAAAGCAATATGCTTAATAAAATTATGAAACGTAAATGTATTTTCTTTAATTTCTCCAGTAAAAGGATCGGTAGATTTAAACTCATCTAAGTAGGTTAAATCCCACTTATTTAAATGATGATAATGAAAATGTAACCTAAGTGGAGAATGTGATAGCTTAAAACTACTTGACAATTGAATATTTAACGGTAAAAATTGATATGTACCTGGAACATAATTTGTAACAGGTGCACCTAAATTTAATACAGACAAGGTAACGCCATATTTTTCAGGTTTTTTAGAGTATATTATGTAAAAATCACCCCCTATAGCAACAGAAGAATTAAATAAATATTGAGAATATATTACTTTACCTTGAATACTGTATTTAAAATGTTGCAAAAAAGCACTGGAGTAAGCTAAATTTAAACTAATATCAGATGCCGAGAAATCACGAATCTCCTCACCATACTCATTGGTTTCAATAAAATTTCCGTAATAAATATATTTTAACGATGGTAAAAAAACACGCCCATTTTTTGTGGTATAAGCATATGAAAATCTACCCGCATGTATATCCGCTACGTAACTCATGTAATCAATTTCTAAAATGCCATTATGTAAACTACTTAAAAAAACAGGATTATTAGAAACCTGCATAAAATTTGAGTCTTGTATAGACCTGGGTATACCATTTATGGATGCGTCAGATGCATTATTCGGCAAATTTAAAAAGCTATACGATGGAGAAATTTGTGCAAATATTGTTAAATGCAACAAAACAAAAAATAAAAAAACTGAAAGTCGCATTGGATGAATCAACAGCACAAATTAAAATTTACCTAACAACGAAATATTAGTTAAATTAGTATGTCAATCATTATATATTGGTAAAAACGAATATTCTCTTCCATACTGTAGCATTTGTTCTGTAAAGCTAAATGGATATTCAATTTTAACATCTACAATTTTGTCGTAATCATTTTTAACTGGAATTAATTTAGGATTAATAAACCCTGAGTAAGGAGCAATTTTAAGTTTCTCATACCTATCTAAAACTTCTTGGTGTAGTTGTCTGTCAACTTTTACGCCATATGTCTCTACTAATTTTTTTCCTGCCATATAATCCCCTTCCGATTTAATTCTCTGAACTTCTTTTAATAATTGGCCAAACAGCTCTCTTAACTTATTATAATCATTAATATAAAAATATGTTTTCCCTTCTTTACTTTTTTTCTCAATTACATTGTCTTTTTTCCCCTTCTCAAAAACCCATTGAGCAATCATTTGTCGGTTTCGCATATGATCTTCTTCTAAATCCTCTCCGATTTTTAAACGAGTTAACTGAGTCATCATTCCGTTTCTAATATAATCATCATAAGCAGCCTTTCCATACTCTAAAGTATCCATAACACCCAACTCAATAAGTTTTGAATCCATTAAATAGTAAAGTGCTACCAAATCAGCTCTTGCTTCTTCTAATGTAGAACTGTAATTTTTTAAAGTTTGTTCTGGCTGACCAACTCCATCATTAATTTTCCCAGACGCATGACCTATAACTTCATGTAAGTCGGTATGTAAAATATCCGCATAATTATCATACTTTTTAGCTCTTTTAATTTGAACATCATCGAATAAAAACTCCTCTAAAAATCCAGTACCTTTAGATGACATATTGTATGAATGAACGATATTTCCAAGTTGTACAGACTTAGAACCATGTTCAGCTCTAATCCAATTTGAGTTTGGCAGATTTATTCCTATTGGGGTAGATGGAGAAGCATCACCTGCTTCAACCACTACTGTAATTACTTTAGCTGAAATTCCTTGAACATTCTTTTTCTTATGGTTATCCATAATAGGAGAATTATCTTCAAACCACTGAGCATTTTTCCCAATGGTTTCTATTCTTTTGGATGCCTCCATATCCTTAATCGAAACTACAGATTCATAGGATCCTCTCATTCCTATTGGATCATTGTATACTTCAATAAACCCATTCACAACATCTATAATAGAATTTACATCATTTACCCATGCAATATTATATTCATCAAAGGTTTTTAAATTTCCAGTTTTATAATATTCGATAAGTTTTTCCAAGGATTTTTTTTGAGCCGGATTTTCTGCTAAAGGTAAAGCTTGTTCCAACCAATATACAATTTTCTCAATGGCTTGGGTATACATCCCTCCTACTTTCCATGTTAAATCTACAATTTGTCCGTTTTGTTTTTTTAACTTAGAGTTAAGGCCATATGAAACAGGTTTTTGTTCTGTAGGATCAATCAATTTACCATAATATTCTTCAACTTCTTTATGTGTAATATTTTCATAAAAATTTACAGCTGACTGTGTAATCATATCTACCTCAGGGTCTTTATTTACTTTTTTAGGAGCAACCGAAGGATTAAAAATAACATCGCTTATTCTTGCAATAAATACATCGTAATTTTCCCCTTTTTGTAATGGAAAACCTGATTTATCAGATTGACTCATGAGTTGTAAAAAAAACTCTTTAGAAAAATCAGGTAAAATTTTAGTGTTTTGGTAATGATGGTGAATACCATTAGAAAACCAAATTCTTTTAGTATACGTTACAAATTTTTTGTAATCATCGGTATTTTTTTCTCCTGAATACGTTTGAATAATATTTTCTAACGTTTTACGAACCGCTAAATTATATTTATAATTCTGATCCCAAATAATATCTCTACCTGCCAAGGCTGCTTGATAAAGATAGTACAACATAATTTTTTGATCTTTTTTTAACTCTTCAAATCCCGGAACTTCATATCTTAAAATACGAATATCGGCAAATTGCTCGGTTTGGTAAGCAAACCCATTATCATCTGAAAGAACCTCTTCCTTCATTACTTCCTTATTTTCTTTTGATGAATTACAAGATGTAAATACAATAATACCCGATATTATAAAAAATGAGAAATACTTCATAAAAGTTTTATTTTAAGAACAACAAATATATTAAAAACCACTAATGTTATATAAGTTAATTTTAAAATTAGTAGCTTAATTAATTTGTTTTAACAAAACTTATAATTCCCGGATTCAAATATGCATCTTTAAACTTAAGAAAATAAATACCGTTTTTTAAATTTTCAATATTTAAAATTATTTCACTATTGGATACCTTAATCTGATTTATATTAATAAAACGACCCGATAAATCATATACTGTAAAATCAAATAAATCTGACTTTACATAAACATACAAATCCTTTTGCGATGGATTAGGATAAACTTCTATTTTTTGATGATCCTCTATGACTTCATAATCAATTCTTTCATAAATAATTTTACTTCTCGTAATCTTGCCATCCAAATCTTTTTGCACAAGTCTATAATAATTATTGCCAATATTAGGATTACAGTCATTAAATTGATAATTTATAGTTTTAGTAGAATTCTTGTGGCCACTTATTTTGGCAATTTCATTAAACAAATTCATATCACTACTTCGCTCAATTATAAAATAATCGTTATTTATTTCACTACTTGTTTGCCATTCTAATAAAACACATGACTTTTCAAGTGACGATGTAAAATAATTTAATTTTATAGGTAAAGGAATTTCTCCATAATCAACTGACATATCATCTATTGCTCCTTCAAATTGATCGCCTCCATTTTTATTTAATCCTATTCTAAGTGAAGTACCAGATGCTGTATTCCAAACTTTTCTTTGTTTTGATAATAATGATCCATCTAAAAAAATATATACTGTATCTAAATAATATTCAACTTCAATAAAATACCAAGTGTTTATATTAATGGTAGCAGTAACCATAGCATCATTTCCCCATCCAAAAACATTTATTCCAAAAGGTGAACCCCAAGCTGTTCCTGTTGCTAGACCAAAAGACTGGCTAGTTGAAGTAGTTCCCCAATGAAACAATACATCGCTCGCTGTAGAAACATTACTTGAATTAAACCACAAACTTACTTTTCTAGGTTCTGAACCTACAGCAAGTCCAGTAGGTGAAGATATTTCTAAATATGACCCTGAAACAATATTATATGCACTGTTTGAATTTCCAAATCTACCCGTCGTGTATCCTCCTCCAGATCCCATGGCAGATAAATGATTACCATTTCCGGAATCATCATTTAAAGTACCATTAAAATTATAACTTCCAACATTTGAATAATTAGGTGTTAAGCAAAATAAAACATTAATACTATTAAATATGTAAATATTAAAAAACAAATAACGCAATATTTTATAATTATAACTTTTCATTGTATTTAAATATCAAAAAATTATACGGAGCTAGCATTTATTTGTTGCGAATGAATTTATTAAAATAATGTTAAAAATATAGCCTAAATATCATAAAAATATTTATAAGAATAAAGCCGCCAATTATATACTTTTGCAAAAAAGTTAAATATGTTAAAGCGTATCATGCCCTGTTTATTATTTAATGGATCAGGGTTAACAAAAACTGTAAAATTCACAAAACCAAATTATATAGGAGACCCTATTAATGCCATTAAAATTTTTAATGAAAAAGAAGTTGACGAAATAATTTTACTAGATATCCAGGCTAGTACTGAAAAAAGAAAACCCTTATTTGATAAAATACATGTATTTACTTCCGAAGCATTTATGCCTTTTACTTATGGAGGAGGGGTTTCAGAGATGCAAGATTTTGACAAATTATTTTCACTGGGAGTAGAAAAAGTGAGTGTAAATACACTAATCTATAAAAACCCAAATTTAGTGAAAGATGCCTGTAAAAAATTTGGCAGTCAAAGCATAATAGGAGCTATTGATATTAAAAAAAACATATGGGGAAAAGAAAAAATATACAATAAAAACTTGGGATATTTTGAAAAGTCTTTAGAAGAACATATTAAATATTTGCAAAACGATTTGGGTGTAGGAGAAATTTTATTACAAAATGTTGAAAGAGAGGGCACTTGGGCGGGAATTGATCAACAACTCATTCAAAAAGCCAGCAAAATTTGTAAAGTACCTATTATAGTTTTAGGCGGAACAAAAGATATAGATGATATTAAAAATGCACTGTATGTTTCCAATGCAGATGCTGTAGCTTTAGGAAGTATGTCGGTGTATCAAAAAAAAGGCATGGGTGTTTTAATAAATTTCCCTAAAAGAAACGCTGTGATTGAAAACGAATTTCAAGAAAACATCTTATGATTGTAATTATTGATTATGGAATGGGTAATGTAGGATCCATTCAAAATATGATTAAAAAAATTGGAGAAAATGCCATTATTTCAAAAGAAGTAGATGTTATTAACCAAGCCTCCAAAATAATTTTACCTGGCGTAGGTGCATATGATACCGCCATGGAAAAAATAAGTTCAAATGGGCTATTAGATATCTTAAATAAAAAAGCATATATTGATAAAATTCCAATTTTAGGAATTTGCTTAGGTATGCAATTACTAACAAATGGAAGTGAAGAGGGAAAATTACCCGGTTTAGGATGGATACCCGGTTTTGCTAAAAAATTTAATTTTACAGATAGTGCATACAAAGTTCCTCATATGGGATGGAACAGAGTTGTAAAAACAAATTTTAGTCCATTAACCCAAAATTTTACCCACGAATACAGATTTTACCATGTTCATTCATACTATATTCAGGTTGAACAAGAAATCCATTCAATTTTAAAAACAACGTATGGAATAACATTCGATTCAGGCATTCAAAAGGATAACATCATGGGAGTTCAATTTCATCCCGAAAAAAGCCATACATTTGGCATGCATTTAATGAAAAACTTTGTTTCTATATAAGCAAATATGTTAAAAATTCTTCCCAACCAAATATCACAAGGAAAGTTACATCAATATCTAGTTAGTTCTATTGGACCCAGACCAATAGCTTTTGTAAGTACCATAGATAAAAATGGAAATCATAACCTAAGTCCTTTTAGCTTTTTTAATGTGTTCAGCTCAAATCCGCCCATGGTAATTTTTTCTCCGGCCAGAAGAGGTAAAGACAATACGGTGAAGCACACGTATGAAAATGTATTAGAAATCCCTGAGTGCGTAGTAAACATCGTGAATTACTCTATGGTTGAACAAATGTCTTTAGCAAGCACTGAATATCCTAAAAATGTGAATGAATTTATTAAATCCGGATTTACAGCCATAAACTCAGATTTAATTAAACCCATGCGAGTAAAAGAATCTCCTGTACAAATGGAATGTGTGGTAAAACAGGTGATTGAATTAGGAAAAGAAGGTGGAGCAGGAAATTTAGTGTTAGCCGAAATAATTTGCTTACATATTTCCCCAGACATACTTACGTTAGATGGACATATCGATGTACATAAAATTGATTTAATTGGACGATTAGGAGGAGATTGGTATTGTAGAGCTTCAGGCCAAGCTTTGTTTGAAGTAGCTAAACCATTGCAAAAATTGGGAATAGGTGTTGATAATATACCTGAAACGATTAGATTAAGTAATGTATTAACCGGAAATGATTTAGGGAAATTAGGAAACGTTGAGTCAATGCCAGATGAAACAGAAGTAAATGAATATAAACTCATGGAGCTTTCTGAAATATTTATTGAATATGAAAAAACCCCGGAATTATTAAAAACTAAATTACATAACTTAGCTCATACATTACTAATGCAAAATAAAGTAATGGAAGCATGGAAAACTTTACTCTCATATAATGAATAATACACAAGTTTCTGAAATACTAGAAGTATTAAATAATTTTGCTCCATATATTTTACAAGAAAGTTATGATAATTCAGGGTTATTAGTAGGGCAAAAAAATGGTTTAGTTGAAGGAGTTTTAACTACATTAGACTGTACTGAGGAAGTCTTACATGAAGCTATTGAAAAAAAATGCAATGTCATTATTGCTCATCATCCTATTATTTTTAAGGGGTTAAAAAAAATTACCGACCAATCACACGTTGAACGAATAGTTTATAAAGCGATTCAACACAATATACATTTAATTTCCTATCATACGAATTTAGACAATGTAACCCATGGAGTAAACCATAAAATTGCAAATAAATTATCTTTAATAAATACTCAAATATTAAAACCACTATCTCATAAAACCTTAAAAAAATTGTGTATATTCTGCCCAGTAAGTCATGCAGAAATTATTAGAAATGCACTATTTTTAGCGGGTGCTGGAAATATTGGCAACTACAACTCTTGTAGCTACAACAGTACTGGGTATGGCACATTTAAAGCATTGGAAAATGCTAATCCTTACGTTGGAGAAGTAGAGAAATTACACCAAGAAGAAGAAATAAAAATTGAAGTAATTTTTCCGGAATGGATTGAGCCAAATATTATTCAAGCAGTATACAAAAACCACCCGTATGAAGAACCTGCCTTCGATATTATTTCTTTAGACAATACCCTTACGCAATACGGTTCAGGAATTATTGGAGAATTATCTGAAAAAACCGAAACGGTTCAGTTTTTACAAAACGTTAAAACCACCTTTAAAACTGGATGCATAAAACATAGTCCAATCATAAAAAATACAATTAAAAGAATTGCGGTATGTGGCGGAAGTGGGTACTTTTTACTGCCTGATGCCATAAGGCAAGGTGCGGATATTTTTATTACCTCTGACATAAAATATCACGATTTTTTTAATGCCGAAGAAAAAATTGTACTAGCTGATATTGGACATTACGAAAGTGAACAATTTACAAAAGAATTAATAAAAGATATTATTTCGCAAAAATTTTCTAATTTTGCAATCCATGTATCAAATGTTAATACCAATTCAGTAAAATATCTTATATGAGCGAAACGGCTACAAAAACTAAAAACAAAAAGACAACGACAGATGTAAGCGTAGAGGATAAATTAAAAGCCTTGTATACTTTACAAATTATTGATTCTAGTATAGATAAAATTAAAACCGTTCGAGGTGAATTACCTTTAGAAGTACAAGACCTAGAAGATGAAGTAGAAGGATTAGAAACCCGTATAGAAAATTTACAACATGAATTAAAAGAATTAGAAACGAACATTAACGAAAAAAAACACGCTATTAAAGATTCACAAGCATTAATTAAAAAATACGAAGAACAACAAATGAACGTGCGTAACAACAGGGAGTACGATTCATTAACCAAAGAAATTGAATTTCAACAATTAGAAATTCAATTATGTGAAAAAAGAATCAAAGAATTTCAATTAGCCATTGAAAACAAAAAAACTGTTTTAGAGGGATCAGATAGTCAACTGTCGGAAAAACAAAAAGACTTAGATATCAAGAAAAAAGAACTGAACGAAATTGTTCAGGAAACAGAAAAAGAAGAAAAAGACTTATCTACTAAATCTGAAAAAGCTCAAAAACTTATTGAAGAACGATTGTTAATTGCATATCAGCGAATTCGAAACAATTCAAAAAATGGATTAGCCGTAGTAAGTATTGAAAGAGATTCTTGCGGTGGTTGTTTTAATAAAATCCCACCACAACGTCAATTAGAGATAAAAAGCAGAAAAAAAATTATTGTTTGTGAGCACTGTGGTAGAATT
>CAZEIM010000021.1:0-9847 GCA_964512145.1 uncultured Flavobacteriales bacterium
GCCTTGAAGAAAGAAATAATAATAAAGTTTTGGAAGTATTGGAAACACAACTTTCTGTGATTAAAAATGTACATCAATTAAGTCGATTTTACATTGCCTACGAGCCGGTTTGGGCAATTGGAACCGGAAAAATACCCACACAAAATGAAATTGCCGAGACACATGCATTTATAAAAAAATTAATGCACACATGGTTCGCTCCGATAAGCTCAGAAATTCCAATTTTATACGGAGGTAGTTTTCATGAAAAAAATGCATCTTCCATATTATCTATTCATGATGTTTCTGGAGCTTTAATTGGCGGAGCATCCTTAGATGAAAGTAAGTTTTCTGAAATAATAACCATTGCATCTTCTAAAAAAGAATATGTATAAAGAAGTTCGTCTTACCTATCAAAGTACAATTCCTGATTTTTCTGGGATTATAGTAGCCATGTTAAGCGAGATAGGTTTTGATATGTTTACAGAAGAACAAAATACAGTAAACGCTTATATTAATGCAGATGTTTATAATGAAAAAATGGTTGCAGAAGTTTTTGAAACATTAAAAAAAATTGAATGCAATTTGGAAATAAATATTTTAAATATTGAAGAAATAAATTGGAACGAAGCATGGGAAAAATCATTTAACCCGATAGAAATAAAAAATAAATGTTTAATTAAAGCAAATTTTCATGGTGAATTATCCTATGAGTCAACATATCCTTACGTAATCACCATACAGCCTAAAATGGCTTTTGGCACTGGACACCATGAAACTACAAGAATGATGATAGAGGGTATGTTTAAACTTTCTTTTGAAAATACTATTGTGGCTGATATTGGATGTGGCAGCGGAATATTAGGAATATTAGCTTTAAAAATGAAGGCAAAACATGTAACATTTGTAGATATTGATACTTGGGCTGTAGAAAATACTAATGAAAATATTAAACTCAATAACACATTCTCCAACTATTCCATTTATTTGGGAAATATAAATAAAATCATCGATAAAAAATTTGATATTGTACTGGCAAATATTACAAAAAACTCAATCGTTCAAGAAATACCTGATTATCTAAATATAACGACTAAAAACGGGTATATTTTACACAGTGGTTTTTATGAGGATGACATTCCTGACATTCTAAAAGCATATAATCAACAAGTAAATATTATTTATACCTTTACCGAAAATCAATGGACTTGTATTGTACTGCAAAAAAAATAGTATTCTTTTTACTTTTTATTTTGTTAGCAAACCTAAGCTACACGCAAGATAAAGAGTTGACTAAATTCTCAGAAGACTCTGTTAAATTTTTTGAAGAATTAAATAGGATGTTACGAGATGTAAGAAATAAAGAGGGGAAAGAAATTATGAAAGAATTTAAGACCATTTGGTACGGTGGTCAGTTTACGGAAGAAGACAGAAAAAAAATATATAAAACTTGTAATTTCTTTTTAAAGAAAAGACTAGATGCATTTCCTCATTTTAGTGGATATATAGAAACCGTAACGGGTTTTAAGACCGGAAATACTAGTAAAGATGATTTTGATGCATGGGTAATCAATTTAGAAAAACTAATTGATAGTAAAAACATTCGAAAACTAGAAGAATACTTAGATTTTAGTGCCTCCTTCTTTAAAGAAAATGCATTATACACATCCAATGCCGTAAAATGGGTAGTGCAATCAAAAAAATTTATATTTGAATTCTCTGATGTGCCCTTTTTAATTTTCCCGGAAGCTACCTTAAAATGTTATTCGAAAGGTGATAGCGCAATCATTTACAACACTTCTGGAGTATATTACCCAACTTCACATACTTGGGAGGGCAAAAAAGGAAAAGTCCTTTGGCTCAGAGCTGGATTTCCAGAAAACAAAGTATATGCCGAATTATCTAAATATACGTTAAACACTCGAAGTCCTGAATATTCTGCAGATTCTGTTATATTTCATAATTATTACTGGTTTAAAAAGCCTTTATTGGGGAAATTAATAGAAAAAGTTTTAGCAAATGTTGATACTGCAAATGCTATTTATCCTGAATTTTTTTCTTACGAAAAAAAGTTTGAAATACCTAATATTATTAAAAACGTTGACTATATTGGTGGATTTACACAAAAAGGGGCTAAATTTATAGGCTCAGGGGACGAAGATGAAAATGCTAAAATTATTATTTACAGGGAAAATAAACCGTTTATTATTAGTTACTCTCATTTTTTCACCATTCGACCGGATAAAATAAACTCAAACGAATGTAAAACGATTATTTACATTAATGAAGACTCTATTACACATCCGAAGTTGGATATGTCAATAGTTACTAAATCTAATACATTAACCCTTATAAGAAAAGAGGAAGGATTAAGCAAAACGCCATTT
Organism: uncultured Flavobacteriales bacterium; assembly: GCA_964512145.1. GTDB lineage: Bacteria > Bacteroidota > Bacteroidia > Flavobacteriales_G > JALEGO01 > CAYOHR01. Next base: position 2,367 of record CAZEIM010000021.1, read on the forward strand.
TTCAACACATTTCATAATGTTGAAATGTATTTTGAGCAAATAAAATGGAAGTTAGATGAGCCAACCATGTATTTTGGACCATTAGCCGGAACGGTAACAAGCGATGCCTTATTAGAATCAAAAGATTTTTATCGGCAAGACCAGTTTGACCGACTGATGGGTATTGATGAAAAAAATCCCTTAAACATAGTATTAAATTGTTCAAGAAAAAATAATAATGTAAAAAAACTTCCTTTAAAAGAATTTGCTAAATGTTTTGGCGTTTCTGAATCTCAGGCTAAATCATATTTATTAAAATTAACCACATTAGGTTTTGTTGAATACGATTTGAATACAGATGAAATTGAATTAAAAGACAAAACAAGACACTATGTGTTTGCCAATGCACAAAAAGAAGACTATGACATGATTCAGTTTAATTCTTCCACTAAAGACGGTAAAAACAATGCTTCTTTAAACTTGCTGAATAACGAAATTAGGCTTGATGGAGTTGAGTTTATTCTATTAAGCGACTCACAAAAAGTATATGTATATCCCGAAAACCAAAAAATTGTTTTGAAAAAAAACAGAGATTTTGCTTTTGAAGGTGCTGTAAATGCAGGTGGCTTTGAGTATTTTGGCAAGGAATTTCTATTTGAATACGACAAGTTCAAAATCAATATGCCTGTTATTGATTCATCGCGTTTATATGTTAGGGTTGGACAAAAAGACGATAGAGGAAGAGAAATAGAAAGCAGAGTTCGTTCTACTATTGAAAATATGAATGGAGAGTTGTTAATTGACCATCCTGCAAATAAATCAGGATTTAAGGCTATCGCAAAATATCCCGTATTCAGAAGTTTTGGAAATTCTTATGTATACTATGAGAAAAAATCGATATTCAATAATGTGTATAAAAGAGATCATTTTTACTTCAGACTTAATCCCTTTGAAATGGACAGTTTAGATAACTTTAACCTTAGAACGCTAAGTTTTGATGGGAGTTTTACATCAGCCGATATTTTTCCGGAATTTGATGAAAAACTGGTTTTAATGAACGATTTATCCTTAGGATTTATTCGAAAAACACCTTCGGGAGGTTTTCCTGCATATAAAGGGAAAGGAACCTATCAAAATGATATTATATTAAGCAATCGAGGATTGAGAGGTGACGGAATACTTAATTACTTAACATCAACCATTGAATCAAATGATTTTATCTTTTTTCCTGATTCCATGAATACTATCGCTAAAAATTTTGAAATTGAAGAAAGAACATCAGGAATTGAATTACCTCCCGTAAGTGCTCAGGATGTAAAAATTCATTGGGAACCTTACAGGGATTTTATGGATATCAGCAGTACCGAAAAACCCATTGCTATGTACGATGGAAGTAAATTTACTGGTACCCTCACAAATAAACCAGAAGGCTTAACAGGAAATGGAATGCTAGCATTTCAAAAAGCTGAAATTGAATCGGATTTAATGAAATTTAAATTTAGTGAATTTGATGCTGATACTGCCGAATTTAGACTAAGATCTAGCTTAACTGCAGAAGATGATAATGCCTTATCTTTTGCCACAAACAATGTAAAAGCCCATATCGATTTTAAAGCCAGAAAAGGAGATTTTTTAGCGAATGGAGGAGGGAGTTTTGTTGAATTTCCTATAAATAAATATATCGCCTTTATGGATAAGTTTACTTGGTATATGGAAAGTGAGGATATTGAATTATCAGCCACAACAAAAGTTAAAGATGAAATGCAAGGTGTAGAATTAGAAGGATCTGAATTTATATCTACTCATCCAAATCAAGACTCCTTAAGATTTTACTCTGCTGCAGCACGTTACGATATTAAAAACCATATTGTATATGCTAAAAAAGTAAAATATATAAACGTTGCAGATGCCTTAGTATATCCCGATTCTGAAAAAGTAACCATTTTACCTGATGCTAAAATACAAACCCTTTTAAATGCTCAAATATTAGCTAATAGTACCGAAAAATTTCATAAAATTTATAACGCTACATTAAATATTGAAGGAAGATATGCGTATAAAGGATCAGGGTATTATGATTATCTAGATGAAAACAAAAAATCACAATCAATCTATTTTGCAGACATTAAAGTAGATGCCGAGCGACAAACAACCGGCATTGGCACGGTAAGTACATCGGATAATTTTACCCTTAGTCCACAGTTTGAATATAAGGGGGATGTTCTTTTATTCGCAAGTCAAAAAAATTTAACATTCGATGGCAACAGCCGATTAACACATAGTTGCGAAAAAATCCCTAGAGGATGGTTTAGATTTAAAGGAGAAATTGATCCCAACGATTTATATATTCCCATCGAAAAAATATTGCGAAACGAAGAAAAAAATCCAACTGCTGCAAGTATCATGATTAAAAATGACTCAGCGCATATTTATCCTAGGTTTGTTGGTCCTGCTAAAAAATATTCAGATATTGAAATGGTACATGCCGATGGTTTTATATATTATGATAAACCTACTTCTTATTACAAAATCTCAAACATAGCTAAAATAAACGAAATTTCACTACCGGGTAATTATGTGAGCTTAAATACTAGTACTTGCGATATGTATGTAGAAGGAAAAGTAGATTTAGGCGTTGACTTAGGTATTGTTAAAATAAATTCGGTTGGAAATGTAACATACCTAAATTCAAATGATAGTACCATAGTGGATGCTATGCTATTATTTGACTTTGTATTTGATAATAATGCACTAGGTTATATATCTAAACAAATGGAAAAAAACCCATCACTCGATGGGGTAACATTTGATAGAACAGTATTTGAAAGAGGCTTACAGGAATATGTTGGAAAAGAGAATGCTGATAAACTTATATCTCAATTAAACTTATACGGTGAGTTTAAAAAATTTCCCGACTCTTTAAATAAAACATTATTTATAAATCATATTACCATGTATTGGGATCAAAATACCCGATCATTTAAATCAATAGGAAAAATTGGCATTGGAAGTATAGGTAAAGATCAGATAAATAAATACGTAGAAGGACAAATTGAAATTGTTAAAAAGCGTACCGGTGATATGTTATTCATGAATTTAGAAATAGATAATACCAATTGGTATTTTTTTAATTATAACAGAGATATTATGTATGTATTATCCTCTCAAGCAGAGTTTAATAATATAGTTAAAGATGTTAAATCTGATAAAAGAAAAGTAAAATATGGAAAAGGTAAAACCTATACTTTTCAATTATCTAGTCCTAAAAAACGAACTGATTTTATTCGAAAATTTAAAGAAAGTCAAGAAAGTATTAACGAAGAAAACGATGACTAAAGAATTATGAAACAGAAAAGAGTACAACATATTATTTTTCAAAGTGCCGTACTGCTCTTTCTTTTATCTATTCAACTTAATTCATTTTCTCAACAATTAAGCGAAAGTGATATTAAAAAAAAGGCAGATGATTTATTTGAGGCAGAAAAATATTCTGAAGCCCTTCCTTTATATACTCAATTATCTAGTAATTTTCAAAACCAACCAGAATATTTATATAAAATTGGTGCATGTAAATTATTTGTTGAAAACGACAAAAAAAACGCCTTGTTTTTTCTAGAAACAGCATTAAAAAAATCGGGAAATGAATTTCCCGATTTAAATTATTACTTAGGTAAAGCATATCATCTTCAATACCGGTTTTCCGATGCTATTGCATATTATAAAAAATATCAGCAAACAGGTAAAAAAAGAGGAAAAATTCCGGTAGAACGTGAAATTGAAATGTGTGAACAAGGGAAAAAATTATTGAATAATATAACGGATATGGTAGTGTCTGAAAAAAAACTATTAAGTATTGAAGATGCCTATAAAGGCTATTCATTAGCTGGGACAAAAGGAAAAATATTAAAAGTACCTCAGGAATTTATTAGTAAAAAAGATAAGGAAAATAATCACTCAACAGTAATGTACAGTTATCCGGGTATTAAAACTCTTTACTTTTCAAGTTATGGAGAAAATGGAAATAATAAAGATATTTTTAGCATTAATAAAGATGAATCTGGAAATTTTTCTAATCCTATAAATGTAGGGGTTGTAATAAACACTAAATATGATGAGGATTTTCCAATGATGCACCCAAATGGTCGATCCTTGTATTTTGCATCTAAAGGGCATACTAGTATGGGGGGATACGATATTTTTAAATCAGAACTAGACACAAATACCGGAAAATGGAGCACCCCAATAAATTTGGATTTTGCTATTAGTTCTCCAGGGGATGATTTTTTATTTTTAGTAGATTCATTAGAGCAAAATGCAGTATTCTCCTCAACGCGTGAAGCTCCAGCCGGAAAAACCCATGTATATAAAGTTAAACTTACCAGAATTCCGGTTCAATCCACTCTGTTAAAGGGAACTTTTGCATCAGCTTATGGGAAAAATGCTAAAATAACCATAAAAAATACTGTAACTGACCAAACTGTAACTGAAATAACAACTGACTCATCTGGAAATTATATCCTACCATTAACAAATGGTGGAAAATACACATTTTTAATTGATGCACAAAACTCCAAATCAATCCATTCAGGCGTAATAGTATTACCTAAATTAGACCAATTGGCATATTTAGAACAAAATATTAATCTTGATTTACTGGGTAACGAAGAAACACTTAAAATTATCAACGATTTTGAAAAACCAAATCCTATTACAAGTGACGAAATGAAAGCCTTATTGCTCGAGCAAAAAGAAAAGCTAGAAGTGAATGAGTCGGAAATGATTTCAATGATTGAAAATTCACTTTCGTATTCATCCGGACCAAAAGAAATTACATTTAGTGATGAAGATACAGAAACTATTAAGTGGGCCAATCAAGAAGCTGAGGAAAAATTAAGACAAGCCATGATGCTTAAAGAAAAAATGAATGTTTTAACAAACACAAGCGATCTTGAATTAAAAAAGAAATTAGAAGAAAAAATTGAACAACTGCAAAAAGATGCTGAAGAATTAAAAACGATTGCTCAAAATGTTTCAGTAAATGATAAGAGTAGTTTAGATAAAATTAAACAAAAACAATCCGCTAATAACGTAAACAGCAATGTATTAGAAAATCTGTATACAGATGATCTACAAAAAATAGAACAAGAATTATCTTCCGTTGAAAAAAATATTATCTCGCTTTCCGATGAAAAAAAAGCCCTTGAAGAAGAAATAAAAATTGTAAACGAAAACTTAACAAAAGCCAAGAAAAAAGATAAACCTGCTTTAGAAAACCAGAAAAATGCTTTAAATGAAGAGTTACAACAAACAGAGCAACAACTAACCCAAGAAATAAATAAAAAAGAAAATTTAACATCTCAACAACAAAATATTGAAGAACAAAACAAGTTAGCGAATGCCCGTTTAAATGAGGCTTCAACCAATATTGAAACTAATAATACCAATGTAAATACTAATGATACCATACAACAGTTAACCTATAATGAGTATAACAAGCAAATTCAAGTAAAAGATTCTGCCTACATTCCTTATTACGAAAATATTATTGCGAACATAGAATCCTCTGTAAACATAGATAATACTACAAAGGCTAAACAAAAAATGGACGTATATGAACAGTGGATAGAAAAAATTGATGAAAACATATTTCAAAACGAGCAAAAAATAAATAATTTACCGGATAATGATGTGAATAAAGAACAATTAATTATTCAAAACAAAGAGCTTATTGGATTAAAAAATGACTTGTCTTCTAAATTAATGAATGAGCAAGATAAGGCAACTATTACGGTAGAAAAAACAGAACAAGTGATCGTAAATGGAGAAACTATATTAAAAAATCAGTCTACATATTATATCGAAGAAGCAACCTATGTGTCTGAAATAAAAAATATTGACCCAAAATTAGCGAATATTCTAAAACCTTATAAATATACCTCCGAAGCGAACGACACCTTATCGGAAAAAGAACGGATTGAATACCTAAAAAATGTAAACGATAAGGAATTAGAAACTATCCAACAACATATAACATCGCTTCAAGATAAAATGAAAGATCCAAATTCAATGGAAGCTAATTTATCTTCTAATGATATTAAGTTAGATTTAATGAAAGCCTTACAAAAATCAAAAGAAAATAAGCAAAAAGAATATATTCAATATTTAAATCAGCAGGAGGCACAACAAATTACTGAAAACAACCGAAAAATGATTTCAGAATTAAGAGATCAAAAAAGACAAGAAAATATAAATTCAAAAGCAAATGATAAAATATCCAGTACAAATTTATTGACTGAATTAAGAGATAAATATTCAGATATCAATTTAGAGCAAGTGAATATTTTAGCAAAGCAGGATTCGATGTTACAACAAAAAATTGAGCGTATCGAAGCTAATATAAACGAAATAAACACTAAAATAGCTCAAGAAAAAAAGAAAAAAAATCTCGCTCCTCTAGAGCAACAAAAAAAGGCCTTGGAATTTGAGTTAGACTCTGTAAAAGAATTACAAAAAACATATCAATCTATTAAAAATATTTTTGAAGCATATCATCAAAAAAACAATCAAAGATTTTATGCTGATGGAATTACAAACTATGAAGCCTACGAAAAAATATTATCTAATCAACAAGATGAAATAGAGTTAGTACAAGCAAAAATAGCTGAAAAAGAAAACATCCTCCCTACTCTATCTGATAAAAATGATAAAAATCAAATGCAAGAAACGCTTGATTATTATAAAAAATCACTTATTAACAACACGAATGAAATGCAAATTTTAGAATCCTATAAAACTCAAATTCTAAATTCAGAAATGCAACAACTAAGTGAAATATTACTACAATCCACCTTAGAAGATAACTTTCCTTTAACCACCAAAAACTTAAATGACGAAGAAAGAACTTCTTTACAAAACAATCCCGATTTTAAGACATTTTATGAACAACACATCCAATATAAAGACTTAATGCTAACATACAAAAACCATCGTGAACAGTCGATAAGTCTTAAACAAGAAGCTGAAAAAACAGAACAACAGGCTAAAGAATATTTAAATGTAAGCGATGATGACCCGGAAAAAGAGAAAAAAATTAAGCAAGCAGAAGTTATATTGTTACAAGCTCAAAAATTAAATGAACAATCAGATTCATTACAAAAATTATCTGAAAATATTCTTTCACAATCTGAACAAATTGCACTAAAAAATGCTACAATTCTTCTTCAAAAAGATTCTTCAAAAAATTTATTTATGGCAGGATTAAAAGAACCAATCGAAAACATTGTTGCTAAAAATATTTCAAAAATTCAGCCCATAAATCTATCGGATAGCATTTCGGATTCTACAAAAGTTATAACGAACACGGAAACTTTAATTACAGAAAATATTAATATAAATAATGACTCCATATCCACAAATGTAAAAGTCTCTGATAGTAAAGACTCTACTAATATCGCAAGAAATACAGACACTTCTAAAAACACCTTAAATAATAATTCCGAGTT
>CAZEIM010000021.1:9857-16441 GCA_964512145.1 uncultured Flavobacteriales bacterium
ATAGTATTAAAAACCACTGAATCATCAGCTTATAATACTGAAAACCCCATTCCTGTTGATATAGAATATCCTGATGGGATAATATATAAAATTCAAGTAGGAGTATACAGAAATAACATTCCACAAGATTTATTTAAAGGATTTGCACCCATTAATGGAGAAAAATTAGAAAATGGATTAACGAGGTATTTAGCAGGTAATTTTAAAGATTTTGAAAAAGCCGTAGATGCTAGAGACAAAATAAGAAATTTAGGATATACCGATGCATTTATAGTAAGTTATAAAGACGGAGAAAAAATAGATACAAAACAAGCATTATCTATAGCTAAAAATGAGCCTCAAAATGTAGAAAAAACAATAGAAGCTGATGATAATTTGTTAGATTTTTCAATTACCGAATATTGGAATAATATTCCGGATATAAAATATACAGTTCAAGTAGGCGCATACAAGGGAACTCCCAAAGCCACTCAATTTAAAAGTATTCAGCCTTTATATGCAGAAAAATCAACCACTGGATTAGTAAAATATACTACCGGAACTTTTACTCAATATGAACAAGCCCTCATGAATAAAGATTTAATGGTAGATGTTGGAATAAAAGATGCTTTTGTTACGGCTTACAATAATGGAAAAAAAATAACATTAGCGGAGGCTGCTTATTTATTAAAAGACAATACTTACGTTAATCCAAATAATGATCAAAAAACAACGAACAACACTTCAGTTAATAATTTAGAAATTACCTATTCAGTACAGATAGGCTCTTACTCAGAATATATCCCCTTAGATGAATTAGACAATTTTATAATTATTGCTCAACAATATCCTTTAATGATCTCAAAAGACAAACGAAATTTATATGCTTATTTAGTAGGAAATTTTAATAGTATTCAAGAAGCAGAAAAAATGAGAGATAATTTAAACAAAATGTATAATCTAAAATCATTTGTTGTAAAAACAAATGATGGAATTAAAATAGATTAACCATGAAGAATGATGTATTAAAAGTATTGTTTGTGTTGTTTTTTCTTTTATCCTGTGCAAAAGTTCCTGTTACTGGCAGAAGGCAATTGCATATGCTACCAGAAAGTACTTTAATGAGTATGAGTTTAACCAATTACAATCAATTTTTATCTCAAAACAGAGTATTAGCGGGTAATGATGTAAACACTCAGCTGGTAAAAAAAGTCGGTCAAAATATTCAATCGGCCGTAGTAAAATACATGAATAATGAAGGATTAAGTAAAAGAATTGCCGGATACAAATGGGAATTCAATGTTGTACAAGACAATATTGTAAACGCTTGGTGTATGCCTGGTGGAAAAGTTGTTGTATACACAGGATTGTTACCTGTTACCCAAACCGAAGATGGCCTTGCTGTTGTAATGGGACATGAAATTGCTCATGCCATTGCTCGGCATGGAAATGAACGCATGAGTCAACAATTAGCATTGGCTATGGGAGGAATAGGATTAGCCGTAGCTTTACAAGATAAACCCAAAGAAACTCAAAATATATTTTTAATGAGTTATGGAGTAACTTCTGCCTTAGGAATATTAAAATATTCTAGATTGCACGAAAGCGAAGCAGACAAACTTGGATTAATTTTTATGGCTATGGCTGGATATAATCCAGCATCTGCTATAGATTTTTGGAAGAGAATGTCAAAAACAGGAGGAGGTTCTATGCCTGAATTTTTAAGTACACATCCACACCATGATACAAGAATTAAAGATATAGAAGCTTATTTACCAGAGGCCATGAATTATTATAATGCCTCAAAAAAAGGGAAATGAAGTTGATTTAATAAAAATGATATCATATAAACATAAAAAACGTATTTTTGAAACAAAAAAATAATGAGTACTGTAGTATCAAAAACACACGAATTATTAGGGAATAAAGCAGAAAACCTGCTAAACCATACCTGTAATACCATTCCAAAAGAAAGTTTACATTTACCAGGACCAGATTTTGTAGAAAGAGTTTTTTTACAAACCAATAGAACACCACAAGTATTAAAAAGTTTACAACAAATTTATTCAACCGGAAAATTAGCTAATACCGGATATATGTCCATACTTCCGGTAGATCAAGGGATAGAACATTCTGCCGGTGCATCTTTTGCGCCCAATCCCATATATTTTGATCCTGAAAACATAGTTAAACTAGCTGTAGAAGGTGGATGTAACGCTGTTGCATCAACATTTGGTGTATTGGCCTCATGTTCTAGAAAATATGCTCACAGAATTCCTTTCATTGTAAAAATAAACCACAACGAATTATTAACCTATCCAAACAAATACGATCAAATTCTTTTTGGTTCTGTAAAAGAAGCTTGGAACTTAGGTGCAACGGCAATAGGTGCTACCATATATTTCGGATCTGAAGAATCCTCAAGACAAATAATAGAAGTGGCAGAAGCTTTTGAATATGCCCATGAATTAGGTATGGCAACCATTTTATGGTGTTATTTAAGAAACAATGGTTTTAAAAAGGAAGGAAAAGATTATCATACGGCATCTGATATAACCGCTCAGGCTAATCATTTAGGTGTAACAATTCAGGCTGATATTATAAAACAAAAACTACCAGATTGCAATGGTGGTTACAATGCGATAAATTTTGGTAAAACACATAAAAAGGTATATGATACGCTATCTAGTGATCATCCCATTGATTTATGCCGATATCAAGTAGCTAATTGCTATATGGGAAGAGCGGGTTTAATAAACTCAGGAGGTGCTTCTAGCGGATCGTCTGATTTAGCTGAAGCTGTAGAAACAGCCATAATAAATAAAAGAGCAGGCGGTGCAGGATTAATTTCCGGAAGAAAAGCATTTCAACGCCCTATGAAAGAAGGTGTTGCAATATTAAATGCCATACAAGATGTTTATTTAGACAAACAAATAACCATTGCTTAATATATGAGTGGTTGGTGGAAAAGACTTCGTGAAGGGATATTAACCCCAACAGAACAAAAAAGAGAAACCCCCGAAGGTTTATGGTATAATTGTTCAGAATGTAAGCATTTAGTTACTGCCGAAGAGCATGCTATGAATGCATGGGTTTGTAGTCACTGCGGATACCATGAAAGAGTTGGTTCAGAAGAGTATTTTCAACTTTTATTTGATAACGGAAAATATAAAGAATTAAACCCTCAAATAACTTCCGATGATCCCTTACATTTTGAAGACACCAAAAAATACAAAGATCGATTAAAAGATGCCTACCATAAAACTAATCTAAAAGATGCCATTAGAACTGCACATGGATTGGTAGATGGTCATAAATTAATGATCGCATGTATGGATTTCGATTTTATTGGAGGTTCAATGGGTTCAGTAATGGGCGAAAAAATATCTCGAGCGATCGATTATTGTATAAAATATAAAACTCCATTTTTAATTATTTCAAAGTCGGGCGGTGCACGAATGATGGAAGCAGCTTTTTCATTAATGCAAATGGCTAAAACATCGGCAAAACTTACTTTATTAAGTAAAGCAAAAATACCCTACATTTCTTTATTAACTGATCCAACAACCGGTGGAGTTACAGCATCATTTGCTATGTTAGGTGATTTAAACATCGCTGAGCCAAAAGCTCTAATTGGATTTGCGGGTCCAAGAGTCGTAAAGGAAACTATAGGAAAAGACTTGCCAGAAGGATTTCAAACCTCAGAGTTTGTATTAGAACATGGTTTTTTAGATGCCATTGTTAAGCGAACAGAATTAAAACAAAAAATAGCACAATTCCTTGTTTTTTTTAAAAATTAATTTCTATTCTACTTTTTTTTACTTATTTTCGCATCATATTTATTATTACAACAATGTATTTAGATAAAGAAGAAAAAAAGCAAATTATTAAAGAACACGGAAAATCCGTGAAAAACACAGGAACATCTGAAGTGCAAATAGCCTTATTTTCTAATAGAATATCTCACTTAACGGAGCATTTAAAGAAAAATAAAAAAGATTTTGTTACCCAACAGTCTCTTATTAAATTAGTAGGTAAAAGACGAAGTCTATTAAACTACCTTAAAAATAAGGATATAAGCAGATACAGAGAAATTGTAGAAAAACTCAATTTACGAAAATAAACAAGTTTCAAAAACCCCCGCAAGTCGGGGGTTTTTAATTTAAAATCAATCAGAATTATGGCACAAAACGCAACGATACACGAATTCGAACTAGAAGGACAAAAAATTTATATTGAAACAGGAAAATTAGCTACACAAGCAGATGGAGCTGTTGTAGTTAGAACAGGTAATACTTACTTATTAGCAACGGTAGTTTCTAATAAAGACGCTGCTCCTGGTGTTGATTTTTTACCTTTAACAGTAGATTATAGAGAGAAATTTTCAGCCACCGGTAAATTTCCAGGTGGGTTTTTTAAAAGAGAATCTAAACCATCCGATTACGAAATATTAATTTCTCGATTAATTGATAGAGCTCTAAGACCTTTATTTCCGGACGACTATCATGCTGAAACACAAGTATTAGTATCCTTAATTTCAGCTGAAAAAGAAATTATGCCGGATTCATTAGCTTGTTTAGCAGCATCTGCTGCTATAGCAGTATCGGATATACCTTTTCCAAATCCAGTATCAGAAGTAAGAGTAGCAAAAATTAATGGTCAATTAAAAGTTAACCCTACTTTATCAGAAATAGCTTTAGCTACATTAGATGTTATGGTAGCCGCTACAGAAAAAAATATTGTAATGGTAGAGGGCGAAATGAATGAAGTTAGTGAAGATGAGATGTTAGAAGCATTACAGTATGCTCATGAGGCTATAAAAAAACAATGCCAAGCTCAAATTGAACTAGCAAAAAAAGTTGGTAAAAATGGTATATACAGAGAATATAATCACGAGGAGAGAAATGATGAACTAAAAAATAAAATTCAACAATTTTGTTATGAAAAATGCTACCATATCGCTAGTCAGGCAAATCCAAATAAAAAAGAAAGATCCGAAGCATTTAAAAAAGTAAAAGAAGAATTATTAACAACGCTTAGCGAAGAAGAAAAATCACAAAGCTTTTTAATTAATCAATATTTTCATGCTGTAGAAAAAGAAGCGGTAAGAAATGTTGTTCTTGAAAAAGGATCTAGATTAGACGGAAGAAATTTACAACAAATACGACCTATATGGTCAGAAATTGGATATTTACCAACACCACATGGTTCTGCTATTTTTACTCGCGGTGAAACACAATCATTAACAACCGTAACCTTAGGAACAAAACTTGACGAACAATCTATTGATGGAGCTCTTATTACGGGAACAGAAAAATTTATTTTACATTATAATTTCCCTCCATTTTCAACCGGGGAAGCAAAACCCATGAGAGGAACAGGAAGAAGAGAAGTTGGACATGGCAATTTAGCTCTTAGAGCTCTTAAACCGGTAGTGCCAGCAAATTATCCCTACACTATTCGTATCGTATCGGATATTCTAGAATCTAATGGATCTTCTTCAATGGCAACTGTTTGCGCAGGAACCTTAGCTCTTATGGATGCTGGTGTTCCAATTAAAAAACCAGTGGCAGGAATTGCTATGGGACTCATTACCGATCACAAAGAAAAATTTGCTATATTATCTGATATTCTTGGGGATGAAGATCATTTAGGAGATATGGACTTTAAAGTAACGGGAACTAAAGATGGAATTACTGCCTGCCAAATGGATATTAAAGTTGACGGATTACCTTATAATGTATTAAAACAAGCATTATTGCAAGCAAAAGAAGGACGATTACACATTCTTTCTGAAATGGAAAAAACAATAGCCACTCCAAATGCTGATTTAAAACCTCATGTACCTAGAATTGAACAAATAAAAATTGACAAAGATGTAATTGGAGCGTTAATTGGCCCAGGAGGTAAAACAATACAAGATATTCAAAAAACTACAGGAACAGTTGTAGTTGTAGAAGAAAAAGATCAACACGCTACCGTAGATGTTAGCGGACCTAATAAAGAAAGTATTGATGCAGCATTAAAACGAATAAAAGGTATTGTAACCAAACCTGAGGTAGGTGAAATATACGATGGTATTGTTAAATCAATAGTTGCATTTGGTGCATTTGTAGAAATATTACCTGGAAAAGAGGCCTTACTTCATATTTCTGAAGTAGACTGGAAACGTTTAGAAACTTTAGACGGAGTGCTAAAAGAAGGAGATGCTGTAAAAGTTAAAATTATTGGTAAGGATGTAAAAACTGGAAAAATGAAATTATCCCGTAAAGCCTTAATACCTCAACCAGAAAACGCACAATAGATATTTATACCATATTCATTCTTTTATAAAAATTATAAAAGAATGAATATTCTTCAATACATGATGGGTGAAAATATTACATCGGAACGTTTAAATCATCCATGTGCCGTAGTAATATTAAATTACAATGGTTTGCATTTTTTAAAAAAATTCCTACCCTTGGTTATTGAGTACAGCAAAAACCAAGCAAACATAGTAGTTATTGATAATGCTTCAACAGACCAATCTTTAGATTTTTTAAATCAAACTAAAGATGTTCAAACTATATCCTTAAAAAAAAATTTCGGCTTTGCGCAAGGCT
>CAZEIM010000021.1:16487-23581 GCA_964512145.1 uncultured Flavobacteriales bacterium
AATGAATATATTGTATTGCTTAATTCAGATGTAGAAGTTACTCCTAACTGGCTACTACCTCTAATAGAGATTTTAAAAAATAATTCGAACATTGCTTGTGTTCAACCTAAAATTAAATCCTATCATAACAAAAATTATTTTGAACATGCAGGTGCAGCAGGAGGATTTTTAGATTATTTGGGGTATCCATATTGCAGAGGCCGAATTTTAAACGTGATTGAAGAAGATAAAGATCAATATAATACGGATTTACCTGTTTTTTGGACTTCAGGCGCGTGCATGTTAATTAGAAAAAAAATATTTGATGAAGTAGATGGTTTTGATTCTATTTTTTTTGCACATATGGAAGAAATTGATCTTTGTTGGAGAATACAAAAAGCCGGATACTCCTGTTGGTATACCAATAAAAGTACCGTATACCACGTTGGAGGGGGTACACTCCCCTATGAATCTCCCCAAAAAGTGTATTTAAATTTCAGAAATAATTTATTCATGCTTATAAAAAACTTACCTTTTTTACAAATTTTGTATATTTTACCTATAAGGCTATGTTTGGACGGACTAGCAGGGATCTTATTTCTGTACCAAAAAAAACCGATGGCTTTCTTATATGTTATTAAAGCTCACTTATCTTTTTACAAAAAAATACCCACAATGTGGTGTAAAAGAAAAAAAGGTACAACCATTAAAAGAACTCCTTTTTCGGTTATGTATTATTTTTTTGTGCGAAAAAAAAAGAATTTTTCTCAAATTATAGCATAATATATTATTTACCTTTGGGAGTATATAATGGTTTTTCTTTATTGTCTATTTTTTGGTTATACGGCTTATTTACATCTCCAAAAATCTCTACATTGGGTATGTATTTCCATTTTTTTTCTTGGGTTAATTCAAAAGCATCATACGTAAAATCAGGTCCATAAAATGTATAATATCCAGTTTTAGAATTCTCTTCAGGGCTTAAATGATCAAAAATAATTTGCTTTCTCTTTTCGTGGTATTTTACAGACATACTTACTTGCTTACCGTATTGAAAAACAATTCTACTTTGCATTTTTTTATTGGGCATTTCAAATATTTTTTTTCCAAAAATCCATTTACCATGTTTAAATTGCATAACATCAATTATTTTTTGATTAACAAGCGCATCTTGTACATTAAAACCCAATAAAACGTAGTAAAAATCCTTTTTATGCTTTACTTCAATTAAATCATAATATATTGCTCCAAGCCAATCCTTTGGACTAACTTCTTTAACCATATATGAAGTAGTAAATGCCTTTTTCTGATCCGTAAGTTCTAATGTAATAATATCTTTTTTTTGTAAAACTGCAATTACAGCATAATATTGAGGTATACTATTATTTAAAATATTCCATGAAAAAACATGAACGTTTTTTGATGTGTTTGTAAGGTGTGAAACATACGGAAGACTATCCCAAACATCATTAAATCTAGATTTATTTTCTAAACAATTTTTTAATTTTTTAGAAAACTGAGCATTATACCAATTTACAGAGTCATCAGTAATAGCTTTTAATGATTTTGTTCTTAATAATATTAAACTGTCTTTGTATAATAGGTTTTGAGTATATGAATACCTACATAAAACGAATAAAAAAATGATCCATAAAAACCTCATCGTTTCTATAACGAAAATAATATATTAATGTTATAGATGTAAAAAGTTTTTTCTAGCTAACAATTCTTCTTTTGACTCTCTGTAATTAGGATCATCCACACAACAATCAACCGGACAAACAGCAGCACATTGAGGTTCATCATGAAATCCTACGCACTCGGTACATTTATCCGTAACTATATAATATACTTCAGTACTAACCGGGGCTTGTTTATCATTTGCATCTAGTGTGCTGCCTAACGTAGTAGTAACCAATCCTTTTAAAGAAGTACCATCCGCTAATTTCCATTCAGCTCCTGCCTCATAAATTGCATTATTTGGACATTCAGGTTCGCATGCCCCACAGTTAATGCATTCATCAGTAATCATTATTGCCATTGTACTTGTTTTTTGTTATTGTTGCAAAGTTATACAATAACCTTTTTTTTATAAAATTGTTTATGCAAAAAGAACAAAAAATAAAAGTATTTTCTATACTTGGTGAAAAAATTCGCTTCATTTTAAATAGTATGTCTACTAAAAATGAAGAATTTGAATCTATCGTTTTAGAAACAACTCAAAATAATCCTTGGTTTACCAAAAAATTTATAATTCACGCGTTAAAATATTGGGGAGATGTACTGTCCGAAAACAATCTTACAGATTGGCTTAATAAGTATGACTTATCAAAAATTTCAAGCGAAACCATTGGGCTTATTTTAGCCGGTAATATCCCAATGGTTGGATTTCATGATGTATTATGTTGTTTAATCACCCATCAAAAAATGAGTATTAAGCTTTCTGAAAAAGATAAAGTATTGATTCCATATATTTTAAAATTACTGGTTGAAATTGACCCAGAGTATAAAAATTTAATAGAATATGTAGATAAAATATCCCGTACCTCTAAAATTATTGCCACCGGAAGCGATAATACTTCGCGATATTTTGAATATTATTTTAAAGAGAAGCCAAGTATTATTAGAAAAAACAGAACTTCAATTGCCATTTTAGATGGAAATGAAGATAAAGAAGAATTAAATCATTTAGCCGATGATATTTTTTTATATTTTGGATTAGGATGCAGAAACATTTCTAAACTTTATTTACCTGAAAACTATAATTTAGACAATCTTTATGAAGCATTTCAAAAATATGCAGGATTGCTTGACCATAAAAAATATTTTAACAACTATAAATATTATCAAACGATTTATTTATTGAATCAAGAAAAGATTTTAGATCTAGGAGTATGCACTCTTAGGCCAAGCGAATCATTACATTCCCCTATTAGTGTTTTAAATATTGAATATTATAAAGAACAAGAACCTAATATAATCATAGAAAAAAATCAATTACAGTGTATCGTAGGGCATAAGTATCAGCCATTCGGTACTTCACAAAAACCTAAACTTAACGATTATGCCGATAATATTGATGTTATAGATTTTTTAATACAATAGGCGCATGAAATACATTGTTCCGGGCATATTATTTATTGTACTTATTTTTATAGCCAATGTTTTCCCTTATTATACAGGAGATTCTGGGGACAGTATTATGCATTATTTGTTTGCTAAATACGCTTATAAACATCCTCAAAATTTTTTACACCATTGGGCTAAGCCATTATTTGTTTTTATTGCCGCTCCTTTTTGCCAATTTGGATTTAAAGGAATGGTGTATTTAAATATTTTATTGGCAGTAAGTACATCAATAGTAACGTGTAAAATTGCTGAGCTTAAAAAAATAAAAAATCCTTGGTTATCTCATATATTTTTATTTTTTTCACCCATTTATTTTGCCTTGATATTCTCAGGGTTAACTGAGTATCTGTTTGCTTTTATCTTAATATGCTCCATATACCTTTTTTTGAAAGAAAAACACATAATTAGTTTAGTATTGATTTCGTTTTTACCTTTTATTCGTTCCGAAGGTTTGTTTATCATACCCATTTTCATTGTGGCTCTTATCATAATTAAGAAAATAAAATATTCTATATGGTTAAGCATTGGGCATTTGGTATATGGAATTATAGGTGTTTTTTCCGGTAAATCTTTTTTTTGGACATTTACTGAAATTCCCTATGTTTCCTTACATAGTAAATACGGACAAGGACAATGGCTCGATTTTGTACATCGATTAATGTATTGTACCGAACGTCCACTAATTCTACTTTTTGGTTTAGGTATGATAGTCTTAACATTTAATACATTGAAATCCTTAAAAAAGCATATACATTCCTGTGTATATTATATTTTAGTTCCCTTTACGTTTCTTGTATTTTTTATGGCTCATACTTCATTTTGGGCCTTAGGAATTTTTGACTCTATGGGTTTAGCAAGAGTTATGATTTGCGTATTGCCTTTATTAAGTTTAATAGCCCTAGAACCTTTACAATTTCTGTACAAAAAAATTAAGAAGAATGCTTGGGTATATTTTATTCAGGCAACTATTGTTTTTTTAGTGATTATTTATCCATTCACCTATCGAAGACAAGGCATTGTATGGAATAAAAAAATGTTTGAAAATTCAGATAATTTGATTGTTGAAAGGGAACTAAAACCATTTATACAAAAAAATTATCCCCATTTTACGGATTATACTATTGCCTCGGCTCATCCTTATGTTGCCTTATCTTTTAACTTAGATATATTTGACACATTAAAACATGTGAATATTTACAGTATTCATAAATTAAAAGAGCGTAAAAATGGATTAGTATTTTGGGATCACTGGTCGGCAAAATTTGAAGGAGCTCCTCCTTTTGCTGAATTAGAAAATTTAGATTATTTACAAAAAAAATTTGAGTACCCTACAAAAGAATCAGACGATAAACTATTTGCGGTTTATGAGAAAAAATAATAAGTAAGGAAATAAATCTTTACAGATAATTATTTTAATACTTTCTCTACCGAAACTTTCACCGCTACACATACTTGCTTAACTTGCTCATCAGTTAAATTAAAATACACTGGCAAAGTTATTTCACACGAATATTGCTTGTAGGCATTAGGAAATTCTTGTATATTATATCCCAATTTTTTATAATACGACAATAAAGGTAATGGTTGAAAATGAACATTTACGGATACCCCTTGTAAAAATATTTCATCAATAATTTGATTTCTTTGCTCTTCTGTAATATTTAATATCCTTAACATATATAAGTGATAGGAAGATGTTTTATCCTCCGTTTCATATACCGGTAATTTTGCCCAAGTATATGCACTAAAAAAGGATTGATACATATCCATTATTTTTTTACGCCTAGGCAACGTTTCTGAATCGTATCGAGCTAATTCAACCAAGCCAATAGAGGCTGCTATATCCGTCATATTGCATTTATATCCCGCATGTATAATATCGTACTTCCAACCACCTGTTTTTGTTTTAGCCAAGGCATCTTTATTTTGACCATGTAAGGATAAAATATTTAAATATTGATACACCTCATCTGCATTAAATGTTTCCGGTAAATGAATACAAATAGCGCCCCCTTCGGCCGTGGTTAAATTTTTTACTGCATGAAAAGAATAGACTGAAAAATCAGCCCATGTGGAAGCCATTTTTCCTTTATACCTTGCTCCGGTTGAGTGAGCCGCATCGGCCATAAGCAATATTCTTCCAAGCTTTTCCTGCTCAGGAGTAGATGGGGTAAATAAGGATTTTACGTGAGCCGATTGAATATGACGCATAATTTCTTCATAGTCGCAAGGAAAACCTGCAATATCAACCGGAATAATTACTTTAGTTTTTGGGGTAATATGTTTTATAATTTCTTGAACCGAAATGTTAAAATCATCTTGTATATCTACCATTACCGGTATTGCTCCACAATGCACAACTACATTAGCTGTTGCAGAATACGTATATGCAGGAATAATAACCTCATCCCCCTCTCCTACCCCAAACCAACGCAACACTAACTCCATACCAGCTGTAGCCGAATTTAAACAAAGAGTACGCTGGGTATTACAATAAGTATTGTATTGCTGTTCAAATAATTTGGTTTTGGGTCCGGTAGTAATCCATCCGGATTGTAAGGTATTAACTACTTCATCAATTATCTTTTGATCAATTCTAGGAGGTGAAAATGGAAGCATACATTTATTTATTATACAAAAATAAAGGAGTTTATGTAAATTATCCTATTTTGTGTTTATATAATTCTTTATCGTCAATAGAATGTGTATATATATGTAAGCATGAAAAAAATACAAAAAATATCACTCCGGCTTGTCTTTCCAACATAGACTCGACCATATTGTTTAATAAAAAAAGGATTATAAACATACTAAATACCCAGTCTTTGGCTTTATAACTGAAACGATATAAATAATAGAAAAGATAAAGTAGACTAAATAATCCTAAAATACCGGTAGCAAGCCAAGTTTGTAAAAACTGATTGTGAGGATTTAAATGCCCTTCATATACACCTTTTAAGGCATCTTTTTCATACAATTGTTGTAAAGTAGTATGAACATCTCCGGTCCCATACCCTAGAAAAGGAGAATCGCGTATTAATTTAATCGACTCATGCCAAACCAACACCCGGGCAGGAATACTCTCTTTGGTATGCTTGGGAATTGATTGGTAATATTGATGATAAAAGTTTTTTAGAGTATTAAAATTAAACACAGTTAATACCATAACACTCAATATAAAGGCAAGGAAAGTCCATTGAATGATTTTTTTCACATATTCAGAACATACTTTATAAATAAACAACGCCATCACAACTAATAAAGCAAAATTACCCAACAATGAATTACAAAAATATATGCCACATACTAGTACTAATAGTGAAATACAATTTAAAAAAACATGTTGTTTTTGATAGATTTTATCGAGCAATAAAATTACTCCAAAACAGTAATACATAGAAAGATAACTGGGATGTAAAATCCATGAATAATAAGAGGAGTTAAAGTATAATATCCCTAAAGGCTCTGTTCTTAACGCAACTTGATTTGCCTCGGTTACATATTGAAATGTAGCATATCCGGTATAAAACAGAACAGAAGAAGCCAATGCATATACAAAGTAAGATAAAAGGCTATGTACTTGCTTTTGACTACATTTTAATCTCAAAAAAATAAACGGGATTAGTAAAAAGGAAAGTTTTACTTCTAAAGCTGGTAATATAGCACGGGTTGTTTGGGTATATAAGAGTCCAAAAATGAGCGTTGCATAAAAAAAAAGAAAAGGCAAATACAGAGAAATATTATTTTTATTTAGCTCCGTATTATTTCTAGGGTTATTTTTTTGTGCCCACTGAATTAAACTTAAAAAACTTAATAAAAAAACACTCATATTCACCAACTTTGGAAAAAGTGGGAAGGAAATGGTTAGTAAAATGAGTAGATAAAAACTTACATTTTTAATATTTCTATTAAAAAAACTCATCTACTGGAAGAAATAAATTTTTTAGAAAAATTACAATTTATCAAATAATAATCAAAAAATTTAT
>CAZEIM010000021.1:23618-49987 GCA_964512145.1 uncultured Flavobacteriales bacterium
TGAATGATGATCCACGCTAAAAAAATATTTTTCAAATCTGATAACCCCTTCGAATTTTTAAACGTTTGATATAACAATAAGCTTATATATGCTATCAAAGGAATAAGAAAAAGCATTTTTGGAATTACATCTAAAACCATATTAATACATAAAGCAAATAAGTAAATTACAAACAAAAAAGGAACGACTTGCCTTAATGTAGTAATACTCTTATGTTTTTTATTTACATACACCTTCCAGTATCCATATTGGAAATATTGACGATATAATTTTTTAAATGAACCCCTCACAAAATACGTTCCAATGATTTGATTCATTAAAAAAATAGTATACCCACTTTTTTTAAGACGATAATTAAACTCATCATCCTGATTTCTGATTAACTCTTCATCAAATAGGCCAACTTTATTAAAAACCTCTTTTTTATAAACTCCAAAGGCAACAGTATCTACATACCCTTCAAAATTTCCAGTTCTAAAATAGGCGTTTCCTACTCCAAATTTTGATTCCATAGCTAACCCTATAGATTTAGATACAGAATTTTCATAACTGTTTTTAATAATCCCCCCTACACACCCCAAAGAGCTATCTTGATCAAAAATTGTTACAGATTTAGACAAATAATGTTTATCCATTAATGCATGTGCACCAAAAATACATATATAGTCTCCTTTAGCATGATTAATCCCCAAATTTAAAGCTTGAGGTGTAAACAATTGTTTATTAGGCAAGTAAATAATTTCAGGGTATACTGTTGAAAGCTCTTTTACTTTTTGGGTAGTTCCATCATCACTCATCCCATCACATACCATTACTTCAACTTGTATTTCTTCCGTTTTATTTTGCAATACGGATAAAACACATGCCTCTATATAATTTACTTCGTTTCTACAAGGGATAACAACAGAGATTAGCGTTTTCAAAATATTAGGATTCTATGACTTTAAAATAATAGTATTATAAAAACTGAACAACTTTTGTTTTTCAATATCCCAATTATATTTTTCTAATACCGCTTTTTTGCCATTTTCACCCATAACCTTTGCATGTTCTGGATTATCCAATATATATTGGATGGCGTTTGATATTTGTTTAACATTTAAAGGATCAACACAAATACCACAATTATTTTTTTCAATAATTTCTTTCCATAAAGGGAAGTTAGATGCTACTACCGGCAAACCGGATGCCATGTATTCAAACATTTTAACTGGTAAAGAATCTAAATAATTTGTTGTGGGATGCAAAACAACCAAGCCTAGTTTTGATTTACTATACACTTCACGTACTGCATTTCTATTAACAAAACCAAGTTCTTCTATTTTATTCCAACCATTTAGTTTCATTAATTCGTCTTTTAAATATGGCTCTAAAAAACTTCCTGCTATTAACAGCTTTATATTTAACGATTCTATAGCCTTAATCATTTCTACTGCACCTCGAATTTTTGTCATACCACCTACATAACAAATAATATTTTCAGATTTATGAGGGTATTTTTCTTCTAGAATTAATTCATGTAAAATAGGAAAATTATTTACAGCTATTGTGTTTTGGTTAATCATTAAAAATCTCTTTTCAATATAAGGGGTTGCCGTAATTACACCATCTAATTTACCAGCAATATAATTTTCGTAATGTTCAACCAAAAAACTGACGATTTTTCTTAAAAATAAAGGAATGTAATGCTTTGACATAACTTGCCTAGGCAAATCTTCATGTGCATCGTATATTACCTTTTTTCCTTTTCTTTTTAATTTTAATGCAATTCTAAGTAGTTCAGGATCGTGTATATGATACATATCTGCATTTAACTCCAATGCTTTTTTATATACTCCATTTACCAAATGCCACATTCTTGTAAATCGAGAGCTACTTTTATAATTAAACGAAACAATTTGTACGCCATTTTCTTGTCGATTACGTGTATTTGGTACCACCAAACTTACCTGATGGCCATTTTCGGCTAAGCTAATGCATTGTTTATGAAAAATGCGTACATCATTATCTTTATGTGCACTGGTTAAATGAGCTATTTTAAATATATGAGACATTTATATTAATTGTGTACTCAGCGTTTTTTTATAAATAAAATACATAATCATAAGTAAAGACCAACCACCCGAAAATAATAAGGTTGTTATTGCTGTTGAACTAAGAATAAAAACCGGAAATAAGTTTAAGCTTAGCTTTAATGTTATATCATTTTTAAAAAGAATTTCTATAAAAACAAAAAACACTGACAACATGAATGCAGATATAACCAATCCTAATCTGCCAAAATTCGCATAATCATACATAAAGCTAGCGGTATTTACCGTGCCCACTAATCCTTGTTGAGCAAAATGAGGTCTTAATACTGGATATAATTCGGTAGAGTACTCAGTAAATGTATTGCCTGTAATTTTTGCCCATAATCTGTAGCCATTTCCATACAAAAATGGTTTTTTATTGGGAATCACATCAAACCATTCAGAAACCATTTCTCCGGGAACTAATGAAATGCGATGTATTAACCCTAAATATATTCTGAAAATTCCATGATCGCTATTGATTGTTTCTTGCTCGCTTATATTTTCATTTTTTACTTCGTTGGTTTTTATTTCGTTTTTTATATCCGGATTAGCAATAATTGAAAGGGCAAATACAAAACAAATTATGCACGCAACATATTTAAAAGCAAATAAAAATTTTTTATGAAGCAGGCTATGTATGAATGCAGGAACTAAAACAAACAGTATATAACTTTTTTGCATTAAACTAAATGCATAAATTATTCCTAGTAAAAAAAACATATAGTACCAAACCTTTTTTTCTGAATTTTTATATAACAGTAAAATAAAAAATGGAATAATGGCTTTAAGTAAAAAACTAGAAATATAATTAATAATAGAAGGGCTATCACTGGTAATTTTTCTTCTAACTTCTGCTACACCTTCAACACTGTTTAAGTAGTAAGCCTTAATAGGCGGAATGCCTCCTAATAAATAAAGATGATACAAAATAAAAAATATGGTAAATCCCAACAATACGAATGTAATTGAGTTGATTCGGCTTTGATTAAAAAACTGATTTAAAGGCAAATTAAATGAATAGTTTTTAGTATATCGAAATATTGTAAAGTAAAATACATATAATGGAATTACTAAAAACAATAATTTATTAAAATGTTTAAATTCAGAAAAAGAAAATACACCATACAGCAATAAAACTAACACAAAGCTATATAGTATTATAATAGTGTGATTTTTAAATGTTTGTTTAATATTTACAAAAAGCTCATTTTTCACGTTAATCTTATTAATATTCTACATCATATATTTCCTCCCATTTGGCAATGTTAAATAACCTCCATTTTGTTCTTAAATCTAACTTTTCATACGAAAATTGATTAAAATTTATAATCTTTTTTAAAACCATTGATTTTTGTATGTTTTCAATCATTTCATGGTTCATTTTTGTCAACCATTCTTTCTCAGGAGCATTAAAACCTAACTTATTTTTTCTCCACACCACTGAATCAGGCAATATATCAGCTACTGATTTTCTTAAAATATATTTAGTCCAACCATTTTTTATTTTGTATTTATCGGGTAAAGATAATGCACATTCTAAACATTGATAATCTAAAAATGGTAACCGCGATTCAACAGAATGAATCATAGAGTTTTTGTCTTCATACTTTAATAAATGAGGAAGCTGAGTTTTAGTAATCTCCATTTTTTGCAGTTCAAGTACATTTAAATAATTGTTAGAAATGTTTTTTAAAACATCTGAAGTAAACGAATTTAAAATTTCAGTTTTTAAATAGGCGTGTTTCTTTTTAAGAATTCTTAATCGTATAGAATAGTTGGTAAAATAATAGTAGTATTTTAACACATCAAAAGTTGACAATTTTGAGTTTTTACTAGAGTTTAAAAAGGCTAAAAACTTACTAATTCCATTTAAACTTTTCAAATAGGCAGGGTAATATCTTTCATAACCAAGCAGTGTTTCATCTCCACCTTGTCCATCCAGCATTACAATGCAATTTGATTGTTTAGCCTTCTTAAACACAAAATACTGCATAACAATAGAGGGACTTCCAAAAGGTTCTTCTTGTGTTTTTATAATTTGATGAATTTCTCTGGTAAATTCCTCGTACGATGGAGTTATTTCAATAAAATCGGTGTTGGTATGTTTTGAAACAATTTTAGCATAATTACTTTCATCTATTGTATTATCATTAGCTTTTGCATGTATTACTTTCATTTTTCTTTCGGTGTTTTCCTTTAAAATATTAGAAGCTAACGCAACAATAGAAGAGCTATCTAAACCACCGCTTAAACAAGTGCCTACTTCAACATCACTTCGCATTCTTAAACGAACAGCACTCATCAATCTTTCTTTATATAATGAAACGGCTTCTTGTTCATTTACATTTTTATATGAAAAATCCGTATTAATTTGATAATACTTTTCCGTTTTGTATGTATGATTATTTAAGTCATATACCATATTACAACCTTGCTCCAGTTTAAAAATGTTTTTAAAAAAAGTTTCATTAGAAAATTCCTCAACTCCAGTAATCAAATATTCCAATAATATATTTTGATTGCAATATACTTTTTCAAAAAAATGTAGTAATTGTTTAATTTCAGAACCGAAAATAAATTTTTGGTTCATAACAGTATAGTAAAATGGCTTTACGCCAAATCTATCTCTACTGCAAAATAAAATATTTCTTTTTTTATCAAAAATACTAAAACTCCACATTCCGTTAAATTTTTGGACACAATCTTTACCCCAGTGCTCATAAGCCGCTAAAATTACTTCCGTATCTGTTTTTGTATTAAATGTAAAACCCTTTTTTGTAAGTTCATCTTTAATTTCAAGATAATTGTAAATTTCTCCATTATATACTATAACATTGCCAGAATCAGCAAAAATCATAGGTTGTTTTCCGTCTTCGGATAAATCTAAAATAGCTAGTCTTCTGTGTCCAAGTGCGAAATTTTCACCATAATAAAAACCTTCTCCATCAGGGCCTCTGTGTGCAATTAAATTGGTTATGAATTTAATTTCATATTCAGATACCGCTTGATTTGAAAAATTAATTATTCCACTAATTCCACACATATAATTAAAATACAGGTTGCTAAATTAAAAATTAAATACTAGTTGATTGTATTTAATATTTCTTTATTTTTCTTAATTGAAGTATTAAATATTAAAAAACCGTATATTACATAAGAACTTATGTCCAAAATAACAAAATATAAAATAAACTTCTCAAAGGATTGATTTTTAAATAAATACAACATACTTATCATACTAAAATAAAAAAACTGCCACAAGGCACTTACTTTAAGTTTTTTAAATGCCATAAATACGACCGATAAAGGGGAAATAACAAATCTTATCGCATATGAAAAAACTAAAATTGAGGATATTTTCCCTGCTAATAACCATGAGTTTCCAAAAAGGAATGTAATAATATTCATCCCAAAAAAATAAAACACAAACACACCTAATACACTTAACGTACTTAAAAAAAAGATATTTTTAATAATAAGTGGTATTATGGGTTTTTGTTGTTGCAAATATTCTACTAATTGTTGATAAAACACTTGAGAAACTGAAGTAGAAATTAATGCTAATGGTAAGGCCAAAATTTGACAACTGGCATCATACTGCCCAATCATAGCTTTTGAGTAAAATGCTGAAATGAAAAAAACCGGAAGTTGCAAGGTTATGGTATCCAATAATGATGGTAATAAGGAATATTTTGGAAAATCCATTTGATTTTTAATCGCTTGTTGAATGTGTGTTTTTTGAATACTCTTGAAGGAAGCATCAGATTTTTTAAATTGAAAATAAGAAATAAAAAAATGGGCGATATCTCCCATTATATTTCCCAACAATAATCCTCCATGTGTAAAGGATTTTGAAAGAGTTATTTGAGCTAAACCCTCAGAAAATCTTCGAACTCCTTTATTTACTGAAATTCCAACAAATTTTTTCTTTCTAATCAGCCATTGATTTAAAGCTAAATTGGTTGAAACTAAAAAAACACTGATAGGTATAAGCCAAAAATAAAAACTTAAAGAGTCATTAAGACTGAATAATGCACTAATACTATCTCCAAAAAAGGATAAAATAATTAATAAAAGGAATGAAGTAATGATATTTAATATGATAGATCCTAACAATAGTGCTAAAGATTCTTGGTCTTCCTTAGGTATGAGTATGCCATTTGACAAGCGAAAATTCGAAATGATACTTAATATAGAAACTATGCTATAAAATTGAGCGTAAACTCCAAATTGTTCATCTGTGTATAACCTCCTTAAAATGGGTTGAAGTAAAACTGGAATTAGTTGAGATAAGCCAGTTCCAATAATTAGAATCAACGAATTTTTTAAATAATTTGATTTTTTTAGTTTGTTTAACATCTATCTAATTATAAATCTGCTATTATTTAAGTGAATGGTTCTGTTTATCAAAATTAACCGGTTTGTATAAAAGTACCGCTTTATTTTCTGAAGGATGAGGGTATGAGTTAACACGTGTATACAATGAATCGAAAGGACTATTATATCTTTCTTCAAGATACTGTTTATAAACACCTGGAATTGAATCATCTACTATCCAATAACAATTTAAAAGATCAGAATTTGATAATGATAAAGGATTTACCTGCGGTGATTCATATTCCCAACTCCAAAAAACAGAATTGGGAGATGTTGCCCCTAAAAGGAAAATGTATCCGGATTTTCTTTGAAAGCCAACCATTTTTTCATTTTTATAATTCGAGTTCAATAAATCGTATTGAATCGATTTTAAGAATTCGTATTGAGAAGAATCGGTATATATGCTGGATGCATTTGGCAAAAAATTGAGTGAATAATTTTGAACATATAAAGGAGCTGACCTATAAGGTTTTATTACAAAGCCTTGGTAAAAATCATACATATTAAATCCAATATACAACAGCAATATAAAATGTAAACTTTTTTGTTTTAAAATTTCTTCGTTTAGCATTAAAAATAGCAACGGAATATTAAATATAATTAAACTAAATCGAGCATTATATAACCACGAGGTATTTGTTCCTGCTGCGATAAAAAAAGGATAAAACATTACAATGAAGATAAATAAGTAGGCTTTATAATATTTTTTATTATTATTTTTTATAATGAAAATAAAAAAAGACATAAAACTCAATAGTAGGTGAATAGTTATATCTCGAGAATACCATGTATGAATTAATTTAAAATTTATTACTAAAAACAGGATTCCGATAAGCCAACTGTATTTTGATTTAATTTTATCAACTAGTTGTAACAATATAACATTAAACAGTAAAGGGATAGAAATTAAAAACAATACATGAATTAACTCATAAACTTTATCTAAATGTTCTGTAATCGAATAACCGTATTGAATATTTTGAACAGCCGAAATAGTCGTTAAAATATCAACTATTAATTGATTAATGGGGTAAACAAAAATGTGCAACACTAGAGCTGAAAGAACTATTCCTACATAAAAAAAAAGTATACTTCTTGCTGATTTAGAAGCTAGAATAATTAAAATCGAGTTCACAAATATTAATGAAAAAAAGGAAGAAAATTTAGAATACAATATGAAATAAGTAAATGCCCCACTAACAATTGCAAGTACGTATTTATGGTAGACTAAGAATAGTAACATAAAAGACAAACTTAGCATAGAAAAATTTGATGTTAATGTATTGTAAGAAAGACTTTTAGGAGTATAAGCATATGTAGTGAAGTGTAAAATAATAAATATGATGCATGAATTAATAAGTGTGTACTTATTAATAACATAATTTAAAGTGTGATTTGAGAAAGTGAATACTGAAAAAAACAGCATAAGAGTAGATACAAAATAAAATAAACTTTCAGCAATTCTAGATGAGACATACGAAATCCTAAATGGAATTATTTTATTGATGAGTAAAAAGTATGTTTTATAAAAATTTCCATTTAACTCCTGGAAACCACTTGAACCAAGATTATAAAAACCTTCATCGGTAAAGTCTATACATTTATTTAACCCATAAATAAATACAGTTACAAAACACAATAATATGATGATTAATAAAGAAAACTTGATAAACTTAAATGACATATTATTTTTTTGCCTCAACCACCAAATTAACCATAAAAGGAGCCAAAACTTTATTAAACCTATGAAAAAAATTATTTACCGGATACGTTATTGGATGCACAAAAGGTAATAAATGTACTCCGGACATTTTAATATCTTTAAACCCTAAACGGTGAACCGTTCGCTTTAATTTAAAATAAGAACTCCAATTTTCTAAGCCCTGATAGGGCCTTATTTTTAATATATTAGCCACCCATAAAGTCCAATACCAAAATATATTAGGAGTTGATAATACTAAAGTACCACCAGGCTTTAACACTCGATACATTTCCTCAATAGCTTTTTTGGGATTTGGGGTATGTTCTATAACCTCACTGGAAATAACGAAATCAAACACGTTTTCTTCGAAAGGTAAATCTAAGACCGAGCCAATAACCCTATTGGTTTGACATTTTTGAGCAACTTGCTGTAATAATTTTTCTCCTACATCCAAAGAAGTTACCTCTCCTCCCCTTTCAACCGCTGCTTTGCTAAACCAACCTGTACCACAACCGGCATCCAACACATTTTTATTTTTTAAATCATGCCCTTTTAAAATCTCATTAAAAAACACATCCACTCTTTTTTGAGTGTCATACATATTCATAGCTGAATCAAATTGGGTAGCAAAGGATTCGTAAAAGAACATTTTATCACTTTGTTTATCTTGCATAGATGTAAATTTCAAACATCGTTTTTAGATAAATTGTGCTCATCAATAATATAAACAGGCCTATTTTTTGTTTGAATATACATTTTACCAATATACTCTCCTATGATTCCTAAAATAATCAACTGCATACCTCCTATAAATAATACGCTAAGCAATAGCGATGTCCAACCCGAAATTACCCGATCGTTCATAAAATAAGTATACACTGCATATATTGAATATACAAATGCCAAAAAAGATATTACTAAACCCAACACGGTAGCAAATCGTAAAGGTTTAATACTAAAACCGGTAATGCCATTTATGGCAAAAGAAAGCATTTTTGAAAAAGTATATTTTGTATTTCCACTTGCTCGCTGATTAGGAATATATTCAATTTTTTGCTGAGAAAAACCTAACCAGGGAATATATCCTCGTAAAAACAAAAAGGACTCGTTATTTTTATGAATATACTGCGCTACGTTTTTATCTATGAGTCTAAAATCAGCAGTGCCCGACTCAATAGGAACATCTGATAACTTATGCATCATCCAATAAAAAAGCTTAGAAGTCCTTCGTTTTATAAAACTTTCTTTATTGTCTGATTTTCTTTGTGTATAAACTACATCTACACCTTTTTTCCATAACTCAATCATTTGAGGTATTATTTCTACGGGGTGTTGTAAGTCGGCATCCATCATAATAATAGCATTTCCCCGAGCATGATCAATACCAGCTTTTAGAGCTAATTGATGACCAAAATTTTTGGATAAACTAATATAAAGTAATTGCTTATGTTGGGTAGATAAATGCTTTAATACCTCTAAGGTATTATCGGTACTTCCATCATTTACAAATATTACTTCATAATCGTTTGTCCTATTTAATAAATCAACAAGCATACCCGCAAGTATTGGCACATTCTCTTGCTCATTATAGGCAGGAATAACAATAGATATTAGATTACACTCACGCATGATGAGTTATTTTTTTTTCAAACTTTTTTAATAAATAATAACTCAATAAAAAATACAACAAATACACCGCACATTCAATAATGGTTAACCCTATCAAAAATTTGTAAATATCTTTTGGAGAAAACCAAAAATAAACCAACAAACTTGATACATATATCAAAGGAAAAATAAGAGTATGTTTTGTTTTATTAAGTAAATGAATAATATTCCCGAATGGAGTAATAATGGTTTGTATAATATATGAAAATATTAATATTTGGAGAAAAACACCGGAAGTCCTCCACTCATTTCCAAAAACAATTCGAAATAATTCAGGAGCAATAAACTGTACTAATACTATAATTACAAACCCTATCATTAATGAATAAATAAATAATTTTTTCACAAAAGAAATTACCGAAACTTTTTGTCTAATTTTTAATCCAATATCCTGCATAAATGCTTGTGAAATAGCAATTGAAATTAATGAAATGGGGGCTAAAACATACTGCCTTAACTGTGAATAATAACCGGTGTCTTCTTTTAAAAAATTGCGCTGTATAAAAAAAACTGCCATAGTCTGAGCCACCACAACTAATAAAGCAGAAAGAGAATTAAATAATGGAAAATCTTTGTATTTTTTAGCTGTTTGCCAAACTCTTTGTATATTGATAGAATAGGTAAAATAATTTTGCCTATAACACTGATAAACAGTAAATAACACAAAAAATATCCAAGAAATTAAATAACCTATTACCAACCCATTTGAAGCATCATAGTACCCTAGAAGTAAAACAAAAAAAACCAAAGAGGCAAATTGTACTACTTTCCCCACAGAAATTAAGGTGAACTTTTTAATACGTATCATCCAATAATTTAATGGATTATACAATCCCATAGCAAAAATAAATAATGGTACAGTATACACTAAATTTATCTCGCTGGCTTTATTTAGTTTTAAAAAATCTCCGATAAAATTTTTAAATACATGAATTCCTAACAATGTAATCAACATTAAAATAAATGCAATTATAAATCCTGCATGGGTTAGCTCCACCGATTTTCTTTCCATTTTAGGGAGCATAATAGCCATTTCGTATCTACCATTAGCAAGCACTACCAAGATAGTAATCATGCTAGTGATAATTCCTAATACAGCAAAATCCTCAGGAGTGTATAAACGAGTTATTACTGGAGCAAATAAAAACGGTATAATTTGAGCAATAAAATTACCCGAAATAAGGGTAAATGTATTCGAAATAAACTTATTAGATTTAATATGTAAAAAAAATTGCTTCAAAAAAAAAATAATTTGCAAATTTAAACTAAAGTTTATTGTAATCTATTTTTTTGCTATTTTTAGCCATAAATAATCCCAAATGCTAAAATCATTTGTTTCTGACAAGGAACTTCATAAACCCATATATATATTCTTAAATCAAAAGAAAAGATATATAATGCTCATGGTATTATGCAGTATATTCTTTCAATTAATGCCTATTAACTCAATTAATATTGACGAGCAAGCTAAAAAAATATTAGAGGATAGCATCAAAAAATGCTTCGAGGTAAAAACCATGAAATACAACCTTAAGATCCAAGAAAGGGTATACGGAAAAACTAAGACTTCTGAAAGTACCACAAAATTGATGTATTATCCAAGCTATAAAACATATATGAAACAACTAAAACCTAAGGTTGGCTTGGAAGTACTTTATTGCGAAGGAGAAAGAGGGAATCTTGCATTAATTAACACCAACGGGTTTCCATGGGTTAATGTAACATTTAGTCCATTCAGTAATACTATGCATAAGGAATCTCATCACAATTTAACTCGTTCTGGAGTTCGGTTTATCGGAAAAATAATGGATAAATTTACAGAAAATATTAACCCTGACGATGTTATTGCTAAAGAAGAAGATGAGGTAGTAAATGGAAGAAATTGTCACAAAATCACCTTTATGAAAAAAGATTTTCAGTATCTAGTATATACCGTTAAAAAAAATGAAACCATATTTAGTATTTCCGATAAATTTTTAATTTCTCCATACATCATTATTGAAAATAACCTATCAGTCATTGATGATTACGAAGAAGCTTTATATGAAGGGGAAAAGCTATTAATTCCCTCAGCGTATGCAAAAAAAATAAAAATTTGGATAGATAAATCTACCCTATTGCCTTTAAAACTCTATATAGAAGATGATAAAGGATTTTATGAAAGTTATGAATATTCTAATATGCAAATAAATGTTGTTTTTAAGGAAAATGAATTTAATGAAAATTATCCTGATTATAATTTTTAAATAAACATATAATGTTGTAATGATTTCAGCCCCAAAATATATTATTTATTGGCTACAGTCGGGAATAATATTAATTTTTATGATGGTGTTCGTAGGGGGAATTACCAGACTAACCCATTCAGGCTTGTCAATTGTAGAATGGGATCTGTTTTCGGAAGCTAAATTATCGTTTACTTCGGATGAATGGGATAATCTATTTAAAAAATATAAACAAACCCCCGAGTTTAAATATATTAACGCAGATTTTTCGGTAGAAGATTTTAAGTCCATCTTTTGGTGGGAATATATTCATAGAATGTTGGGAAGATTAATTGGATTGGTTTTTTTAATTCCGTATGTAGTTTTTACCATACAAAAAAAAATTTCCTTAAATCTACATAAAAGACTCATTATTATTCTGTTACTTGGAGCATTTCAAGGTTTTTTAGGGTGGTATATGGTAAAAAGTGGGCTGGTTAATGAGCCAGCTGTTAGTCATTATCGCTTAGCAGCACATCTTATTAACGCCTTTTTAACCTGTGCTTATATTTATTGGGTTATTCTTGAAATAAAATTTCCCTCATTCAGAGAATCTATTTCAAAAAACGCAAAAATTATAGTTTATATATTATCCTTACTCATTCTAACACAAATTGTATGGGGAGCTTTTGTTGCAGGACTAAAAGCAGGATTTACCTTAAATACCTTTCCTAAAATGGGAAACGAATGGTTCCCATCCATACTTTTTCCCATTAATTTTAATATACTCATAAATTCAGTTATTGGGGTTCAATTTGTTCATAGAATGCTTGCTTATACCATTCTATTGTTGTCAATTCTATTAATATTTAAAATAAAAAATCAACGTAATGCGAATCAAATCAAAAAGTGGTTTTATCAATATTCCGTACTATTATTAATTCAAATTATTTTAGGAATTTTTACCATAATTTTTTCAGTCCCTATTGTGTTGGGACTATTACATCAAACAGTAGGTTTTTTGGTATTGTTAAGCGTTACTAGGCTTATATATTTATTACGGTAATTTCCTTACTGATTAGTAATATTGTAATACTTAACTTCTTTACACTTTATCAACATAAATAGTAAGAATATAAATTGAAATTATTAAATAATTTAAAATAAATTACCTAGCTATTATTTAAAAGCTAAAAATTAAAACTTTGACGTTTTATTAATTTTTAATGGTGGCAAGTTAATAGCTCTATCAACTTCTTTATAAGAAGATCCTTCAGGAACATCAAACTTCTCAGAATATAATACTCCTTCATCTGTAGAATATTCAATATTGTATACTCTACCAGGATTTAAAATAATAATATATTTACCAGTAAGAGAATTTGGAATATAATTACCTATCAACCTATTTGTTCCTGCCTCACTAACCGTAATCATTAAATCTTCAGGAACCATACCTTTTTCATCTGTCACAACCCCTTTAAATACAGTTAAAGGAATTTCTTGAATTTCAGGAAAAGTAATCATATAGGCATCATAATCTCCAAAGCCATCCGATCTAAAAGAAGAATAATATGCTCTTTTACCATCGGCAGTTGGTTTAAAGTGTATATCATCTAATGGTGTATTTACTGGATATCCCATGTTTTCAGGTTGTGTCCATTTTTTATCTTCAATTTTTTCAGTAAAAAAAACATCATATCCACCCATCGTTTTTAAACCCTTTGAACTAAAAAAAAGTGTATTTCCATCGGGATGTATAAACGGGGAATCTTCGTCTCCAGATGTATTAATATCTGAACCACAATTTTGAGCTAGAGCCCATTCTCCATTGGGAAGTTTTTTACAAAAATATATATCTTTTCCGCCAAAACCTCCGGGACGATCAGAACTAAAATATAAATATTGTCCATCTGAACTAATGGTAGCATTACCTTCCCAGTAAGGGGAATTAATATCTGATTTTAACTTAACCGGAATAGACCATTCCTTCCCGGTAAGTTTGCTAATATAAATATCTCCTTGGCCTTCAAAATCGTATTTATAAATCAACAAAGTTTGGCCATCTGCCGAAACATTTTGAGCAGATTCATGACCGTCTGTATTAATAGCTGTACTTATACCCACAGGTTCTGTCCAACTATCATTATTTCTAAAAGAAATAAAAATATCTTCAAAATACGATTGATTTTCTTCAAACAAACCTCCGGTACTACCTTCCCGTTTGGAGGTAAAAACAATAAAACTTTCGTCAGCCGGTAAGCATGGATTATAGTCGGGGTATTTAGAATTAATCTTTCCTCCTAAGTTGGTCACGCGCATATTTAATGGAAACTTTTTTAATTCCATGGCATTTCGACTGGTTTGAATAGATTTTTGTATTTCTTCTCTTTGTTCTAATGAATTTACACTCAGCTCGTTTAAAAATCTTTCATAGTTAATAATGGCCGTTTCAAATTGATAATTGTAATGAAAAGCATCTCCTAAATATTTAAAAACTTCAATAGGAGCTTTCTTTTCTAAATAACTTCCCTCTTTATACTCTTTAGTAATATTAGCGGAGGCTTTTTGCAAATACTCTATCGCTTTTTTAGTGTTAACCGGATGTTGTAAATAGCAATATCCTATTTGAAACTGAATATTTGAGTTTTGTGGATCCCACTCATTTAATTTAAACAAAATCTCTAAAGCAGATTTATAATTCTCTTCATAAATAAAAGTAGTAGCCTCTGTAAATAACTTTTTAACATCAGATTCTGACTGAGAAAACAAGAAATTAAGGGAAACGAATAAAAAAATAACACTTAAAAAAATATTTTTCATGATTTTATTTTGCTACAAATATATATATATACCTTAAATTTGCTAAAAATATATATTAATTTTGTTTTTATGTACACTAGTTTGCACCATTTACACTCGTTTTTAAGATACCCGATATTATTAGTCCTAATAATTACAATTTCCGTATCCTTCATAAGTTACAGAAAATCTGACGCTTATGCAAAAAAACACCATTTATTAAGTTTGTTTTCAATGATATTAGTTCATTTACAATTGGTTATTGGACTCATTCTTTATTCCATAAGTCCAAAAGTACTTTTAAAAGATATAGGCAGTACGATGAAAGACCCATTGTTTCGTTTTTTTGCGGTTGAGCATTTAATTGGGATGCTTATAGCTATAATAATCATCACAATAGGAAGGTCTAAATCCAAAAAAATAAACGAAGACATAAAAAAGCATAAAATCATTTTTGTTTATTATTTAATAGGTTTAGTGATTATTTTCATGAGTATTCCTTGGCCATTTTTAAAAAGTTTTGGTAGTTGGTTTTAAATCATGAATAATTATTTATTCTTACTTTTTACATCATTCATTTTAGCATGTTCAAATAATCATTCAAGCCGTGCTGAAAATAAAAATGATTCAAAAGTTAAGTTCCTGCAATTATGTTCAACATGCCATGGAATAGATGGAACAGCTCAAATTTCAGGTGCTAAAAATTTAAAAAAAAGTATATTGTTAGAGCATGAAATTTACTCCATCATTTCTGAAGGAAGAAAATCTATGCCTAGCTATAAGCATATGTTATCAAGTGAGGAATTAATCGATTTATCAAAATTTGTAAAAGGATTACAAAAAAATGATTGAACGAAAAAGAAAAGAACTCAACAAAGCTGAAAAATGTGTAGTAATTGGACTCATTACTCCTTTACAAAACGAAAGAATGATTCAAGAATATTTAGATGAACTTGTTTTTTTAGTACATACAGCTGGAGCTGAGACCATCAAAAGATACACCCAAAAATTAAACCATCCAATTTCTAGCACCTTTATTGGCAAAGGAAAAGCAGAAGAGATAGCATTATTTATTAAAGAACATGAAATAGATTTTGCAGTATTTGATGATGAGTTGTCGCCAACGCAAATGAGAAATTTAGAAAAAACATTCTCCGTGAAAGTTTTAGATAGGACTTCATTAATTCTGGATATTTTTGCACAAAGAGCTCAAACTGCACATGCCAGAACACAAGTTGAGTTAGCTCAATATGAGTATTTATACCCCAGATTAGTTGGTATGTGGACTCACTTATCAAGACAAAAAGGAGGAATAGGCTTAAGAGGTCCCGGAGAAACTGAAATTGAAACAGACAGAAGGATCGTAAGAGATAAAATTTCGCTATTAAAACAAAAATTAGCCGAAATTGATAAACAAAAGTTCACGCAACGTCAAAACAGAGGTAGCTTTGTACGAGTTTCTTTAGTTGGATACACAAATGTTGGAAAGTCAACCATTTTAAATCTACTCTCCAAATCGGAAGTTTTTGCTGAAAATAAACTATTTGCTACCTTAGACACAACTGTTCGAAAAGTTGTCTTAAAAAACTTACCGTTTCTTTTATCTGATACGGTTGGTTTTATCCGAAAATTACCGCATCAATTAGTTGAGTCATTTAAGTCAACTCTTGATGAAACCAGAGAATCTGATTTATTAATACACGTTGTAGATATTTCTCACCCAAATTTTTTAGATCAAATACACACAGTTAATAAAACACTGCAAGAAATTGGAGCCTTTAACAAACCTATTATCATGGTATTTAACAAAATTGATAATATTCAAATTAGTAACAAAGACGAATTCGACTATACTGGAAGCGACAGGGTGTTTGACCTTCAATCATTTAAAGAAAACTGGACACAACATCATGTTGAAAAAACCGTATTTATTTCAGCAATAAATAAAAATAATATTGACGAATTTAAGGAACTATTATTTAATGAAATAAGTGATTTACACAGAAAAATATATCCGTATAATAATTTTCTATACTAATACTAATTAATAATATGAAAGATCATACGCATATATATTACAATAATCAGTTTTATAATATACATGATATTTCTAAAAATTCTGTATTTTCTAAGCATGAAGCAAAACTTCAATTCTATCCTACTCATAGAAACTCTGACATATTGATTCTTATTTTACTACTATTCTTTATACTTAATATTCTTTTAAAAATTAATAAGCCTAATTATATTAAAAATATTATAGCAAACTATATCTCTATCAATAACATAAAAAAAATGGAGTATAGTAAGTCTATTTTTTCTATAGTGCCATTAATAATTTTAATATTTATTAGCATTGTATCGTATAGTATTGTTTATCAAATATTAGAATATACCTTAAGCTTTGGGTTATTATTACTGTACTTTTATATAATATTTTTCTTCATATTTAAATTTATATCATTAAAGTTATTTGGATATGTATTAAACATAAAATCTATCATAAAAGTAAGTACACAATACTATTTCAACTTTTTATTTCTTCTTAGTTTTGTTAGCGTGTTTTTAGGAATAATTTATTATTATTTTCAATTCAAAAATTTATTTATTGAGTTTAATGTTTATGTATATTTTTCTATGGCGCTATTTTTTATCATGTATGTTTATATGCTAAGTAGTTTATATTTATTTTTTAAAAAAAATTATCCATCATCTAGTTTTCATATAATTTTATACCTTTGCACGTTCGAATTTTTGCCAATATTAATATTGAGTAAATATTTGATTACAAATTAAAAACATAAAGTCTTGAAAATTAGTAGCATATTAGTTTCTCAGCCAAAACCTGAAACCGATAAAAATCCATATTTAGATTTAGCTAAAGAATTTAACTTAAAAATTGATTTTAGGCCTTTTATTAAAGTGGAGGGTATTCCAATTCAAGATTTCAGAAAAGACAGAGTTCATATTCCCGATTACACAGCGGTTATTTTTACCAGCAAAAATGGTGTTGATCATTTTTTTAGAATTGTTGGAGAGGCTAGAATAAGCGTACCTTCAACTATGAAGTATTTTTGTATTAACGAAGCAACAGCCTTGTATCTTCAAAAATACATCGTGTATCGAAAGCGAAAAATTTTTTTTGGAAACGGAAATTTTAAAAATCTTATTGAAACCATGGAGAAATTTAAATCAGAAAAATTCATTCTCCCATGCTCGGATGTTGTTCAGCCTGGCATGATTAGTGCCTTAGAAGAAGGGAAATACAACTTTACTAAAGCAGTACTCTATAAAACTGTTGCTAGCGATCTATCAGATTTAGCAGATGTAAATTATGACATCTTAGTTTTTTTTAGTCCGGAAGGGATTAAATCACTATATAAAAATTTTCCTGACTTTAAGCAAAACAACACTAAAATAGCCACATTTGGAACAACAACGGCTAAAGAAGCAGAAGACCATCATCTGCGATTAGATATTATTGCCCCAACTCAAGAAACTCCTTCTATGACCATGGCCTTGGAAAAATATATTCGAAAAGCCAACAACGTAAAAAAATAAATCTCGTATCCTGAATACATTCCTTAAAAACGAAAGATTATCGAGTGTTTATGATATAAAGAAGCTTTTTAAGTATGGAACATATATTGAATTAGCACCTGTAAAAATTATCTATACATTTAACTCTGCAGATATTAATAAAATTTTAATATCAGTCCCTAAAAAAAACATCCCTAAAGCTACTGACCGAAATAAAATAAAAAGAATTATTAGAGAAGTATACAGAAAAAATAAAAATATTTTAGCCGGTTTAGATAAAAAAATAAATTTTTCTATTGTATATTCCGTCAAACCAATATATTCGTATCATGTTATTGAAAAGTCGACCATTGAATTGTTAAAGTTTGTTGTACAAAAAAATATTAAAACCTAAATGTTTCGATTTTTATTTATATTTATTATTAAAATATACCAATTAATGGTTTCACCGTTTTTAATGAACAGTTGTCGTTTTTCTCCTACATGTAGCCAGTATGGAATAGATGCTTTCAAAAAACACGGAGTACTAAAAGGTTTTATGTTAACATTCAAAAGAATTATTAAATGTCATCCTTGGGGCGGAAGCGGTTACGATCCTGTTCCATAATTTAAATTATATATGAAATATTTAAAAATCATTCTTTCTTCATACAAAAAATTATTGTTGATTATTGGTGTTTTAGCTCTATCATTTACATTTAGCTCTTATTCTGATAATTATTTCGAAATTTCTAAAAATTTAGATATATTCTCAACCCTATTTAAAGAAATTAACAACTATTATGTAGACGAAACAAAGCCGGGAGAACTTATGAAAGAAGGCATAGATGCTATGCTAAAATCATTAGACCCATACACTAATTTTATCGCTGAATCTGATATTGAAGATTATAGATTTATGACTACCGGTCAATATGGTGGTATAGGCTCGTTAATTAGACAAATAGATAGTTACGTAGTTATAGCAGAGCCATACGATGGATCACCTTCAGCTAAAGCCGGTTTAAGAGCTGGAGATAGAATTATTGAAGTGGATGGTAAGTCAACCAAAGATAAGTCGGTTTCGGATATGAGTAAAATATTAAAAGGTCAACCAAACACAAAAATATCTCTAAAAATTGAAAGACCCGGAATATCCGGAGCATTAAATATTGATGTTATCCGAGAAGAAATAAAAGTGAAAGATGTACCTTATTATGGTATGTTAAACGAATCTACCGGTTATATAAAACTAAATTCATTTACAGAAACCGCCAGTAAAGAAGTAAAAGATGCCTTTAAAGATTTAAAAGAAAACAACGGAATGAAAAACCTGATTTTCGACTTACGTGGAAACGGTGGAGGTTTATTAAGAGAGGCTGTTAATATTGTAAACTTATTTGTAGATAAAGGAATTTCTGTTGTAGAAACAAAAGGAAAAGTTAAAGAATGGGACCGAGCGCATAAAACACTAAACGAACCCTTAGATAAGGAAATGCCCATTGTGGTACTTATAGATAATTCTTCGGCTTCAGCTTCTGAAATAGTTTCCGGTGCACTGCAGGATTTAGATAGAGCTGTAATTATTGGAGATAAATCTTTTGGAAAAGGTTTGGTGCAACAAACTTTTGACTTATCTTATAATGCAAAAGTAAAAGTAACTGTAGCAAAATATTATATTCCTAGTGGAAGATGTATTCAAAAAATTGATTATTCTCATAAAGATGAGTCTGGAAAGGCTATAATCATAGCGGATAGTTTGATTAAAAATTTCACAACTAAAAATGGTAGGTTAGTTAAAGATGGTGCTGGTATTTCTCCCGATATTTTTGTAGAAAAACCTGATTTTGGAACCATAACTGGAAGTTTAATTACCCAAAATGTGATTTTTGATTTTGCAACTCAATATCGATTAAAACATGAAACAATAGATAGT
This sequence comes from uncultured Flavobacteriales bacterium, assembly GCA_964512145.1. Classification (GTDB taxonomy): domain Bacteria; phylum Bacteroidota; class Bacteroidia; order Flavobacteriales_G; family JALEGO01; genus CAYOHR01. The sequence continues at coordinate 43,902 of CAZEIM010000021.1, forward strand.
AATGCTTTCAGTTTAAGCGAAAAGGAATATCAAGAGTTCATAGAATTTACAAAATCTAGAAACATTAAATACGAAACAAGAAGTGAAAAAATATTATCTGATTTACAAAAATCAATTGTTAACGATCGTTACTGCGAAGACGTAACTTCAAAACTTAATGAGTTTAAAAAAGAATTAGAGCAATGTAAAGCAAACGATTTAGTAAAATTCAAAACAGAAATCAAACAACTTCTAGAAGAGGAAATTGTTTCAAGGTATTATTACCAAAAAGGGAGGATTAAAAATGCTTTACAACATGATGTTGATATTTTAAAGGCAAAAGAAGTATTGAGTAATACCTCATTATATGCAAAAGTATTTGATAAAAATTATATACCAAATACTCCCGAAAAATCAAAAGAAAAAAATAATCCGGTAGATTTTATATCTGAAGATGAAGAATAAAAAATTAAAAATAAAAGGTGCTATATTGTTTTGTATAGGCTGGATTATCCTTTCTAACCTTAATGCCCAAGAAAAATATCATAGAGTAAGTATTGGAAGCTCAATACAAAAATTAAGAGAACACGAAATAGCCATTGATCATTACCATACCGATAAAAATGCTATTGTTTGTGAATTATCAGATTTTGATATTCAATTGCTAAAACAAGCAGAAATACCCTTTAAAATTTTAATAGAAGACATAACTAAATTCTATCAGCAAAGCCTTTATGATAGTACACTAATCCATAAAAAGATTGCTTCGTTAACATGTAACACAAATTTGAGTGTAATCGATAAATACACAACCCCTACCGACTTCACCTTAGGAAGTATGGGAGGATATTTTACATACGCTGAGTTTTTGGGCCATTTAGATAATATGACTACCAAATACCCTAATTTAATTACCTCAAAACTACCTATTGATACCTTTACTTCACATGAAGGAAGACCAATATATTGGATAAAAATATCTGACAATCCTACTATGGATGAAACAGAACCGGAGGTACTTTACACGTCAATTCATCATGCCCGAGAACCTGCTTCACTTTCTCAATTAATTTTTTACATGTACTATCTCTTAGAAAATTACACAAGCAATTCTCATGTAAAGTATTTAGTAGATAATACTGAAATGTATTTTGTTCCTATGATTAATCCCGATGGATATATATATAATGAAACTACAAATCCTGGAGGTGGAGGAATGTGGAGAAAAAACAGAAGAAATCATGGTGATGGAACGTATGGCGTTGATTTAAACCGAAATTATGCTTATGAATGGGGGGGCTTAGGTACATCCTCCAGCACAAATTCGGATATTTACAGAGGATCATTTGCTTTTTCTGAACCCGAAACTCAAGCCATTAAATATTTTGTAGAAAATCATACCTTTCAGTTCGCTCTTAACTACCATACATACAGTGATTTATTATTATATCCATTTGGATACGACAATAACAAACCAACTCCAGACCAAAACTATTTTGAATCATTTACACCAATACTAGTTTCAGAAAACGGATATGACAATATCATCTCTTCCCTCCTCTACCCTGCTTCGGGAACCTCAGACGATTGGATGTATGGAGATTCCTTAAAAAACAAAGTATTGGCAATGACACCAGAAGTTGGTAATGCTTCCGAAGGATTTTGGCCTCCTTCTTCTAAAATAATCGAGTTATGTAAAGAAAATATCTTGGCAAATTTAACAGTAGCGGATTTAACCTTGCATTACGCAAAATTAAATGTTAATAATTCAAACTATGTTGAAAATCTTTCTTCCTATATAACATATGACTTAACTTGTTTGGGATTAGCTGCCCCCTCTAATTTTACATTAAATATACTCCCTATTTCTTCTAATATTCAAAGTGTTGGATCTGCTAAAACATATACCGGGATGAATTTAATGCAACAAATAAGCGATTCAATATCATTTAATCTTTACTCTAGCACAACATTTGGCGAAGAAATTAAATTCTTATGGCAATTAAACAACGGAACGTACGTTTACACCGATACTATTACATTAATATACCAACAATTTAATGCTATATTATACGACCCGGCTGAATCTATGACTCAATGGAGTGCGCCTTTTTGGAACACCACAAACGAAAAATATTATACTGCCAACTACTCCATTACCGATTCTCCCTATTCAAACTATTTGGATAATCAAATAAATAGTATTACAATAAATAATGCGGTTGATTTGTCTGGAGTAACAAATGCCATACTTAAATTTTATGCTACTTGGGACATTGAAAAAGGATACGACTATGCTCAAATTGAAATTAGCGAAAATTCAGGATTAAGTTGGACTCCCTTATGCGGAAAATACAGTTCAGAAGGAACAGTGTATCAAGATTATTTAAATCCGGTGTACGATGGAATTCAAGATTGGGTATTCGAAGAAATTGATTTAATAGATTACATTGGAAGTACAGTATTATTTAGATTTAAAATAGTTTCGGATGGTTTTGTAACTTCTGACGGATTTTACTTTGATGAGTTTAAAGTATCCACTTCAACAAATGTTACAAATATTCCACTTCAAAAAGTTATTTCTACCCTAGAGGCATATCCAAATCCTGCCAATAATAATCTGTACATTAAAAACATTCCTCATGGAATATACACGGTGGAATGGCAAAATAATGTAGGGTATAAAACGATACAAGACAATGTTTATATTATGAATACATTAGAAGTTCCAGAAACTATGAATGATGGAATATATTACATAAAACTATCTTCTAAAAACAACCAAAATCCTTCCTCAGTTTTAAAAGTAATAATTGTAAAATAAAATATTGTCGAATTTATAAGTATTAAACTGTTAATTGCTTTTACTATACAAATTCAGTCAAAAATTATTTTATAAATTTTCTATATACCAATCTATTGCTTCTCTTAGTCCTTCTCTTAAGTCATACATAGGATGATATCCTAACAACATCTTAGCTTTATCAATAGTAGCCAATGAATGTTTTATATCTCCCAATCGTTCGGGTTCATAAGACACGGATATATGTTGTACATTTGACTTTTTTTCAGATACTAATTCCTTTAAAAAGGAAATTAAAATATTAAGTGTATTGCTCTCTCCATATGCAATATTATACACTTGATTAAAAGCATTTGTATTTTGTGTTACCGCTGCTAAATGATTGGCTTGAATAACATTTTTTATATATGTAAAATCCCTACTTTGTTCCCCATTTCCAAAAACAATGGGTGACTTACCTTCAAGTAAAGAGTGGATAAATCTTGGTATCGCTGCAGCATACTCTCCATTTGGACTTTGTCTTTTTCCAAAAACATTAAAATATCTCAGGCCAATGGTTTTAATTCCATACAGTTTAAAATAAACATCTGCATATAACTCATTAACATATTTTGTAACCGCATAAGGGGAAAGAGGTTTTCCGATTTTATCTTCCCTTTTAGGTAAATCTTGAGAATCTCCATACGTAGATGAACTGGCAGCATAAATAAACCGATCTACCGATTGTTGCTTTGAAGCTTCTAATACATTTAAAAAACCCGAAATATTAACTTCATTCGTGGTACGTGGGTCTTTTACCGATCGACTCACCGAACCTAAAGCTGCTTGATGAAAAACAATATCAATATTTTGAGTTGCCTGCAAACATGCATCAAAATCTCTAATATCTTCCTGTTTAAATGTAAAATTAGGGTGTGAAATTAAGTGCTTAATATTATTAAAATTTCCGGTTGAAAGATTATCTAAACAAACTATCTTATTTTGTTCAACCAATGAGTCACATAAATTTGACCCAATAAATCCGGAACCTCCTGTAATTAATATATTTTTACCTCTTAATTCAATCATTTATTTAGCAATATTTACCGATCTGGTTTCACGAATTACGGTAACTTTTACTTGTCCCGGATACGTCATTTCCTCTTGAATTTTTTGCGCAATATTGAAAGAAAGCATTTCAGCCTCTTTATCCGAAACTTTATCGCTCTCTACCATCACACGCAATTCACGTCCCGCTTGTATAGCAAATGCTTTTTGCACACCATTATATGCCGAAGCTAAATTTTCTAAATCCTGTAACCTTTTTATATAAGACTCAGCCATTTCTCTTCTAGCACCAGGACGAGCGCCAGAAATAGCATCACAAACTTGAATGATCGGAGATATTAATGTATTCATTTCAATCTCATCGTGATGTGCTCCAATAGCATTGCAAACCTCTGGTTTTTCTTTGTATTTTTCAGCTAATTTCATACCTAATATTGCATGTGGCAACTCAGGCTCATCATCAGGAACCTTTCCTATATCATGCAACAGTCCCGCTCTTTTGGCTAACTTTACATTTAACCCTAATTCTGTAGCCATAATAGCACATAAATTGGCTACTTCTCTAGAGTGTTGTAATAAATTTTGACCGTATGAAGAACGGTATTTCATTCTACCTACCATTCTAATAAGTTCAGGGTGCAATCCATGTATTCCTAAATCAATACATGTTCTTTTTCCTGTTTCAACAATTTCTTCTTCAATAAGTTTTTTAGTTTTCTCAACAACCTCTTCAATTCTTGCAGGATGTATTCTGCCATCAGAAACTAATTGATGTAAAGACAAACGAGCAATTTCCCTTCGAACCGGATCAAAACAAGATAATATAATTGCCTCAGGAGTATCATCTACAATAATTTCAACTCCAGTGGCATTTTCTAAGGCTCTAATATTTCTTCCTTCCCTTCCAATAATTCGTCCTTTCAACTCATCCGATTCAATATTAAATACAGATACAGAGTTTTCTATGGCGTGCTCTGCTGCTACTCGTTGTATGGTTTGTATTACAATTCTTTTAGCTTCTTTATTAGCAGTTAATTTAGCCTCATCCTGTATTTCTTTAATATAAGACATGGCATTAGTTTTAGCCTCATCTTTTAATGCTTCAACCAATTGATTCTTTGCTTCCGAAGCAGAAATTCCAGCTATTTTCTCAAGCTGCTCTGCTCTTTTGCGTTGTAATTTTTCTAAGTCAGCTTGTTTTTGCTGAATTTGCTCTAACTGCTTATTGTAAAAAGATTTAAGCTCTTCTGCTTCCTTAGCTTTCCTATTTAACTCTTCTAACATTGCATTAATACTTCCTTCTTTTTGCTTAATTCTATTCTCGCCCTCAATTATTTTTTGATTGCGCTCATGAACCTGTTTTTCATGCTCACTTTTTAATTCTAAAAATTTTTCTTTGGCTTGAAGAATTTTCTTTTCCTTTTCGATTTCACCATCTTCTTTGGCTTTTTGTATTATTGAAGCAGCTTTTTTTGAAAGAATGGAATTATATAAAAAATACCCAATTCCTGTACCTATAAACAATCCAATAATGGCATATATTATTTCGTTCATACTCTTATTAATTAATTTTTTTTAACAAGAGAAAAAGTATTTAAGTTGTTGTTAATACTAAATTTAAATGATGGTTTAAATCATCTAAAATCTGATTCGACTCTTTAGATATTTTGGGAGAATTCATACAATCCACTAATTCATTTCCATACTGAAATACCAACATGGCTAATAAGTCTTTTGAGTCTTTTACCGAATATGTATTCTCTAAACTTAGCAAATCATCCTTAATTTTATTTACAACATTTTTTACTCTTTCCTCTTCTGTTTTATCAATCGTAAGCGGATAAATTCTTCCGGCTATGTTAATTTTAACTGTAATACTAGACATTAGTTAAGCAACAATTTAATACAACCATCAACTTCTTGAACTATTTCACTTACTTTACTTTTTATTTCTTCATAAAATTCTTCCTTTGAAGAATTATTTAATCCCTTTTTTAATTCTATGTTTTCTTTAGTTAATTGTGTTATTTCTGTATTTTTTAAATTTAACATATTTTTTAAATATTCCCTTTCTTCATGAACTTGATTAAGTTCATTTTTAATCGTTAATATTTCTTCCTGTAAAGAAATGTGTTTACTGATTAAAAGTTCTGCTTTATGATAAATTTGATATATTTTTTCATTTTCAGCAAGAGGACTTTTTCCGCCTACATGGCGCTGCTCTGCTCGCTTCTTTTCTTGATCCCAACCATCGCTT
>CAZEIM010000022.1:0-47483 GCA_964512145.1 uncultured Flavobacteriales bacterium
TTATCCCACGCAACATGAAAAGACCGCTTCCGATATATTACGACATTATGTAACCAACAAAACCTATGGTATTTTACACCTAAATAATCAGCATATATTTTCAAGCAGATACGCGGGTATTCAAGTCGCTAATGAAATATTACAGATTACACAATTTAAACTTTTTTTAACTGAAAATGTACAATTTAAAGGTATAGAATATGCATTTTCTAAAATTTTTTATGCCACAACCGATGGATTATATTGTAGCAATACACAATTACATACGTTGCAAAGAGTAAATTTTATGTTTTTTAAAGACTTAAACATTTTCTCGCTATATTTTGATGGGAAGCATTTATATGTATCCTCAGAACAAGGATTTCATATACTAGAAATTTCTAAAATAAATAAAAAGCTTTCGTTACCGGAAATAATTACAGGCCTAAAATATGTTAATAAGCAAACCTTTTTATCGACCAATACACATACTTATGGAATAAATAGTAATAATCAACTGCAATTTACTCATTATATAAATAAAAATCACTTTCATGTAAACGAAATAATGGATGTATATAAACACAAAATAGTAAGCATTTCAAAGCCAAGTTTTATACATATACATGATTTTTCGAAAAATAAAAAAATTAAAACATATTCACTTCAAAATATTCAAAATCAGAACACATTTCTTATATGTGTTTTACCGGGTCATGGAGTATTTTACTCAAAATTTCTTGATATTAATAATATACTTGTGGTCGGGGATAAAAAATTGTATATACTCAACACAAAGCATGATAGTATTCAAGCAATTAAAACTTTTTCGTCTGAAATTACCGGAATTTTTGTTCATGAAAATACAGAAAATTATTTTATAACTACAGATAATATGGTTAAAACATATAACCGTAAGACCTTAATGGTTGAACCCTTAATTTCATTAAACAACAACGAAAAAGTACGAAATATTTGTTCAAAGGATAGTTTGCTGTGGGTATTTTCCGATCAACAAATGATATATGTGTATAACATACATAGTAAAAAGCAAATTGCAAATTTTCAAGTAAAAGAATTAACAAATCATGAAATAATAGATGTATTAGTGGTGAAAGAGTATGTTTTTTTTACCTTGGATATTGGAGTTTTTTACTTTTCTATTCACGAAAGCTTAACCAACGTTTCCCCCTCAATAATGGAGTTAAGCATTAATACCAACAATAGCTATAAAGCTAAATATCATATTGCCTATAATTCGTTTACCGATACCGTATACATTGCTAAAGATTTTGATTTATTTACAGTCAGCTATAAGGATATTTCAAATAAAATACAAGATCAGGTGCTTGTATATCAATTAAAAATTAACAATCAACTATATACGGTAGATGATTTTCAAAAGAATATGAAAACACTACCCTATAACCTTAATAATTTAGAGTTTTACATTTCTTCATTATCAGAAAATTTTCAGCAAGTGCTTAAATTCGAATATTTTTTAGAGGGGTATGATAAAAAATGGAGAACTATTATGCCCAACGAAAACATTCATTTTGTTAAAATACCACCCGGAAATTATACGTTGTGGATTCGACCTATTTCATTAAATGGGATTAAAAACAACACTATTTCCATTCCATTTACCATTGCTCCCCCCATTTGGAAAACCGCTTGGTTTAGAGCAATATTGGTTATACTAATTATTTGTGCTATTTGGTTTTTGATAAAATTTAGAGTAAAACAATTGCAAAAGGAAAAGAAAAAATTAGAAAATATTGTAGCGCAAAGAACGGAGGAAATTCGAAAGCAAAACATTGAGATTCAGCTACAAACAGATCAAATTATAAAAAATAGTAAAGTAATTCAAGAAAAAAATCATGAAATTCATCAAAGTTTGCGTTATGCAAAACTCATTCAAGACACTATTTTACCTACTGAAAACATGTTTAAAGAATTATTTAATCAATATTTTATTTTATTTAAACCTAAAGATATTGTAAGCGGAGATTTTTATTGGCTTGAAACCACAGATAATAAAATATTAATAACGGTAGCCGATTGTACCGGTCATGGTGTGCCAGGTGCTATGGTGAGTATGATTGGAGCAAATGGATTAAATAAAATTGATAAAAACTCAACCCAAATTACTAAACCATCTGTGTTTTTAAAGCACTATCGAATGAAATAACCAAAAATTTCACCAAAAACGGAAATTTAATGATGAAAGATGGCATGGATATGTCCATGTGTATTATTGATAAAACAACCCAAGAATTCATTTTTTGTGGCGCAAATAACCCTATATACTTTTTACGTAAAAACATTTATCCGTCCATTAATGTAGATAAAAAAATGGAAGGAAGCGTATACACATTGTATGAATTGCCCAGTACAAAACATTTTGTGGGTGGAGTAATGAATGAGTTGAATGAAACGTTTAAAGATGTTCATTTCACATTATATCCAGATGATATTTTTTATCTCTTCTCAGATGGATTTCCCGATCAATTTGGAGGAGAGAAAAATAAAAAATTCATGTATAAACCCCTTAAAAGCTTGTTATTATCTATGAATGATGAAGAATTATCCTTAAATACTCAATATGAACGTTTAGAGAATTCATTTAATGCATGGAAAGGGAATAATGACCAAACAGACGATGTTACAATAATTGGCATTAAAATTTAGTATTTAACAGTATTTATTACATTTTTTCGTATACGACAATGTACACCATAATACTCCCCACTATAAAACTCGTAATACTTACAATTATCTGAGCAACCGATTCAACCCCAAAAATTAAAAACATGACTATGGGGATAAAAATAATATATAAACCCATAATTATAAAAAACCAAGAAGTAAAATATCCCAACACCTTAGCTGATTTATATAATTTAGTGTGTTGAAATTTTTCCCAGTTTACATCAGCATATTTTTGAGCAGTTTGTTTGGATTGTGAATATTTGTGATTAAGGTATTTAGAGGAGCTAAATTTTTGTTTGTTTGGGATGTATTCTGTTAAAAACACATAAGCTTCATTGAGTAAAATAAATTGTTCGTGAGCATTTTCGTGTTTGTTATTGTCGGGATGTAATTTTTTGGCTTGTGTTCGGTATTGTTTTTTTAAATCTTGAAGGGTGGCTTGTTTATGTAGATTTAATATTTTATAATACCCATCAATATTAGCCTCCATGTGTATGTGTTTGTAGCGACCATGCTTCGGGGTCTTTAATAAACAATGTTTTTACATGCTTCCATTTATTTCTAAAAAAATCAGAAGACCTATATGAATTTAATTCTTCTACGGTATCCCAAATACTGTAGGTAAATAAAACATTCCTTTGTTCAACATCTTTTAACAACTCAACTTGATGACAGCCTTTAAACGTTAAAATCACCGGCTTTGACATTTCATATATTTTGATAAATTCTTCTATTTTATCATCTTTAAAGGTAAGTTTTACAATTCGAGTAATCATATGTTAGTTATGTAAATTCAACCAAAACAATATCGTTTATATTTAAACCCAGCAGTTCACTGGCGTTACCTATATTTATGGAGATTTCTAAAAATCCAGAAGCGCCAAATAATGCCAGTCTTTCTCCATGAGGCACTTCGGAGTAACTTTTGCTAATTTCTCTAATGCTATATCCGGGAACTCTAAAAGAAATCGTAAAAGGTCTGCCTCTGCCAATTTCTTTAAATAAGAGTTCGCTAATATTGGTTATTGAATTCCCAAAATTATCTATATAAATTACATATCCCCTAATACTATCTTTATTGGTTATTGCTCTAAAGGTTTGTAATTGAAGTATTGTGTCTTTTTTTCTTCCTAATACTTCTATAGTGCCACCTCTGGCGATATGGCATGCCGCTTTAACAAAAATATCTCGCGTGGGTCTTACGAAATTTCCTTCTATAGCAGAAATATTTAATTCAATAACCTTTTCGGGGATAGTGTCAAACAATAATGAAAAAATTCCGTTATCGGCTCCTATAAAGTATTGATGTTCGTGAAATACCACAACATGAGATATTTCGGTAGTTTCATTAGGTAGTATTCCGATAATATGTATGGTGTTTTTGGGGAAGTATTTGTAAGCATTTCTTAAAATGAAAGCCCCCTGCATCATATCAAATTTTGGCACATCGTGCGTAATATCAACAATGTTTATTTCGGGCAATTCCTTGTATATACTGCCTTTTATGGCAGCAATGGTAAAGTCTTTTGTTCCATGATCGGTAATTAAAGTAATAATGGACATAATTTACTTCCTACAAGTTTTTTTTCCTGAAACTAGCTATAAATCCAGCTGCACTAATAAACATTATAATTCCATACATGGCAGGAATAATAGCAACAGTAGCGTTTTGTAACAATGTGGCAGAAATTACAATTCCTAACGTAGCATTTTGTATTCCCGTTTCTATACTTATAGTTACTCGGTCTTTTAAACTGGCAGAAAATATAGCCGGAATTAAAAAACCCAACAACATTGATAAAATATTTAATAATAAGGTAGAAGCGATGATAATATTAATATCCGGTCTTGTAAATACTTCTTTATTTTTAGAAATAGCTCCAACAATAATAATCACCAAAATAATGGCTGAAATTATATTGAATGTTTTTTCCGACTTTTCTGCCAACTCTTTTTTATAGTTTTTCACAATCATCCCTAAAGACACGGGCAACATAGTAATTAAAAATATACTCAATACCGTTTCTGCAAAAGGCATCTCAAACTCACTAAACGACAAGCCAAACTGTGCAATGGCTAATTGGACAATTAAAGGAGCAGAAAACATGGTTATAGTACTGCTTACTGCGGTTAAAGAAACAGATAAAGCAGTATTTCCTTTGGCTAAGTGGGTGATTAAATTACTGGTAGCTCCACCAGGACTTGCTGCCAACACCATTAAACCCAATGAAAATTCAGGGGGTAAGTTTAACGCCAAACATATACCAAATGCTAATATGGGTAGTAATATAATTTGACACAACAAACCAATAAATATTATTTTTGGGGCTTTAAATACTCTTTTAAAATCATGTACTGTTAATCCTAACCCCATACCAAACATAATAATTGCTAAGGCTACGGGTAAAAATATTCGCGTAATAATACTCTCTTCCATAAATGTATATTTTTGAGTAAAATTAGGAAAAAGATTATATAAATTATATGTTTCTATTTTCTTAATTGAATTAATAAGATACTATATCGTACGTTTAATACATTTTATATGATCTCAAAAAATGATATTCAGCAAGCTTTTATGTCTATTCAATCAGATATATGTTTTGCGTTAGAAAAAGCCGATGGAAAATCCCTATTTTCTAAAGATTCTTGGAATCATAAAGAACAAGGAGGAGGGGTGTCAAGAGTAATCCAGCAAGGAAATATAATTGAAAAAGGCGGGGTTAATTTTTCGGCAGTAGGAGGTATATTGCCGTCCAATATAGTTCAGGCGTTGCAAGTGCAAAGTAATGAGTTTTTTGCTACTGGGGTTTCTATTGTAATACATCCACACAATCCATTTGTTCCTATTATTCACATGAACATTCGCTACTTCGAATTACAAGACGGAACATATTGGTTTGGAGGGGGTATAGATTTAACGCCACATTATATTGATAAAGAACAAGCCACCTTCTTTCATACACAGTTAAAAAATGTTTGTGATATGTATGATGCATCTTTTTATCCAAGATATAAAGTTTGGGCAGATGATTATTTTTTTATAAAGCACAGAAATGAAACTAGAGGTATAGGCGGTATTTTTTTTGACAGATTAACCCATCAAAATACAAATCTATCAAAAGAGAAACTATTCAACTTTGTATTAGATGTAGGAAATACATTTGCTCCTACATATACTCATTTAATGGAAATGAATAAAAATCTTCCATTTACCGAAGGCCATAAAAAATGGCAATATATACGTAGAGGTAGGTATGTAGAATTTAATTTAGTGTATGATAAGGGAACTAAGTTTGGATTAGATACCGGAGGTAGAATAGAATCTATTCTTATGAGTTTACCTTCGGTAGCTCATTGGGAGTATAATTATCAACCAGCAGAAAACTCAAAAGAAGAAAATACACTCAAATTATTGCGTAAAGGGGTAGATTGGGTGAAATAATAGTGTATTTATTCAAAATAAATGATTCCAGTATTTTTTGATTTGGGTGCTATTTTATACTAAAATACCCATAATTAGGTATTGTGATTGTTTATTGTAAATAGCACATTTATAAAAAAACATATGGGTAGTTTTTCTGCGCTCTCATCTTTTTCTGATGAACTATATTATCAAGATTTTGAAACTCGTGCATGTATAATTTCTGGTAATCATATTAAACATTTGCATTTATTAAAGCAAGTATTAAAAAACTTACAAGATGAACACTACGAAATTAAATATACATTAATTCCAGAGTTAGAGCAACACATAACCCATTTGCAACAAGCTTCAACGGATATACCTAAAAATATATATGTTTTTATAGTGTTGTTTAAAAAATACCTCACCAATATTTTAGCGCATTTTAATTACGAAGAAAATCATATTTTTTTATATGCAGAAAATCTTATCAATAGTATGAAGCTCGGTTCAAAATTTTATAACACATTGGATCAGGCTGAAATACACTTTTTTATGGCTACACATACACAGCTAGATGAAGAGTTTAATCAATTACACCAATTAATAGATAAAATTTTTGGCCAACAAGCTGGTTTTTTTGGCAACTCCGTATTTTATTCAAAATGGAACAAATTAAAATATTTGTTAGATACCCATGCCTTTCAAGAGGAAAATATATTTATTCCGCTATTACTTAAAGTATCCAACTTTAAATAGATAATGGATGAGTTTATTCCGGTTTAACGTAATCTATTTAGGAGTATTTATAAAAACAAAAATTGTCAACATTTTTACTCTTGAAATACATCAACCTTATGTATACGTTTTAAGTTTTATAGCATATTTTATCTTGTAAAACACATGACAAACATCAATAAAATATTGCTAAATTTTGTGTTTATAAGGCTTATATTTGTAGTTAACGTTATTAAATAATTTATGCCAATATATCATTCTTTAGGAAAAATTCCACATAAAAGACATACTGTTTTTACCAGTGAACAAGGTGCGCATTATTATGAGCAGTTGTTTGGAACAGTTGGTTTTATAGGAATGTCATCATTATTATATCATACACACAGGCCAACGCAGGTTAAAGAAATTTTAGGATCATATTCTGTAGAGCCAACAATTGCTCAAGATAAAAATCTAAAATCATACCGATTGATAGGGTTTAATATTCAGTCTGAACCCGATTATTTACTTAGTCGTAAACCAATACTAGTAAATAATGATGTTCATATCGTATTAGCTGCTCCTACAGACTCTGTAAAAACATATTTTTATAAAAATGCCGATGCCGATGAACTGCTTTTTATTCATAAAGGGAAAGGTAAGCTAAGGACCATGATGGGAAATTTAAATTTTTCATATGGTGATTATTTATTAATTCCCAGAGGAATGATTTATGCAATTGACTTTGAAACTACGGATAATCGACTATTTATTGTAGAATCTTTTCATCCTATGTATACTCCACAAAGGTACAGGAATTATTTTGGACAGTTGTTAGAACATTCTCCTTTTTGTGAACGAGATATAAGAAGACCTATTGAGTTGGAAACACATGATAAAAAAGGAGATTTTTTAGTTAAAATCAAAAAACAAGGAATTATCTATGATTATGTTTATGCCACTCATCCTTTTGATGTAGTAGGGTGGGATGGGTATAATTATCCATATGCATTTTCGATACACGATTTTGAACCTATTACAGGCAGAGTTCACCAACCACCTCCGGTACACCAAACTTTTGAAACCGATGCTTTTGTGGTGTGTTCATTTTGCCCAAGATTGTACGACTACCACCCCAACGCGATTCCAGCTCCGTATAATCATAGTAATATTGATTCGGACGAAGTGTTATATTATGTTGATGGGGATTTTATGAGCAGAAATGATATTGGTCCCGGACATATTTCATTACATCCGGCAGGTATTCCACATGGCCCACATCCAGGGGCTATGGAGAGAAGCATCGGCCAAGTTAAAACGGACGAACTAGCCGTAATGGTGGATACGTTTAAACCATTAAAATTAACCAATTACGCCCTGCAAATTGATGATGGTAAATATTGGAAAAGTTGGATAGAATAAAAATTAACAATTCTATAACTAACATTCCATTAGAGTACGCGTTAAACCTATAAAATTAATTATTATGATACGATTAAATGAAAGATTATATATTATGCAAGGCTTACGATATAGCGTTTGGGATAAAGTAATGGAAATATTTAGGTTTTAATGGAACGATTTTAACGGGCTATTATTTCCTCAAATTTTTTAATCATTTCATTACTTATTAACTCCCAGTTAAAACGTTCTATTATTTTTAAAGAATGTTCTTGTTTTTGCTTTAACCTGATTTTTGACGTATTTAAAGCTTCTGACAACGCACTTGTTAAATTTTCGACATTTGGTTTAATTAACCATCCATTATCCTTATTTACCAGTAAAGATACCGCTCCAACATCTGTAGCAATTATTGCACAACCATAGGTCATCGCTTCTATTATTACATTTGGGAAACCCTCTGAAATACTTGGAGTAACTAATATATGAGCACGGGTATATTCAAAAGCAATTTGCTGATAATCGGTTACTAATCCAAAGTATTGGATGTTTTTATGCTGTATTTTTTTATTTTCCGGAATTGGTCCAATAAAAGAAAATTGAAAATCTAAATCTAACTTAATGAGTTCTTTTAGCGACTCGTGAATTATATCAATACCTTTTCTTTTTTCATATCTTCCTACAAACAAAAAGTGCACTTTTTGTTGTTCAGGTTTTTCAGTCAGCTGAATAGGTGTTTTATCTGTTCCAGAAGGAATTTCTAGTATTTTAGACGGCAGAATTTTTAGTTTTTCTACAATTAGTGCGGTAAGTTTTCCACCATAAGAGATTACATAATCTGCATTTTTGGTAGATTGTAAGGCTGCGTATCTGAGCAAAATTCCCTCCAACTTCATTTTAAGCGTGGGTAACTCTTGAAACATTTCAAAACCATGTAAATTTACCAGTATTTTTCCGCGAATACTTTTTTTGTGTTTTAACAATTCCCATGCGGTAAATCCCTTGGCATAAATGATATCGAAATCATGTATATATGGCTTTAAATAGGAATATATAAGTTTAGAGTATATATACGATGAATAAATATAATGTCCGGGAAAAGGAATTGGGTTTTGTGGAAAATTAAAACAAACACTTTTAACATAAAATGATTCTTGATTAAAAAGCACATGATTTACCTCTTTTTCTTGGGGAATTTTAGTTGTATTACCATAAATACAATGAATTAAAGTAATATCAGCTCCTTTTTGGGCCAAATATTTTGCTAGATAATGCGAATGTTTTTGCATTCCTCCAACTACATAAGGAGTTATTCCATCCGTTATTATTGCAATTCGCATAATAAAAACTAAAAAATGAGGTTTCTATTAAGATTCATAGTAAATCTGCAATTTGCTTTACTTTGTTTGCCCATGTATGTTTTTCAGACAACTCATGATAGGCATTGTTTACTAATTGTGTGGAAAAGGCTCTATCTGAATACATTTTCATGATTCCTTCAAACATGCTTGTTGGTGTCGCGCTACAAAGATATGCATGTTTTAAATGAGTGAATATTTCTTGAACAGGGGAGCTGTTTACTAAAACCATGGGTTTTTTTATCGCAGCATACTCAAATATTTTTATAGGGGAACAATACCAATTACTATTAGCTAATAATAACAAATCACAACTATTTAAATAATTATATACCTCTGCAGATGAAACATTTCCCGTAAATACTACTTTATCTTCTATTCCTAAGTTTTTGGATAATAGTTTATATTCCTCCATAGACTCTCCCGAACCAATAATAAGTAAGGTTGAATGGCTTATATGATCAGAAAAAAGTTTAAACGCTTTCAACATAATATCGATTCCATGCCATTTTTGAATAGAACCAGCAAATCCAATAACATAATTGCTAGTAGGTATATGATATTTCAATCGGATTTTTTGAGGTGAATCGTAATCAAAATGAATATCTTGTAAATGAATACCATTAGAAACGGTATGTGTTTTCTTTTGAAGAGAAACATCTTTTTTGTAAATGTATTCACCCAATACTCCCGATACTGGTAAAATAAAATGCGTGTTATTAAATAAATATTTTTGTTTGTGTTTGGCCAAACACAATAACAAAGATTTTCCTTGCAATTCTATCCGTTCTTTAATATACGGGGCATTTACTTCGGTAATGTGTTTAATATTATGTTTTAAAGCCATTTTTATTCCCGATGTTTGTAAATAATTCATTCGCTCGTATACTAAATCGGGTTTAAATTCGAGGATTATTTTTTCTAATTTTTTTTCATTTTTTTTATCGAATAAATATAGCTTAATGTCTTTAATGGTTTCCCAAAGTAAAGAGGGTACTATTTTTTTTATTTTATGGATGTATGATTTTTTAAATCGCACATTATTTTCTGACGCTAAGGCTTGCGGAAAATAATCTCCCATAATAAGGGGTTTCACTTCGTAGCCCATGGATTTAAATCCATGAATTATGCCCTTCATATGCGTAGCATACCCTGCAGGCGCATGAATTGATAAATTAGGGTGAGGAGAATAAAATAATATTTTCAAAATGTATAGACTATTGCTACAATTTAATTTTTTTCAATAATTTCAAATAGTTTATCTAAGTTCGGCATAATAATAATTTCTATTCTTCTGTTTTTAGATTTTGCCATTTCATTTACTCCGGGATCAATTGGAAGATATTCTCCTCTTCCGGCAGCTGTTATGCGTTTTGTGTCTACTCCGTTTTTTTCGGTAAGTATTCTAACCACCGAAGTGGCTCTTAAAACACTTAAATCCCAATTGTCTTTCATACTGCCTCCGGTAATTTTATCGGTATCGGTATGCCCTTCTACTAAAATTGAAATATCATCCTGATCTTTAAGTACCTGAGCCAAATCTTGCAGTGCTTTTTTACCTTCCTGATCTACTACAGTACTTCCTTTAGCAAATAGAAGCTTTGCATCTAATGAAATATAAATATTCCCGTTTTTTTGTTCAATGGTTAGTCCTTTATCTTTAAAACCTAATAAAGCGTTAGTTATTTTTCTTCTTAAAGCCTCAGTAGCCTCTTCTTTTTGAGAAATCAATTTTTCTAATTCTTCTACTCTTTGCTCACGTTTTTTGAGCTCTTCTTGTAGTCCCGATAAATTTTTCTCTTTACTGTTTAAGCTTTTTTCCATGTCTCTTAGGTCATCTTCTTTCTCCATCAACTCTTTTTTTGTTCTATCTAGTTCCGACATAAGTTTAACACTTTCTGTTTCATTACTTTTTTGTAACTGCCTTATTTTATCAATTAATTCGTCATTCAACTTATTTATTTTATCGTATTGTAAAGTCATTTTACGCAATGAATTCCCGGTAACCATGGTATCATGAGTTAATAAATTAACATCCGAGGTTAATTTGGTGATTTTGTCTTCTAAATCTAATACCCGAATTTCAAGTTCTTTGTTTTTTTCAATGAGTTCTGCTCTGTTATTTTCGCAGTTATCTACTTTTGAAGTCATTTCCTGATACTTACGTGCCGGTACACATGAAATGGCTAAAACAATAATACCGCTAATTAAAAAACTATTTCGTTTCATATTGAGCAAAATTTGTGTAAATATAATGTCTACATTGGGTTTAACAAAAGAATTGTGGATATATTTTGAAACAATATGATAAATTGAATCGTATAAAAATAAAATTTTATATATTTGATATATACCATCAATTATTTTAACATGAGTAATAATTCATATTTATTTCAGAACCTAATTGATTTTGAGTATAATCAATATCTTCTTATGTCTTTAATACAAAAGGCTGAAACAGATTTTAAAGAAGGTAAACTATTTCCTACATACATACAATTACTAAACGAATACAAGAATATTAAGGAGCTTGAACTTCAATTTGATCAAATGCATATAGATTTTCCTAAAGAAATAGAAAAACTGAATATACAACAACAAAAAATATACTATTCATCGATTCCTATTCTTACAAATCCTATTAAAGACATTTTCGAAGTAATTCGAATGGCTATTCCGGCATTAGAAATAATTCTAGAAAAAGGGAAAGAATTACACGATAACATTAAAAATCAAATGCATTTTAAATCGGTTGGTATTGAACCCTTGTTTAATAAAGAAGGATTACTGCTTATTTATGATATGCTTAAAGATACGCACCATGTTTTTACATATTCAATGTACGTTATAGAGAATTTAGACGATCGAACGGTACAATTTAAAACAGAGTTTATTACCAGTTATTCGGGTAAAAACATAAAAACATCCGAAGACATTAAATACGATTTTATTCAAAAAAACAAAAAAACATTTCCATTACCCGCTACTTTTTTGGTTGAATGTGAGGCTCAAGCGCCAGTTTTTGAAACCAGTCTGCCTATTGCTCGAGAATTTGTATTTGAATATATATTTCAAACGGTTTAAAATTAGTTTTTAAACCTATTTTAAATAAAAAAGCCCGTGAATTCACGGGCTAAAAATATTTCAATTTATTGTAAGATATTATTCAACGATCAGGAAGTATAAATCCATAATAGCAGGGTTTATTGCTCCACCGGTTGGATTAAATAAACGAACCGTTACGTTGTTATCTGAAGAAACACGTACACTAGCAATAATTAAGCTGCCCAAATCATTAGCTGGTGATAAGGACACCGCAGAACCTAATTTTGCTCCTGGAACGTTTATATTAACAGCACTGTTTGATCCTGCATTAACATTAGGTAAATCCCAGTTAATAGTAGTTTTAAGTATTTTTTTCAAGGGAGAACCACCAGAACCAATAGTTACTGTATTTCCTTTTAGGGAAACATCTCCTGTAGAAGAATTTGCTTGAATTAACGTATCTAATACCGTAAAATCACTATAAACGGTAGTATTTCCATATAAATTGGTTTCATCAAAATTATTGACAGCCCCATAATTATCTAATGTTCCAAAAATTTCAACATTATTATTTAAAGTAACACCAGAATTAAATGTTGCAGTAGCATTAATAGTTAAATTATCAGCCGGAGCATTACCTAAGGTAGTGTTTCCTGTAGTAGTAACATTTCCATTAAAGGTACTGGTAGCTTGTACGGTTAAATTGTCGGCAGAGTTGTTTCCTAAGGTAGTGTTGCCAAATGTAAATACGTTTGCATTAAAAGCACTAGTAGCTTCTACTACTAAAACATCTGCAGAGGCATCTCCTATCGTTGTGCTTCCTGTAATACTTAAGTTTTCGGTAGTTACTAAGTTGCTTTGTATAGTATCTAAATTAGCATTTTCAGCAGATATTTCAGTAGTCGATAAGGTGTTTATTATCGTATAATCTGCTGTTAACGTATCTACATCAGCCCAAGTAGCTTCTAAGGTAGTAGAAACTAAGTTTTGCACCGTAATATTATCGGAAGTTAATGTGTCTAGTGTACCATACACAGAATTAATATTCGTAGTATTTACCTCGTTAGACTCTACCACATTTGCTTGAAGAGTATCTGTAGATAATATATCGGTAATAAGGTTGTTTACGGTAATTTCATTCGAAACAATAGTGTCTAATTGAGCGTTTTGAGCACCTAATGTAGTAGTGTTTATTTCTAAAGAATTTATTAAGGTACTTTGAACTGTATCTAACATAGCGTTGTTGGCAGATAATAATACCGTATTAATTTCTTGACTGTTTACATATATATTTTGAATGGTATCTAAGGTAGCCTGAACAGACGACAAATTGTTAGTTTGAATAGAGTTCGTTTGAAATTCATTTGATATTAATACATCGGTTTGTAAAGTATCATAAGTTCCATAAATAGCGTCTATACTATCAGCTTGTAGTGTTTGAGTGTTTATGGCATTAGAATTAATCGTTGTAATCGTTGCATTACTTGAGCTTACATTAGTTGCAGTAAGTTCCGAAATATTTACTGTATCAGCTGTAATGTTAGTAGATGATAAATTATCTATTTGACCAATGGTTGATTCTAATATACCGGCAGAAGTAAACTGAGAATAAATTCCGTTTACATTTAACACATTTACATTTGCTTGATTTATGGTAGCTGTATCTGTAGTTACATGCTGTGAAAGCATATTTGTAATATTGCTATACACTGCAAAAATACTATCTTGATTAGCCAAAGAAGCTAAGGAAACAGAGTATGTATTGTTTGCTTCAGTAATAAATAAAGTATCGTTCATGAGTTGAACATTGGTAATTAACTCATTGGTTGTATCGCCATCTACCTCGTTCATGTTAGTGGCTGTTAAATTATTAACAACTAACTGATCTATTGTAGCAAAATCGATGTCGGTGCTAGTAATATCTGCAAAATCAATATATGCAACCGTTGAAGTAATTTCTGTGGTATTAATAACATTAGATGAAAGTGAATCGTTTACTATGGTATTTACAAAGGCATAATCAGAAATTAACGTATCGTTGAAAATATTATTTGCTATTAAGTTTGTAATACTTCCGTTCAATGAATTAATTTCTGTTGTATTTACGGTAGAAGTGTTGGCAATATTTGCATACAATGTATCGGTTGTAGTTACTTGAAAGTTTGCAGAGGTGGCTGTTACATCATTTGCCGTTAAATTATCAAGTGTAGCATTTGCAGCGTTTAATGTATTAAATGTTGCGGTTGTAGAATTAATATTGGTTGTATTTACTTGCGCTGAATTTAATGTATCAATATCAGCTTCATTTGCGATAATACTATTGGTCGTGATGTTTTGAGTTACTGTTAAATTATCAACAGAAATATTAGTGGCCTTTACCCATTGAGTTCCGTTCCACATTAATATGCTTCCATTAGTTACTCCCGTAACATCTACATCATTTAAATCAGATAATTTTAAATATTCAATACCACTTCGCAATACGGTATCTGCTACCATAGCGTAAGGCACACTGAGTAATTGAGTAGTTCCAATGTTAGTCATTCCGGAGCCAAAATCAATTTCAACCTGCAAAAAGTGTATATCGGAAGCCCAATTAATATCGCTGAAATTAGCGGCAGTTCCTAAACCGGTATTAATACCAGTACCCACTACAACGTTTAATAAACCAAACTCGTTGGTGGTTTTTGTGTGCTGCTCTTGCCACACAATTGTTCCTGTTGCGTTATTTTCTCGAATATTCATTCGAACAATCAACGTTTTGTTTGCCTGTATATCTCCGGCTGCATTTCTTATGACACCCTGATAATTAAATCCGGATGGAAAATTAGCATACGAAGTTTGACTAAACCCTAATACTGTTATTACTCCTAAGGTAACAGCTTTTGCAAATTTGTAAATACGATTCATGTTCATAAAAATTAAATTATTGATGTAAATATAACCAAGCATCTTTAAACCCTGCCCCTTTAACAGCTTCTAATTCTTTTAAAGCAGCAGGCAAGTTATCCATTTTTTGTAAATAAATATAATAATATCCTCTGTTTTTATTAAATACCAACATAGGTTGATACCCTTTTGTCTGAACCTCTTCCATCATCTTTATAGCTAAATTTTTATCCAAATAAGATTTAATGACAATATAATGCCCTTTAAGTAAATTATCTAATGCTGTTTCTGATGAAAAGTCGGTGTTTTTGGAAGCAGCAGCAGGCGTACTTTCTGAAGTATTTCCTCCCTCTTTAGGAGCATTATTTGTGGTTGCGGTACTTTTTAATTGATTGTTTTCTCCTTCTAAAGACGATATTTTTGCAGCATACTCTTTTTCTTTTTCTTCTTGTTCTAACTTAGCTTTTTGCAAAATAAGATCTGCATTGTATAATGCTTGAGCTAAGCTATCTGATTTTCTTTTTAATTCATCATTATATAAGGCCATTTTAGCATTTTCTTCTTCTATTTTTTTAGATTTATTCGATAAATTAAATGAAAGAAAAAATTCATGTACATGATTAGAATAATTATATAAACTATTACCAAATCCTTGCTCATAAGAATACCCTACTTGAAAATATTGAGAAATATTTACTCCTAAAGAAAGCGGTAAAGAATTGTTATTCCTATAAAACACCGAAACAAAAGCTTTATCTTTATAGCTTGTTTTAACTCCAACATCCAATAAATATATATTGGATACCCCTCTAAATACTAACATTGGATCAAATGCAAACATTTCATTCGATAGTTTTATGGAATATGATGCAAAGGCATTATAATGAAACGCATCTTGATAAAACACGACAGAATTTTCTTTATTAATACTATAGGTCGATGATAAAATATTTTGTACAGATACACCGGCTACAATACTCTTAAAATTGTATCGCATACCTATATTAAAATTAGCAGCTCTCGCCTTATTTAAATCTGTATTAATAATTACAGGGTCTAAATAATCGTTTACATCTATTATAGCATTATTTAAACTTTTCTCTCTGTAAACTCCATCCATACCAAAACCTAACGTGTGCTCATCGTTTAATTTAAGTTGATATGCATAAGATAGTCTAAAGCTAAACTTTCTTAAAATAGAGAATTCCTCCATGTTTAGAGCAGCACCCAATCCCATGTTTTTATATATGCTACCATGCAACAAAACATATTTGTTTTCAGGTGAGCCTTGTATTCCAGGCCATTGTTTTCGATATCCAATGGAACCATGCAGCAAACTTGAACTACCTGCAAATGATGGATTTAATACGTAAGGATTTGATAAATATTGATTTGATATAGAAATTTGCTGGCTTTTTGTGGAGCCGTAAATAAACAACAAAAATAAATATATCAATATCCCTTTTTTCATCATCTTAAAATAGTTACTGTGCCTGAAAATGAGTTTTCTTCTTTGTTACAGGTAATTGTAAAATAATAGGTATCACTGGGTAATGTAGAGTTATTGTACGTTCCATCCCAACCTAGTGTAATGTTTTCACTTTCAAATATTTTAATTCCCCATTGATTATACACTTCAAAAATACATTCCTTAAACATAAAGTCATTTCGAATTATCATAACATCATTTTTCCCATCACCATTTGGGGTAAAAACATTTGTGTAATCTAACCAATAGTTTTCATATACTTCTATAAAAATAGAATCTTTAGAAAAACATCCTGATGAATTAGATCCTGTAACAGTATACCAAGTACTTTTTTCCGGAGTAACTTTTGGATTAGAAGAAAATACATCGCTAATTCCTGTTTCGGGTTGCCATTCATATACATCAGCCCCTTCAACAGATAATGATATTGTTTCACCCTTTACAACAAAAGTATCGCTTAACGTAATATTTACGAAAGGGGTTGAAGCTAAGGTAATTAATATACTATCTTTTCCTATACATCCAAATACATCTACTTCTGTTAAAAAATACCATCCCCCGGTAGATACATAAATTGTATCATCACTAACTCCTGTGGACCAAAAATATGTGTTATTGGCATCTGCTACAATTCTAGCACCATTATCCTCACAAATTACAGCATCATCTAGCATTATAATTTGAGGGGTAGGTTTTGACCTAACAATTACCGGTTTTGTAATAGTATCTCTACATGTAGTGCCTGAATTAATTGCAATTAATTGCACCTGAAATGTATCCCCCGTAGCGTATATCTGTATTGGATTAACTAATGTTGAGGTAATGGTGTTGTCAAAATCCCATTCATAGGTTGTTGCTCCTGTGCTTATATTATTAAAATAGGTAATTCCACCTTCACATACGGTAGTATTGGTAAAATTGGCCACCGGGTTTACATTAAAATTTACTGTAAAGTATGCAAATGCTGAGTCTGGAAAATCAGTATACACCTTTAATCCTACTGTAACCGAAGCAGAAGTATTAAAGTTATATGATATTGTACTATCTGTTGCATCATCAAATAATCCGTCATTATCTAAATCCCACTGATAAGATATTATGTTTCCAGAAATAGTAGTGGATAATGAGCTTAATTGAGTTGCAGTTCCTTCACAGGCTACGCTAGAGTATATATCTACCGTAATTTGTCCAATTAATGAGGAACAATATACTAATAAAATATTCGCAAGAAAGAGTATTTTTTTATGCATCAAATACTATAATTTGGTTAATTTAAAGTCTGCAAATACCCCTTTTCTAACATCTAAAATTTTAATGATGTATACACCACTTACTAAATTTTCTGCATTAATAATAAACACATCGTTTTGATACGAGGCATTAATTCTTCTGGGATTTTCAACCAATCGGCCTGAAATATCAAATATAAACACTTCTAATTCCTCTAAATCTTGTGAGCCTTGTATCCTAATATTTAATTCATTTGTAAATGGGTTGGGGAATATATTTACCGAGTTTAGCATATTGTAAGATTCAGGTACGGTAATTGCATAACTGTTAAATGGTTGTTGAAAACCCTGTGTTATAATAGTATTTCCAGCACTAATGGTGGGTGTAAATATTTCTCCAATAGTATACGAAACACTGTATTGAGTGTCTTTAAAATACTCCCCTCCGGTACTAATAACAAAAGGCCTAGATGTTTGAGCATTCAATGATATATTGAATATGCTAAACATAAACATAAGAAGTATTGTTAATTTCATAGTTAACGTGTTTTTAACAAATCTTAATAATTTTTTCGTAATATCAAATATTTTAACCTTTTAAAACATAAATAATTTTGTATGCATGCATATGTAAATGCACAAGTATTTGTATATCAATTTTTTAAATTAATTTAACTATTTAAGGTAAACATTGCAAAATGGAGTGTGGAGAAAAATTATCGGTTAATAATGTCCCTTTTTTTAAAGAGGATGTATTTATGAAATTATGAGGTTGTAACGAGTCGGAAGAAAAAAACAAAATAATATTTTGAATGTTAGCATACATTTTAGGATCTTGTACCGGAATAACGCTAGCGAACGAAAAATATGCTTTTGCAGTGTAATGAACATTAGAAACAAATGCCGAATGTTTACCTGTTAAACTTCCTAATGTATTAATAATTATATACCCTTCTGGTTGTAACATTGAACTTAACTTTTTAAATGTTTCAGCAGTAGCTAAAAAATCGGGAATATTATACAATGATGTAAAAACATCTAAAATAATTACATCGTATTTTTTACTACAAACATTCATGTAATGCCTTGCATCATCCACATAAACTGTAAAATTAAAAGGATCTTTTAAAAAGTATTTTTCAGAAACCTTTACCACCATAGGATCAATTTCAACAACATCTATTAAAGTTTTTGCGAATTCCGATGACAATGTAACCGGCAAACTAAAACTAGCTCCACCTAATAATAATATGCTTTCTTTCTTTTTTTTATGTTTAATAATGTCAAATATTTTCTGATTATAAGGATATACTAATTCGGTAGGTTTGGCTAAATATTGTCCCGAGTTTATTTGATTGTTGAGTTGTAAAACCCTAATTGAGTCCTTATTTTTTTCATCAATGGTTTGGTAAACAAAAATTCTTTGATAAAACGAATCTATATCAACAATTGATATATTTTGTTTGGTTGTAATGCCTGCGTATGCACTAAATGATACTAATAATACAATCCAAAGCACATTTTTTTTAAATGGTAAAAACAATAAACTAACGGCTAATATAATAGCAAATAAATATAAAATAGCCTCGCTTCCAATGTAAGGGATTAGTAAAAAGGTAGTGCAAAAAATACCCACTAACGACCCAAAAGTAGAAACTCCCAATACAAGGCCTAATTTTTTGCCTTTTTCTTGAGTATGTTTTTGTAAAAATTTTGCTGTAATAACAACGGGTATCGTTGCTATTCCTATGCATGGAATTAAAAATAGCACAAAGGCCGACAATATAGTA
The DNA here is from genome assembly GCA_964512145.1 of uncultured Flavobacteriales bacterium. Classification (GTDB taxonomy): domain Bacteria; phylum Bacteroidota; class Bacteroidia; order Flavobacteriales_G; family JALEGO01; genus CAYOHR01. Next base: position 20,016 of record CAZEIM010000022.1, read on the forward strand.
CCCCAAAGTACCGAAGAATTATGCAATAAAAAATTAAGAACAACATGTTTAAATACAGCCACTAAAATAATGTATACAGCTGTAATAATAATAATGGCAGAATACAACCACGCTTGGTTTTTGATGCGATCAAATAAGACTCCTCCTATAAAATATCCAATGGAAATTCCCAACAATGTTACACTTATCATGCTGGTCCAAGTAAATGATGTAATGCCAAAATATGGAGCTAGTAATCTAGGGCCTACCATTTCGATAGACATTAATACCGCATTAAATAGCAATAAAGGAATAAACGTAGAATACAACGGTTTAAACATATCACTAAGTTATAAGATTAATTCTCATTTTCTTACTTTTACAACATAATTAAGCCCACATATTGGTATGTTTAAATGGTATAACACTATGAATAAACACAAAAAAACAGCCGTTATCATGGGCATATTTATTTTTTTTGGGATGCATTTTTTACTCACCTTTAACTACATAAGCGAAGGGAGATATTCAAATAAAATATTAAATAAAATCACATCAACATATATGTTGCCTTTATTTCATCAAAATTGGAAACTTTTTGCCCCTAACCCGCCTTTATGTCAACCAAAACTTCTCATACGTTATTCAACCGATGGCCATATATTTTCATCTTGGCAACTGGTTGCCCAAAACCTTTCAAAAACATCTTCTATTATTCATATTTCGCCCTCTCAAAAACTATATCGTTTAAATGAGGGTATGGCAAGACATATTTTGTTTGAATATAGTCAATTAAATAACCCTCAAGAAATAAACACTATCAAAAGAAAAAAGGTATATGAAAGCGCCTTGCAATTAGGGTTGCAAGAAATAATACAAGACAGTATTTCTCCAACTCAAGTACAATTAGCCGTTTGCTGTAATCCCATTAAACAACACATAAATACTGTTCAGGATACTTTGTTTTTATTTAAAGAAGATGTAAATCAATTTCATTGAAACAATATTTAATTACATATTTTAATAAAAATTCACACGATACCGTCATATTTTTTAGGCGGGTGCTGTATATCGTTTTGCTTTTTGACGCATTGTTTACCATGCCATATATACATGATTTTTATGCCCCTAACGGTTTTACTCCTTTCCAAATATACCCTGGCTTTATAAACTATTGGTTTAATATACTATCATACCCACCATTTTATAATTTTTACCTGTATGTATATGGGGTATTTATTGTATTGCTAAGCATACAAATTTTTAAAGATATTACTGCTTTTGGCCATATTTTGGTATACATCATTTTTAAGATTTTTTGCTTTAAAACTTCAGAAATGCTTAATGCGGGCCATGATTTAATGGGGATAGTTCTGTTTTTTAATATTTTTTTATCATCCAATTCTTCCAGTATTTATAAGAAATGGATGAGTAATGCTGGTATTTTTGCCATAAAAATTCAGCTTTGTATCTTATATTTTTTCTCTTTTTTATTTAAGCTAAACGGAGATGAATGGATAAATGGTAGTGCTTTGTTTTTGGTTATTCAAAACGATGGATATACTTTGCCACATTTAAAACAATTTTTTACTCAAAACCATATATTTCTTAAAACATTAAATTATTTAACATTAATATATCAAGGAGTTTTTCCGGTATTAATCTGGTTTAAAAAATTTAGAAATGTCCTATTAGTAGTGGGGGTAGTTTTTCATGCCGGAATTTTAATGTTTACCGGCTTATATGATTTCGCACTGTTTGTTATGGCTACCTATAGCATTTTTTACCAAAGCAAGGAAGTAGAAAATTGATCTAAAACCAACTCATTTGATAATCTGGGTTTATTATTTTATCAGTTTAAACCCAAAAAACAACAAAATGCATGCAATAGGAGACTGCAATACTCCCATAATATATCGGGATAAGGCATATGCTTTATAAATATCGGTAAAAACATACCCACTAACATATATTAATAACGATAGTATAAATGTAACAAAATAAAACAGCATAGTAATTTTAGTATACTGTGGATTTTGATAGGTGGTTTTTATTACGAGTACAGAAAGACCTAAATACAACAAGGTAAATAAAAAGGTTAATATAAACTTGGTGTAGTACAATGGATAATACGTAAAGTACTCTAAAACACCCAAATTAACAACCAATAAATACTTTTGATTTCCGGTTCGTAAAAACCCTAAGTAGGCATTTACCTGCACAAATACTGAATCGCGAATAAATCCTAGTATTACAAAAGAAAGTATTGCTATTAAAATAATAAATTTTGAACGCGTTTTCAACGATTTGTAGATTTATCGCCTGTATATTTTTTTATCCAAAAATACCAAAGTAAAAAAATGACTCCATATATAAATATCGTAAACGTGTAGGTATGGTTAAACTCTAAATATGCAGGGCTGTAAAATGAAATTAAACTTAATGAAACGACCCGGAAAATGTTTAATACATGTATTATTAAAATGCCTAAAGGAATAAAAATTACTTTGCTTAATATATTGCCCGGATAGGTTATCATAAAAATGGTGTACAGTACAAATAAAGACAAACCATTACAGGGGTCGCCTATATATACCCCATTGCTTCCGTCAATTCCCAACGCACGGTTTTCATGATCAAATTTTGAAAAATCTATGAGTGCGTATCCAAGCCATATTAACACTCTTTTACTGTTGTTTACGATGCTGTCTAATACAAGCCTGTCAATTTTCTTAATAAAATTAATTTCGGCATGGTATGCATAGTACCAAAAAATATAAAGGGCAAAAAAACTCAACAAAAAAACAATAACCCGAAAGGTTTTATTATTTTTTAGTGTTTGAAACAAGGGTTACGATTTACTTTTATGATACACCTTTTTAGCTCCAAAAGCTACTCCCGCAGCAATTAAAAAGCCAATGCCCCCATCTATAGGAATACAAGGGGGAGGCCAACAAGGTGCTCCACCACCACCTGCCGGAGGTGAAGGAGGCGCATATAAGGGCAATGAAGCCACAAATACAAATGAAAGAACTATTAAAACATTTTTAAACGAGTTCATATTCACAAAAGTACATTATTTAATTACTTTTTCAAACATCCATTCTGTATTATTTCGAATGCTTACAATGTACATTCCTTCAGCAAAAGGAACAGAAAGGCGAATATTGCCCGTAGAAATATTTTTTTGCACCGGTGAAATAATTTCTTGTCCTAATGTATTTAATAAAGAAACCTCTATAAACTGTTCTTCTTTAAAATTTGTTTCTATCCATATTTCTTGATATTTTCTATATACCTTTATTCCCCCCGAAATCTCTTTATTAACGGTATTCACAGCTAAAGAATTTACCGTTACATCATAGGAAAAGGTATCTGTACAGCCTCCTTGAATGGAAGAAATTAATGTAATTGTATAATTACCCGTTGCATTGTATGTGTGTACCGGATCGGAAACAATGGAGGTATTTCCGTCTCCAAAATTCCATTCAAAATCGGTAGCATTAACCGATGCATTGGTAAAAACTAGGTTTTCGAATACTTCCAAAGTATCGTCCGATGTAGTAAACAAAGCTTCTACCGGGCCTGGTTCTGTAACTTGAAATGTAAATGTTTTTGAGCATTGACGGGCATCTTCAACCAATAACTCATAATTTCCGGCTGCTAAAGTATCTATATGGGTTGAAGTAGTATCTCCATTAAACCAGTATATTGTGTAGGGAGGGGTTCCGCCATTCAATTGTATTTGAATACTTCCATCCTGCTCTCCGAAACACGATACAGTTTGAATAATCTCCTGGCTTGTAATATCAAGTGGTTCCACAATTTCTATTTCCCTTATTTCTATACAGCCATTTTTATCGGTAACCGTAACATAATACATGCCGGATAATACATTTCCGGTGCTTTTAAAGGTTGAACCATTAGACCAATTGTACGTGTACGGAGCATTATCTGAAAGGGCATTTAACACAGCCGATCCATTTTGTTGCCCATAACAGCTAGGGTTTACAACCGATACCGATTGTATGTTAGATGGAGCATCTAATACTTCAACGGATAATGAAAAATTACAAAATAAGCTGTCGGTAACAGTTACCGTATATAATCCTGCCGAAACATTTGCAATAAGAGTATCACTCGAACCATTGGACCACTGAAATACTTTTCCGGCATTACCACCCGAGGTTTGTATCCAAGCTTTACCGGTATTAGATCCTACGCAATTGGTCGATTCACTCATTAAAGCTGATTCTGAAGGCGATAGTGGAGCCTGTAATACTATGTTGGCATATGCTGTTCCGCAATTTTCATTGTTCGAAACAATTACTTGATATGTACCTTCGGGGATGTTTTTTAAGCTATCACTACCAAAAACATTTAAGGTTTGTTTAATGGTATCTCCGGTTTCATTAAGCCAAAAATAATTAAAAGGCCCTGATCCAGAACCACTAGCCGAAATATAACCATTGGCTATATCGAAACAGCTGGGCGATTTTTCGGAAATAGCGATAGGAGAACTGATGTGTAAAAATAAACGCTCCACACCATCATCGGGTAATACGGTTGTATAGGTTTGTCCGTTAAAGGTAATAGGAACCAAGGTTTGTGTAACGGTATCTTCTAATACCAAACATTTATTGTATGTTTTAAACATTTCAACTTCATGAAAGGTAAGATTTATCGTATCTTGCGTGTTTTCCGGGTAATACCTTCGGTATATTTTAAGCGGAATGGTCACGTTTGCATCTTCTGCTAAGTATTTATGCCATACATCGTGTGAATCAATAACCATAGCTAAGCTGTGTTTATTATAATGATTTCCTAACTTTAACACATCTTTTTCGGCTGAAAAACTATTGGTTCCTTGTTCGCGCAAAGCAACTTTAACATAGTCGTTGTTTCCGGTTGAGTTTACTTGCATATCTATTTCAAAATAGGCATTGTTTACTTGAGCTAATTTTACACTGTTATAGCTATCGTCTTGTGCCGAACCCGTTTTGTCGTTTTCTTGAAAAGCAATGCTGTTGGTAGCATTGCTTACCTGAACCCAAAAAGATTCACCTGAAGCAATATAATCAGTTGCTGATGTTTGATCATATACCACATAATTACCCGAATTGTTGTTTTGCAAAACATACGCTGCGTTGCCGGTAACATTAGTAAGGGCTACATCTTGCCAACGCACATGTGCTGCATATGGATTTCCCAGTAAATGCCAGCCATCGCCTTCAAGACAACCAACGCCTAATGAAAGATTCGAAAATGTAGCATTCCCAACGTGAGGGGTTCCGGTTACATCCAGCATAGTGGTTGTTTCGGCCCAAATAAACCATCCCGATTGTGAAACACCATGATTGTGTGCATCGGAAATATCGGTTGGGGTTGTGTAACCGCACGCTGTTTCGTCCCACGTTGTAAATGACACAAATCCATATCCCGGATCATCTGTACCCGGAAATCCGGTGGTATAGGTGTCATCTGCCCAATCGGCTAAGGTTGAGGTGGGTACCGGAGAAGCCACCATATACCAATGTGCCGAATCATCTTCAAACAAGTATCGTTGAAATGTCATATTACCAACAATAGCAGGGTTTTCAGGAGTTCCGGTTGAAAAATCACCCAAAACTGCGGTGGTTGTAGCAGAGGAAACTAAGGTTACATTTCCGTTGGCGTTTAGCTGCCCAAGTTCTACATCTACCACGCCCAATATTTCGGTAGCAGTATTTACTGTTACTTGAGGAGGCGATGAAAAACTATTGTTAATAATAATATTTTCAAAACGAGTACTTGCACTTCCTTCAATACTTTGAGCAGCAAAACCGGTAAAGTACACGACATACCCGGTGCTGGGTTCAAAACCGGAAGTGCCATGGTTATTTACCCAATTTCCGGTAAGGGAAAAGTTAAAATTATTGGCATGTAATACCCCTGAACTTTCAATGGTAAGATCTTCAAAACTTATGTTGGCATCGGAGCCTATGTAAACACCATTGGCATTTTGTATCACAGCATCTTCAAAGGCTATTTCACCGGTTATGGTTTGTGCACTGGTGCCACTAAAAAATACGGTATCGTTGTCGTTAGGCACATACGTAGAGCCTGTATTGGCTGTAACATTACCCAATACACTAAAATTGGCTCCATTGCTTTTAAATACGGCATTATCTTGTAAAAATAAGCGTGTAAAGGTTACATTTGATGAGGGGTCTAATACTGCTCCGGCCAAGGAGGTATTGTTTATAGAAACGGTGCGGTTAAATGTAATATCACCATATAAGGTTTGTAAATCGGTGCCTACAAAAAATAAAGTATCTCCGGCATTGGTGGCATTAAACTGTCCGGTGCCCTCTTCTATCCAATCGTTAGAAGCATATATTTTGCGCCCGTTGGAGTTTAAAATACCCCCGTCTGCAATTACCATATCCCCTAAAAAATTGGTGGTGGTTAGGTTTGCATTTAAATTAACCCCTACAGGGTTATCAATTACCAAATTAGGGAAGGTATAGGTAGCTACGCTTGTAGGGATGGTTTGTAAAGCACTTCCATTAAATACAAAATTACTGGGGTTAACAGCACTTGAGCTAATGGTACCTGGGTTAAGTGTAGAAATATTACCTCTTAAAAGTACCGTAGAGCCCGGGTCGGTTACATTTAATACCACATTAGAAGGCACGGAGGGAGAATTTGCTTGTATAGTTATTGTATTGGCAATTAGTGTATCGGTATTGCCAAATGTAATTGTACCGGTAGATGAACCCAAATTAATTAAATTGAGTGCGTTTCCTACTTCAAATTTTCCATTGTTTGTTACTGTGTGCTGCCCAAAATCACTACCATTAGGTATTCTGTATGATATAGTATTTTCCACGTGTATTTCTCCATTATTTTGAAAAATAACAACCCCAGAATTACTACAAATAAATACACTTTGTGCAGATGGCGCATTAATGTTTAATATTCCGGTACTTCCAATACTTAAACTAAATACAAAACCATTATTATTAATTGTAGCAGATATAATACCCCCAACATTCATTTGACCATCTATTACCATAAATAAGGTGCCAAAATCAGCAACATCTGAAATGGATACATTATTGGTAACATCTAAGCTGCCGGTATTTGTAATTTGAAAATAACTATTGTAGGAGTCATCAGCAGAAATGGTTAATCCACTGCAAGAGTCATCGTCTGTAACTTGTATAAAATGTCCAGGAGAAACTACTACAACATCCAATGGGCCCGGGTAATCTACTCCTTTAACTCCCGGGCTGGTATTACCCCATGTAGCTCCATCGTTCCAATCACCATCTGTTTGAGAGGTAAAGCTGGTTTGTGCCATGACCAGCATGCTCCACATGCTGCTTACCAGCGTTAATATGTAAATTTTGTTTTTGATATTCATAAAGGTTAATACTTGTTTTTTACATTTTGGTTTCAAATATATTGTTAAAATTTTAACAAACAAGCAAAAAATATTTTTACGAAGGATGGTTTTTGTTTATACATAATACGTAAACATTACATTTAGAGTAATTTACTGCTAACCTTTGTTATCTGTATTGTTTTCACATGGTTTTTAAACATAATCGTATTGTTTTGTTACGGCCAGAATTTGTATCTTGTGCCAAAATACGACATGCCGCTTACTGTATATCAATCATCGGCCGGATCGGGCAAAACCTATACCCTGGTTAAAGAGTATTTGGTATTGTGTTTATCGCAGGAAAATCCCAGAAAATACCGTCAAATTTTAGCTATTACATTTACCAATAAAGCCACTGCCGAAATGAAAAACAGGGTAATAGATGCCTTGATTGCTTTGTCTATGGATACTACCCCAGTCAAATACGTCTCACTTAAATTAGATATAAGCAAAACATTGGATTTGCCCGAACAAGAAATTAGTGTACGCAGTAAACAGGTTATTACCAGCTTATTGCATCATTACAGCGATTTTTCAATTTCAACCATCGATAAATTTACCTATAAAATTGTACGGGCTTTTGCGTTTGATTTGAATTTGCCTTTGCATTTCGAAATTTCTTTAGATGAGCAATCGGTGGTAGAATTGGTGATTGATTATTTATTGGAAAACAGTCGCGAAAACCCCTGGTTAAAACAAGTACTGCTTTCGTATTTAAAGCAAAACACCCAATTTGAAAAAAGCTGGAAACTGGAAAAAAATTTGCTCGATTTTGCCAAAAAATTATTGTCCGAAGAAGCTCATTTTTACGTCCATAGGTCGGTGGGCGAAAAAACCTTTATACAAATACAAGCGCAACTGAGCAATAAACAACAAACATTTAAAGAGTATGTGCTCAACATAATTCAAGAGTACCAACAAATTCTTAAAACATGTTCGTTACAAGAAGAATTTTTTAATCGCCAAAGCGTACCCAAATACATCAACAACCTAAAAAAATGGTTAAAAAACCCAAAAGATCCAAGCATAGTAAAAATACACGAAAACACTCAAAAAATTTTAGAATACCAACCCAAATGGTTTAATAACGCTTCTCTTAAAAAATACCCACACGAAACAGAAGCAGCAACACCGGTTTTAAATAAGTGGGCAGAGGATTTTCTTGAAACATTTTTTACGGAGTGTGCGCATTATGTTACGGCTATGCTGGTGGAGCAAAATTTATTTCCCATTTTGTTAATGCAAGAAATAAAAACGTATCAAGAAGCCCTTCAAAAAAACAATCAGCAGGTACATATTTCAGAACTAAGCAAAAAAATTGCGCATATATTACAGCATGAGCCTACCGCTTATATTTATGAGCGAATTGGGGAAAAGTACAAGCATTTTTTAATCGATGAATTTCAAGACACCTCAAAACTACAATGGAATAATTTATTACCGTTGATGGAGGATTCCATTTCGACCGGTCACGAAAACTTAATAGTGGGCGATGCGAAGCAAGCGATTTACCGTTGGAGAGGTGGAGATGTTGAACAATTTATTCATTTACCCGAAAAACCTTTTTTACAAACGCTTTATCGCCCGGAGTTTGTTTCGGAAAAAGAATTGCAAGGTATATTTAAAAAAGTTTTTTTAGAATCGAATTACCGATCGAGCAGTGAAATTGTACATTTTAATAATAAAATATACGAACAATGGGCTCAATATTTATCGGATGAGCATAAAAAAATGTACGATTATCATAGTCAAATTCCGGTATCCAAAAACAACACCGGGTTTGTGCATGTAGAATGGATAAACGATATTCAAGATAAATCGTTTGATGTTGAAGAGATCGATGAAACAGAAGAAAAATTAGATACAGAAGGGGAGATTAGTGATTATCATGTACGTAAAATAAAACAAAGTATATTTGAATGTTTACAGGACGGATACAGCTATAAACATATTTGCATAATAGCCCGAACCAGTAAAGAACTCCGTGCGTGTGCTCATTATTTATTGGAAGAAAATATTCCAATTATTTCGTCAGAAAGTTTATTGCTAAAATCTTCTAAAAAAATTAATTTAATCATACAAACATTGTATTGGTTAACCGAGCCAAATTCAAAACTGTATAAAGCTCAGGTAATATATAAATTGTGGGAAAATAACCTGATACATACGGAGGATTTTATTCGGTATACGCAACAACTTTCTAATTCAATAGATTCAATACTGGTTCATGTAGCCGGTATAAACCTTGCCTTGCTCGAATCGAAAAGCGTATACGAAAAAATTGAATATTTAATTCATCTATACTTTACCGATGTTACCAACGATGTTTTTTTGCTAAATTTTTTAGATTATATATATCAGGTACAAGTAAATAAAAACCAGTCTATTTCCTATTTTTTAGATATGTGGGAACAAAAAAAGGACAAACTTTCCATACGGCTTTCCGAAGACAATAATGCGGTGCAGTTAATTACGGTACATAAATCCAAAGGGCTTGAATTTCCGGTAGTTATTTTGCAAAACATAAACTGGGGTTTAGAAAAACAGCAGTCAGATCAGCTATTTTGGGTTATACCAAAAGAAGAATATTTACAGGAGCTTCCTTACATATTATTGCCCTATAAAAAAGAGTTATCTATATCAACATACAGTCATGTATACAACCACGAGAAAAACTTAAGTTGGTTAGATAATATTAATTTGTTGTATGTAGCAACCACCAGAGCTTCGGAAAGAATGTATATTTTTTCGGCACAAAAGAAAAAAAAGAACGATTTGCATCAAAAAATGCTGGAAGTAATACAAAAAGCATTTCCAGATAAAGTGACAGACCAAGTATTTCAATTAGGGACTAAAGAAAAACGAATTGACAACGAATTGATGGCCAATAAGCCCAAATCACCTGCAACATATTATTATGGAAATGCTTGGCAACAACAAATTAGCTTAAGTTTTGAATATCCCTTATTTAAAAAAAATGAACGCGTTTCCTTTGGAAACATTATACATAGTTTACTTTCTGAAGTTTATACTGAAACCGATATACCCAAAGTTGTACATAAATATAGCCTTTTGGGTATTTTAGATAACGATACAAGTCAACAAATTTCAGCTGTATTCTTAAAGTTAGTTCAACATCCCCAACTATCAAAATATTATACCGCAGGATTGGAAACCTACCATGAGCGAGAAATTTCGATAAAAAGCGGAGTGTTTTTAAGGCCTGATAAAATAATTGTAGATAAACATGAGGTGGTGATTATTGACTACAAAACCGGAATATATATGGATTCACATAAAAAACAGCTTCAAGAATACACTCAAGTAGTACAAAAAATATTTAACAAGCCTTGTTTAGCTATATTGGTATACATGAATAAAGACATTGATATAAAAACAGTTACATCAAATTAATACGACTTATTTATGCCAAACTTTACGTTAAAAAACCATTTTTAAAAAAAAATAATTTGCATTAATTGAATAAGGTTTTATATTTGCAAAACTTTTGTTGATCTCGTAGCTCAGTCGGTAGAGCATTTCACTTTTAATGAAGGGGTCATGGGTTCGAATCCCATCGAGATCACTCTTTTTAACTCAAAAAAGCATTTAATTCCCCATTTTCAGAGAACGTTACTTCAATGTGGTTAGACATAGAGGTGGATAGTGTTAAGCCCACTATATCTGCTTTTACAGGAAATAATCGATGTTCTCGATCAATAAGTACTACTGTGGTAATTTTTTGCGGAGAATAATCCAATAGTTTTTTTACACCATGTATTAAGGATTTTCCGGTATTTAAAACATCATCTACCAAAATAAACGGTTTATTATTTACATCATTAGCTGAAAATGATGTGTTTTCTGAGATGTTGTTTACGTTTAGTGCAAACAAATGCACTTTTCCCGGGAAAATTACCGATAATTGATGCTTCATTTTTTGAGCCAATAAATATCCTTTTTTTTCTATTCCAAAAACATATAATTCATTAGACGAAATATTTTGTTCGTATATCTCCCAACAAATTCGGGTGATTTTTTTTTCGATATCGGAATTATTTAATAAAAGCATCTTTTTTGTGCAAAGTTAATTTTTATCTCTTGATCGAAAAAATGTCCTTTAATTATTCGAATGGGTTAGCGTAATTGGGATTATTAATAAATGCAGTGTCGGTAAATGTTTTCAGAAAAGCGACTAAAGCACTAATTTCATAAGGAGTAAATAATTTTCCTTTATATTCGGAAGTATCTTGACCGGGTGTTATACCTTTAAACATTAAAGGGTCAACAGTAGCAGAATAATGTATTCCTTCGCTGTAATGTTGTATGACTTGTTCGAGGGTCGAAAATCTTCCATCATGCATGTATGGTGCGGTAAGCTCAATATTTCGAAGGCTGGGAGTTCTAAACTTTCCATAATCCATTGGATTATTGGTTATCGCACCTAAACCTAAATCGGTAAAAACAGCATCTAAGCCATTGTTATGAAATAAATCATCGGTTGTTTGTTTTCGATAATCGTGGCAATGAAAACAATCTCCTCTTTCACTAACATAAATATTATGTCCGGCAATTTCTAAAGGAGTAAGATGGGTTAAATTCGTAATACTACTTCCGTACTTCCAAATTTCATCCATTTTAGATTGGTACGAAATAAGGGTTAACATAAATTGTTCCATCGATTTAGCTACATGTTCGGAGGTAATATCAAACGTGCCAAAAGCTTCAAAAAATTCCCTTCTGTACACTTTATGGTTCTTTAATCGTTGTATTGCTTCTTCCCAGGATAAATGCATTTCGATGGGATTTGGAACCGGTTCAAGAGCTTGTTGCATGAGTCCTAATGCCCTGCCGTCCCAAAAAAACTTTTGTTGTTTGTTAAAAGCAAAATTTACTATAGTCATGGAGTTTCTGAAACCCAATATCCCATCAACCCCTACACTAAATGTTTTGCCATTATCGGTAAAAGCATATTGTTGATTATGGCAACTTCCACAGGATTGCGTGCTGTCTTTTGAAAGTATAGGATCGTAAAACATTTTACGACCAAGAGCAACCCCTTTAATGGTTAGGGGATTATTAGCCGGTAAAATAGCCGGAGGAAAAAATGCCGGTTTAATAAATTCAAAAGGCGTAGGATCGTATATTGGAGGAGGTAATGTATCGGTAGAGTCAATGGGTATCCAATTATTATGTATAGTAATAACAGGGTCTTTTCGGCAACTAAATATAATTACCAAAAGTAAAAAGATACCGAAAGTATTTATTCTTTTAAACATATATAAGCTTAAAATTACAAAAAAATCATTTATTTTATATACTATAAAGATTTATTAACATACAACGTGTATATAAAAACAATAGTTTGTATATTTGCGAGCTCAAAAATAAAATTATGGCTGTTTTATCTAAAATTAGAAACAATGGTAAGTTAGTGGTAGGTATTGTTTTTATTGCCTTGCTTGGCTTCATTCTAAACGATTTATTTTCTGGAGGTCAGGGAAATGTGGGGGAAAGATACGTGGGAGAAATTGACGGCAGTAAAATTGATTATGCCTTATTCGATCAAAAAGTACAAACTCAATCAGAGCTTTATAAACAAAGAACCGGAGAAATATCATTATCTCAAGAAATAATGGATCAAATTAGAGAGCAAGTTTGGAATGATTTTAAAGAAGATTTGGTTTTAATAAAAACCATTCAAAAAGCAGGTATTTCAGTTCCCGTTGAAGAATTGGCCGATATGATACAGGGATCAAATCCACACCCTATGATTGTACAAAGTTTTACTAATCCGCAAACGGGTGCATTTAACCGAAATGATGTGATTCGTTATTTACAATCGTTAGATGATGAAAAAAATGCAGAGGAAAAATATAAGTGGACACTTTTTGAAGAAAGTTTAAAAAAAGATCGAATTGCCAATAAGTATTACAACATCATTAAAAAAGGTTTGTATGTAACACAATTGGAAGCTAAAAATAAAAAAAACAAAAAAAATACCAAAGTGGATATCTCTTATGTACTAAAAAGGTATAATATGTTACCAGACAGTTCGGTAACATTTACTGAAAAAGAATTAAGAAAATACTACAATGAGCATAACAACGAACCTAAGTTTCAACAAAAAGAAACCGTACGAGAAATTGAATATGTTTCTTATCCTGTTATACCTACAAGCGATGATACTTTAAGTATTATTAAGAGTTTAGAGGGATACAAAGCTCAGTTTGAAAAATCAAAAGACGACACGTTATTTGTTCGTTCATATGGAAGTTCAAAAAATTCGATTAAATATTATACCAAAAACTCTATTCCTAAAGTATTAGATTCATTAGTATTTAATTCGGCAGAAAGTAGTGTGGTTGGTCCGGTATTAGATGTAACGGATAACACCTATAAAATCGCAAAAGTAATAAGCACTAAATTTGGCCCCGACTCGGTAAGAGCAAGACACATTCTTATTAGAATTGAAGGAAACGATACTCTTAAAGCACAATCCAAAGCAGATAGTATAAGAAATGTATTAAATAGCGGAATGCCGTTTGAAATTTTAGCACAACAGTTTTCTCAAGATCAGGGTTCTGCATCAAAAGGAGGGGATTTAGATTGGTTTACCGAAGGGGCAATGGTAAAACCATTTAATGACGCATGTTTTGAGGGTAAAAAAGGCGATATAAAATTAGTTACCAGTCAATTTGGTATACATATCATCGAAATTACCGATCAAACTCAAGCCATGAAAAAAATATTGTTGGCTATTGTAGATAAAGAAATTGAGCCTAGCCAACAAACGATTACCAAAGTCTTTAATACAGCAGAGAGTTTTTCCATGCAAAACAAGGGAGCTGCTTTTACAGAAGAGGGAAATAAAATTGGTTTAAGAATTTCGGGAGATATTAAAGAATCGGATAAAATGATTCGGGGTATTGGAAATGCTAGAGATCTTGTGCGATGGACATTTGAGGCAAAAACAGAGGAAGTATCGGAACCTTTTGAATTAGATAATCAAATTATCGTTGCAAAACTTACTAAAATTAAAGAGAAAGGCTTATTGTCTTTTGAAGCCATGAAAGAAGAAATTGAGTTAGAAGTAATTAAACAAAAAAAGGCAGAAAAATTTATACAGGAATTATCGGGAGCTAATGATTTAAATAGCATAGCCTCTAAGTGGGGTTCTGAGGTGCAAACTTCAGCAGGGATAAACTTTTCTTCGTATTCTATTCCTGGTATTGGTGCAGAAAGAAAATTATTAGGCGTGTTGTTTGCTAAAAATCAAGGAGAAATTACCGCTCCTGTAATAGGAGATTTTGGGGTTTACATAGCTAAAATAGATAATAAGCAGGAACCTAATGTGGCAGATTATTCAGATAATAAAAATCAACTTAAAAGAACATATACCAGTTCAGTAGATTATACAGTTTTTAAAACTCTTCAAGAAATTAAGGAGATTAAAGATAACCGTTATAAATTCTTTTAAAAATTCTTATTGTAAAATAAATTTTTATCCCTTTTTAAAAAGTGTTATCTTTGTGTTAAAATAGAGTTTATGCGATCGAATGTTATTCTTGTTCCTACAGATTTTACTAAGGCAGCAGAAACCGCTTCGGCACATGCCGGGGTTTTAGGAAGTGTTTATCAGTCTAAAATTGTGTTTTTGCACATCGTGTCAAAAGCATCGGAGGTAGACGAAAACAAGAAAATGTTAGATCAATTTATTGCTAAAGTTTCTGCAAAGTACCAAATTAATCATGCAGAAGGTATAGTGCGAATCGGAAATATTTTTGAAGATATTGGCGATGTTGCTCTAGAGTTAGGTGCACATTTTATCGTAATGGGTACACATGGAGTTAAAGGCATACAAAAAATTACCGGAAGCAGGGCTTTAAAGGTGATTACCAATTCTGAAATTCCTATCATTGTGGTTCAAGAAAAAGAAGCCATCAGTCTTTCATACAAAAACATTGTTCTTCCTTTAGATTTATCAAAAGAAACTCGACAAAAAATTGGGTATGCTGCTGAAATTGCTAGAAAATTTAATTCAACCATACATATTTTATATCCCTTAGAGACGGACGAGTATTTAAGAAAACAAAGCTTGAATAATGTGTTGTTTGCTAAAAAATATTTTCATGACCATCAAGTTTCTTTCAAAATACATGAAATTGAAGACGGTAGTTTTGTTAAAGATGCTATTCGATACGCAAGTTCTATTGAGGCCGATTTAATTGCTATTATGAATATAAGCGATGGAGGTTTGCCTTTAATTTCATCCGATCCTAGACAACAAATGTTAACAAACGATGCCTTAATTCCGGTTCTTTGTGTAAACCCCAGAGAAACTATGGTAGGCCATTGGAAGTAATTTTTTCAATTTACTTTTTAACAGAAATTTGTTGAAAAAAACAAAAAACATTTTCTATCTTAGGTACGTAACACCGTTTATGAAATACATAAAATATTTACCCATTCCTATTGTTATTATAATTACTATTAACGTTTACGGAAAAAGTATTGCAGGATATATGGGTTGGATTGATTCTGATCTTGAATCGGATATTACTGCGCCTATTTCAGATACGGGAGTTTATGTTATTGCACAAGATGATCCTATTTTATATGCTTTAGATTCTATTGCCAATGCCCCTTATTTTTCATTGTGTAGCAGTTGTGAGTACGAAACTGAAGAGTACAGAAAAACCCTTAAAGATACTGCCGCCAGAGTAAGTGAAAAAGTCATTAAAGAAAGATTAGCTCTGTTAAATCATTCAACCCCATTTAAATTAGTATACAATAGCGAGGTAAAGGCTTATATAGACATGTACGCCTACACCCGTAGATTTACCACTGCAAAAGTGCTTGGTTTAGCAGATATTTATTTTCCCATATTTGAAGAGTTGTTAGATAAATACCATTTGCCTTTAGAATTTAAGTATTTAGCAGTAGTTGAGTCAGCGTTAAACCCATCTGCTAAATCGGGAGTAGGTGCTATGGGATTATGGCAATTTATGTTAACAACCGGAAAAATATATGATTTAGACGTTACGTCTTTTGAAGATCAACGATGTGATCCATATAAATCAACCGAGGCAGCATGTAAATACTTTAAATACTTGTACGATATATATCAAGATTGGGAATTGGTACTAGCTGCTTATAATTGTGGCCCCGGTAATGTGAACAAAGCCATTAGGAGGTCGGGGTACAAAAAAAATTATTGGCAATTATGGCCTTATTTACCTAAAGAAACTAGGGGCTATGTGCCTGCATTTATTGCCGTAAATTACATTATGAGTTACTCAAGAGAACACAATATTATCCCTGCCAAACCTATAACAGCATTTTTTAATTTTGATACTTTAAAAGTTAATGATAGAATATCATTAGACATAATTGCCGAAAATTTAGATATAGACCCAAAATTGTTAAAAGTATTAAATCCTTCCTACAAACTAGGGGTTATTCCAAAAACAGGAGATTTACATACCTTGTGTTTGCCCGTAAATAAAATTGGATTATTTATTGAAAACGAGAAAAAAATTATTGCATATTCTAAAGAAGGCAGTTATCACTCAAACCCATCCGATGAAATAGAAATAACTCATTATGTAGTATCTAATGAGACCTTATCTAAAATATGTTCTGTGTACGGAACATCTAAAAAGGATATTATTAAGTGGAATAACTTAAAAGATACGGTACTTACTGTTCAACAAAAGTTAATTGTGGGGTTTGTAAACAGGAAAGACACAGTATTAGCCAAGGCATATATACCCGAACCTAAAAAGAAAGAAAACACTTGATTGTGACTAGCCCTTGGTATAAATATACCCTGTTTTTTATATTTTATATATGCATTTCTTGTAATACCACCGATGAAAAGGTTTTATTATCATCCACCGGATTACCCGGAACTATTATATTAGTAAATTATACAAACATTGTCCCTCAAAAAATAGACACAAATTTTAAAAATTTTTTTAACGATTATCAATATGGGTTACCGCAGGCTGAAAAGAAATTTGATATAACGATGGTAGATGCTAAAAATTTCAGCAAAACATTCAAGACTTTTCGCAATATATTTTTGGTGCAAAAAACGGATTCAGCCCAACCTAGCCTAAAAATAAAACGAAATGTATGGGCAGAGTCCCAACAGGTATTTTATTTTAATATTACCCGTGAACAAGACTTAATAAATCTTATTGTTCATAATAAGGAAAAAATCACAACATATATAAATCATAAAGAGCGAGAAAAAATAATTTCCAGAAACCTACAATTTGGAAATAACGCCCTAACTGATTCAATAAAATCTAGGTTTAATATTATATTAAATATACAAGAAGGATATGAAAAAGTATTGTTAGATTCTAATTTTTGCTGGATACGTTTAGATCGTGAGCGAAGCATTGGAGGATATTCACATCCTATTATTCAAGCGTTAACCTTAAGTGTTGTGCCATATACAGATACAAGTCAACTATCTATACAATATTTAGTACAACACAGAGATTCCATATGTAAAAAATACATATTAGGAAGCATAGAAGGATCCTATATGGAAACGAATACAAAATTTATTACTCCCACCCAGAGTAGATTTTTTTATCAAAATTATTACGTTTCTGAAATAAGAGGCTTATGGAGAATGAAAAATGGTGTAAATATGGGGGGGCCATTTATACAGGTTACTTTTACCGACACTACTCACAATACGTTATATATTTTTGATGGATATGTTTTTGCTCCCCAGTTTAATAAACGAGAATATTTACGAGAAATAGAGGCTATTATTTATTCTTTTAATGTAAAATCATGAAATATTTTTTTATCTACTTTTTCTTATGGGGCATTATAGTATTTTTTATTTCATGCAACCATAAACCCGCTGATGTTTCTTTAACAAAGAATAATACCCATAATAACTTAGATACTATATTAAACAAGAATTCAAATAAATTTAATGTTACCGTTGAAGAGTTAAGTACCGATTCATTACAACCCAAAAATATACCTACAGGACGCGTAGGATCGGGAGTTACTAAAACATCGGATTTAATATCAGTAAACAAAGAATCAACCGGTGTATCGATATTAAACAATTCTTCCGATTCAGTTAAAATAATGCTGTTAAGAGATAACGGGGATAAAAATGGTGAATTATGGCTGGAGCAGGGAGATTTTTATAGCATTAGTTATCAAAAAATTGATTATGGAAAATATACATTGTTTATCAGCGGTAAATACGATGAAATTATAAAGTTATTGCGAATTGTCAAATCTCCGGAAGTTTAAATAATATTTGAAAGTACCCTTTGTAAAAATAGATACGTATTGTCTTAACCTTATACTACCCTCCCTTAAATATTCCTTCTTTTAAATAATTAGGTTCAAAATAGGCGATGTCTTCAAATATTTTATTTAAATACTTTGAATAGCCTAATGTAATCATCTTTTGAGCAGAAGGAAGTACGTTTTTTACTATAACGGCTTTAGGATGCTGAATAAAAGGCTCAACTTTATCAACGGTATTTCCTATAAAATAGATGGTATTTTTATGTAAATAATCTAATAAAAAATTTTCGTTTACAATGGTTGGTTTTGTGGAATATATTTCTTGCAATTGTTTGTTTAATAAACATTCATAAACCTCCATTCTTCGAGCATCAGACATAGAGCAAATTAAGTCAAATTCAGATAATTTATCTAATAGACTAGGGTCATTGGCTTGAATATGTAATGTGTTTATTGAAATTAGGGGTATATTATGAGCAAAGCAAAACCCTTTAGCGGCAGATATTCCAATGCGTAAACCAGTATATGAACCCGGGCCAGAGCTAACTGCAACAGCATTTAATTGATTGGGATTAAGTTTACATTCCTTAAATAAATCTAATAAAAATGTAAATAAAGATTCTGCGTGTGTATAACCTTTATTTTCCTCTTTAATTCCAATGCATTGATCTTTAAAACTTAAAGCAACAGAGCAAATGGTTGAGGATGTTTCGATATGGAGTATGTATGCCATTTAAATTTATTTGTTTAATTCATATCCTTCATCAATGAGTAAGTTTTTTTGTAAAGCGGCTTGGTTGGCAAGCTCATCACAACGTTCGTTCATAGAATTTCCTGCATGCCCTTTTACCCAAATAAATTTTATGTGGTGCTTTCTGTAAACAACTAAAAATCTTTTCCATAAATCAGGGTTTTTTTTTCCTTTAAAATATTTTTTTTCCCAACCAAATAACCATTTTTGCTCTATGGCATCCACAACATACTTTGAGTCGCTGTATACCGTAACATGTTGATGTTCATTTTTTAACATTTCCAAGGCTTCTATAACACTTAACAACTCCATTCTGTTGTTGGTTGTTAGCTTATATCCTTTACTAATTTCTTTTTTATGATTTCCCCACATTAATACAGCTCCATATCCTCCAGGGCCTGGATTTCCTAGTGAGCAGCCATCCGTATAAATCGTAATCATATAAAAATTTTAGGCAAAAAAATTATACATCCTATTAATACAGACGAAATGCTTGCAATAAGTACAAATGCAGCTGCCATATCTTTAATAATTTTAACCTCATGATTGGGGAGTTTTGTAAACATATCACAAATTCGTTCAATACAGGTATTCATTATTTCAGCTACAAATACAAAGGCACTTACTATAACAATTGAAATCCACTCGAGTAAACTAATTTTATACATAATACCTCCACTAATAACAAAAAATAATGCTAATGTATGCATCCAAATATTTATTTCCGATTTATATACTTGTTTTAATCCCTCCAGAGCATATTTAAAAGATTTAATACGCAAATGAATATGTTTTTTCATGTTAAAAAGTATATATAATATTCAAAATAAGGCTTACGATATTATTAAAAATAGTGCTATATTAACCAATTTTTTAAATCAACCCCTATTAGGGCAGATAGTTTTTCAAGATCTTGAGCGTAATATTGTTGCAAATATTTTTTATCCTCCGGGTTTATTTTTTCAGTTGATTTTTTAAAGTTTTTATTTCGCAAGTATTTTCTAATTTTATCACGAGTTTTATAGGGAAGTATGGTTTTAATGATTGGTCGGGTTATATATTTTTTTATCCAGTGGTCGTGCACTAATAATTTATGAATGCTTTTATTTTTTGGGGTTCCCGATTCGTTGTAAGCTTTTTCTATTGAAAACGTAAACGGCTCTTTAATTCCAATAAACGAAATAATTTCGTGCATGGTTTTTTGGGGCTGTGATATTAAATCATCGTATAAAATAATTTTTACATTTTTAAAGTGCTGTAAAAATGCCTTTACTTGCTCATAATACAAACCCACGTTTTTATAATGCCACATAAAATCCCAGTTTTCTGAAATTCTTTGGTTCTCTATAGATAATGCTTGTGTAAAGATATTTGTTTCAAAAAGATCTTTGGTAAAGTGTTTATACGATGAAAAACATCGATCAACTGGATTTCTTAGTAAAATAAGTATTTTTACGTCATCACCTAAGTACTTTTTGATAAGCGGAATACTATATTGATGGTAGTATAAATAGCCGGTGCCAATTTCTCCGGTAATACCGGGTTGATTTTTATAGATATTAAAATAATCAGACTCGTTGTGTATTAAAGGTTCGTCTGATCGTTGTTTGGGATAGGGTAGGGTAATGTTTTTATAAATATCTTTCATAAAAAAGAATGTTTCTTTTACTGGGATATTTATGTTGGGATGTTGCATTAAGTATTTATAGACAGACGTAGTTCCTGCCTTTGCAGTGCCAACAAATATAAATTTTGGCAGATTAATATTATCGCTCATTTAGCCAATGCTTTAAATCTCGATGGATTAGTTTTTCTAAGGATAAAATATCATTTTTATAATGTGGCAGTAACATGTTCCATGTTTTAGGAGATATGGTTTGTTTTATAAGTATGTTTTTCATCCATTGGTCGCGCGTAATTTTTAGTTTTTGAACTAAACGATGAGGTAAAATTTTTCGCATGGATTGTGTGATAAAGTTTCCTTTTATGGCCTTTAATACGGTTTTATTTTTTGGAATTCCGGATGGATTGGAGATAAATTGAGTGTTTATTTCCAAATTTGGAATTTCTAAAAAATGAAATATATCGGACATGAGTATTTGGCTATTTTTAAGGTCTTCAAAAAGATATACTTTCATGTTTTTGAAGGAATCAAAAAAAGGTTGTAATTGCTTGTAATACATCCCATATTCTAAATAATCATACCCCCATCGGATATTTTTTCTTTGTTGAATGGTTTGCTCTTGAATAGCTTCTTCGAAAGAAAGATGTTCATGCCCATTTCGAACTAAATAAGTATAATGTGAAAAGGCTCTTTCAATCGGATGCCTTAAAATGCATAGAATTTTTATATTCTGATATGTATCTCCATATATTTTTTTAACATTTTCTATGGTTTTAGCGGATGTATATAAATAAGAGGTTGAACCGTCAATTAAAATTTGATTAGGGGATGCATTTTTGTATAAGTCTAAATATTCGTCTGTTTTCCATATAATATTTTTTACAAATTCTGAGTTGGTATACGTTGGTTTTTCACCTCCGAATGAAAAATAAAAGGGTTCTTTTTTATGGGTTGGAAAATATACTGAAGGATGTTGAATTAAATATTGATATAAAGAGGTGGTCCCGCTTTTTGCAGCACCTATCATAAGTACATCCGGGACATGTTGTTGGTTAATAATCATACCGCGAATTTTTCTTCATTTCATGAGCAATTTTATTAGCACCATCGTTATTTTGATTTTGCAGATGATGTATAATGGCATCATAATTTTTTTTGTCTCTGTTTTGAGATAATTTTTTAGCCATATACATTTCTTCAATACGTATTTCAAACCCAGTAATTCCATTTAAATGAGCATGTAGAAACTCGGGGTTCATGGTATTTAATTGCCCGTTTTTACTTTTTACAGGCTCGTATTGTTGCAATTGATACTGCATATATTCTAATAATTTTTCGGGAGGCGTTATGTTAATTTTTCCGTATATATGCGCAGCTAAATAGTTCCAAGTTGGAACATTTTCGTGGTCGTACCAAGATGAAGATATATACGTATGTGCGCCTTGAAAAATAATTAAAGCATTTATATTTTCTTGCAAGAGAGCGTGTTGAGGGTTGTTTTTAGCTATATGAGCAAATAATCGAATTTCCTGTTTTTTTTTAATAATTTCAAAAGGGATATGAGTAGCGAATGATTTTATGGTATTGTGTAATACCAAAATTCCAAAATTATTTTTTCGAATAAAGTCAAAAATTTTATCCGGATTTTCTTCTTTAAAAATTTCGGGGATATACATTTTAAAATATATATCTTACAGATAATGCTCCCTCGTCACCCCAAAAACCATAATACCCAATAATGTTTATGGCAGGTTTCCAGTCAATACTTACGTTAATGGGCACTTCTGTAAAATTGTATTCCAATCCTAAAATTCCATCAATACCAAGTACGGTATAGGGTTCATCATCAATAAACCAAGGGTGTTTTTTATATCCTCTCCAAAATCCAATGTGTGCTCCTGCTCCATAGTAAAAGTTGAGTCTTGACACATCAAATATTTGTTTATGAACCTCGTATAATCCGGTAATATTTACCCCTCGCCATCTAAAGCTTATTATTCCCTCAAGGGCAGCATCATTTTTTACAAAATGTTTTAATGTAATACCGTTTGATAATCCAGCTCTAATACCGATTCCGGTAGAATAATTTTGAAATGTAAATTCCATACTAAACAAGGTTGAGCAGCCCCAAAAAACCACGGTTAATAATACGGTTAATTTATTCATATGCTTTATGAGTTGATTGATTAAAACAAAAATAACATTTAATATAAATTTTTTAGTATGCTTAGGTTTTTACCTTCGAAATTTTAAACATTTTTACTACTTCGCCATATTTTCCACTAATAAAAACGGTATAATTTCCGTACTCTAATTTTTCGTAATGTATGCTGTAAAAATCTCCAAACTCTAATATAACATCGGTATCTTTTTCCCCTTGTGTACTCATAACAACCAGCGATAAAGTATCGGTTGAATTATTCATAATAGCAATACCCTCATCGGATTTTTCAATAATAATTTGAGAAGTAACATTTTTGTCGGTTAAATACCCTTGGCTTATTGTGGGACTTTTTGCATCTGAATGATTAGGTTCAAAATCATCGATGGTTATGGTATAATTACTAAAATAAATTTTCTCTTCGGGTTTATTTTTTTGAATCTTAAAATACTTTTCGGGTTTTTTAATAATCTCCTGAATATTAATGCTTTGAGCGTTACTATTTTTGTAATAGGCGCATAAAAATGCCCCTAACATAACGACTATTTTAATATTATAGGGAAGATTTTTTTTCAATTTTTATTTCTTTTAATACTTCATCATATTTGCCACTAATAAATATACTATATTTTCCTGTATTTATTTTTTGATAGTTTATTCCTAAAAAATCGCCATTTTCGAGCCATTTTTCCATCATTTTCTCGCCACTTGATTTTATCATTAATAGCTTTACCGAATCATACATGTTGTTAAGTATGGCCATTCCTTCTTTATCTTTATTTATGGCAATATCCCCTTTGTAAGTGTTTTTTGGGATTTTTTGATGATGCATGATGGTATCTATATAAACATAGTTTACAGTGTCATGTATTCTAACATCACCGGGTAAAGTATCTGTATATATAATATTTTCAATTTGGTTTATTGGAGCATTTTTTTTATGCTTATTTACAGTTTGTTCATTGGGTTCATTACAAGAGCTAAAAACCCCAATAAAAAGCACTATATATAAATTAAATTTCATGATTAATTCTGTTGAATGTACTAAAAATGTAAATACCATAAAACTATTTTTTATAGATATTTAGAACATTATTAACTTTAAATTGAGGACAAAAAATATAAAATTAGTACATATAATCTTGCCAAACTATAAGCATGTATTTGCCATCTAATAAATCTCGATATCCAAACTCATAACAAAAATGGTACGTATTGCCGTTTTTTGCTGTCCAAGTATGGGTTGTATATTTAAAATTAAAGCCTTGTTCTAGTAATTTTTCTTTTTTAATTTGAGATTGGCCGGTAGTATTATATTTTTTTAATATTTTTCTGTTGTTTTTTAAAGCCATATCAATAGTTACGTATGTACTAGATGGTTTTAATTTATTCATTTTATAATGATAAGCCGATTTGCAATAAGGATTGCAAAATTTTTGATCTACCCTTCCTTGTAATTCATGGGCGCAATGTAAGCATTTCATCTTATTCATGTATTTATACGCATAATAATCGATTATTATGCGTATAAATATACCATTGTTTTTTTTAAATAAAAATCAAACCCTGTTATTTGCCTCAAAAATGACTCCAAGAAATTTAACGCTTCGACACATCATTATTGAGAATAAAAAATTTATTGGTCTTGAATATAAAACCGATGCTAGTATTGATGCCATATTAAAAAATTTTCCAGATTTAAAGTGGTATGATGAATGTAGGATTTGGATTATATCTAACACACCTCAAAATATCGATACCATATTCAAGCTATTTAAAGGAATAGCCTGGATTAACGGCAAATATTTTTTTAAAGATAAACCATTAAATTTATCCATTTCAGAACCAGATTTTTCCTCATTTAAAGAAAAAAAGAATGTACCAACAAAGCGGAAATGTCCGGAAGAATTTATTGATAAACTTCAGGTTAAAAGGTATAGTGCAAATACTGCCCGAACCTACATAACCGCCTTTGAGTTATTTATTCAATACTTTGCAAACAAAGAGTTGCTCGAAATAAATGAACTTGATATTAAAGCATATTTAAAATACCTAGTGGAAAAAAAATATTCATATTCATATCAAAATCAGGCTATTAATGCCATAAAATTTTACTATGAAGTAGTACTTGGCTTACCCAATCGTTTTTACAGTGTTGATAGACCGCGTAAACAATTTAAACTACCCTGTGTACTCAGTGAAGATGAGATTGGCAGACTTATTCAAGCAACTACCAACCTAAAGCACAAAGCCATTTTAGTTACGATTTATTCTTGTGGATTACGAATATCAGAACTGATAAATTTAAAAATAAAACACATACAAAGCGATAGGGGGTTGGTTTTTATTGAGAATGCAAAGGGGCATAAGGATAGAACGAGCATACTAGCACCCAGTACATTGGAATTACTTCGTAAATACTATAAACTGTATAAACCTAAAGAGTATTTATTTGAAGGGCAGAATGGAGGATCTTATACAGATACGAGCATACAAGCCATTATTAAAAAGGCTGTTAAAATCGCTAAAATAAATAAACCGGCTACCGCTCACACTTTACGACATTCTTTTGCAACCCATTTGTTGGAAAACGGAACGGATTTGCGTTACATACAAACCTTATTGGGCCATAGTTCAACAAAAACTACTCAAATTTATACACACATTAGTACCAAAAGTATGCAGCAAATTGTAAGTCCCATCGAGAGATTGAAAATTACAATATGAAATTTTTTGAATTAAATATTTTATTAACTTTGGGGAATAATCAGCCAGAGGTATATAAGGAAAATATCACCAATGGTGATATAAATATGTTACCAAATACAATCTTAATGTCCAAGTTCATTGATTGTAAGAAATAAATTCAAATCACTATGAGTTTTCAAGATTCAGATTGGATAAGAGCAAGAGAAAAAAGGTTTAAACTTATTGAAGAACTAGCTCCTTGTGATTTTATTCCATACTCCAATCGAGAAGAGCAGAATAATCAGGTTTGGACACCATCCTTTTTAAAATTACGAAATCAGAAAAAAGAATTTATTAGTAAAGTCGCAGAAAACCTCAGAGATACGCTAAATATTAAAATGAAAAGTGAGACAGATAGTTATGGATCAGGATATTCATCATATGATGCTTTTTATTTTTTTAGAGATGAAGATTTTACAACTGGTGTAATTGTCTACATTAGTAGAGAGGTACCAGCATATACATGGGCAGAACACGACAATTCATCTGGAATGTTTATGGATACTCAATTAATAGAAAATATACCAAATGCCTTTTGGGAAGATTCAGTTAAACAAATTCATCAACATTTAAAATCAACAGGATTTAAACATATACCCAAAAACCTTTTGATTCAGGATGTCAGCTTCAATGCATTGTTAGGAAGCGATATGCCTTTTGACAATATTTATACAAAAGCACATAAGGATAAAATATTTGACTTATTATTTCATTGGTCATCATAAATAAGAAGCACCCCTAGATTAACATGGTTTGCATTTGGTAACATTGTCTAAAAACACAATGCTTGTGGGGCTTTTAGCAGAGGTTTTCCATTGCAACGCAAACCTGAAATATTTTTAAAGGGGAAAGAAAAGATGTTTTAAAAATATTTGCAGGTTTGCTATTTGTGAGTAAATTTGGTTTTGGTGCTTTTAGGATAAAACGCATCGTTTTTTATACTTATTCCGTTAGTAGCCATTTTAACACGACACGCAACAACAGACAGAAAACAGAATGATATTAGACAAATTAGCATTTAAACGAATTGACAATTTTCCCGACAGACCGACAATCGTTTTTCTGCACGACAGTTTAGGTTGTATAGAATTGTGGCGTGACTTTCCTCAAAAATTATCTGAAAGAACAAAATGTAACATTCTTGTTTACGACCGTTTGGGTTACGGAAAATCCGAGCCAATGCCGACTTACAAACGACCTGTAAATTATATGGAATTGGAAGCCGACATTTTGAACGACTTACTTACTCAACAAAAAATTGACAACGCAATTTTATTCGGACACAGTGACGGTGCAACTATTGCTTTGCTGACAGCAAGCAAATTTCCCGAAAAAATTAAAGCAGTTATTGTTGAAGCGGCTCACATTTTCGTGGAAGACATTACGCTGAAAGGAATTTACGAAGCGAAAGAAGCGTATGAAAGTGTAAGCTTCCCCGAAATTCGGCCATTTTAAAATAGAATTCGACAAGCACCTTT
>CAZEIM010000023.1:0-1487 GCA_964512145.1 uncultured Flavobacteriales bacterium
TTTCTTTTCATACTTTTTTGGAAAAAGTATTGCAAAAACATAAACCAAGGAAAAGTGTCCTCCACCCACGCAATAAGGTAAAATGAAATATTTTTTATCAACCAAATAATTTATGGTTGATAAAATTTAATGCAATTGCCCTGCAAAAAACATGCTTATTACTTGTTTTTTATAGTATTTTTGATTAAAATACAAGCCAATGAATATAAGTGAAATATTAATGTCATTAGCCCCTGCCATTTTGGTTTCTGCAGTAATACTACTGATAGTAAAAAAATTTTTTGATCAGGAAAAAATGAAAAGAAATATCGAATTAAAAAAGAGCTTAAAAGATACCATGATGCCCGTAAGACTACAAGCCTACGAAAGAATCATTTTGTTTTTAGAGAGAATTTCTCCGGAAAACTTATTATTTAGGGTCTATAAACAGGGAATGAGTGCGCGTTTACTACACACCGAATTGCTTAAAAACATTCGACTTGAATACGAACATAATTTGTCTCAACAACTATATGTATCGAGTATGAGTTGGGATATGCTTAAAAAATCAAAGGAAGAGCTAATAAAAACCATTCATAATTCTATGGCTAAAATTGACCCGAATTCCAATGGTATTGAATTATCAAAACAAATTCTTTCTCAATACGGATCGGTTGAAAAGCCACCTATTACCCTAACTATTGAGCTTTTTAAAAAAGAAGTGCGTCAGCTTTTTTAAGCAATAAACATAGCTGAATAACAACAAAAAAAGAATTAAAAGTTCATTTTCTTACAATAGTCAAAATACAATTGCATGCCCTGTTCCATTTTATGTGAAATAGAATACTGAATATTATGAGTCAAATATGATTCTAAATCGAATGTAAATAGGTGTTTATTTTCTTGAATATACCCCATAAGTTCCTGAGTACCTTCTAAAAACCAGTTATTTAATGTGTTTATTAGGATGGAGTCCAGATTATGAATAGAATACCAAGCCGCAAATACAAAAGGTAATGCTGTAAATTTAAACCATTCTTCCCCTAAATCGTACCTATATTTAAATTGATGTTGGTATTGAAAAACTCGATCACCAATAAGTACTATAGCATCACTATTTTTTGTGCTTTCAAAGCCGGGTAAAGCATTAGAAAACTCAGGTTGAATTTCCCAAAAATACTTACATAATATTTGAGTTAAGTGAATAGATGTATTTGACTGATAATCTAAAATAATTGATTTTATATTTTGTAATGGAGTGTGCGAAAGCAACATAACCGAGGCAACTTTACCAGTACATGCAATTCCAAAATTGGTAATTCTATGTAATAAAGGATTTTTATAGGCAGCAAAAACTGGAAGTAAGCCTATGTTACATCTTCCTGTTAATACCTCATCTACACATTGTGCAGGTGGATATGAATGGATGTAAAAATTATTATTTAAAAATTGTTTTTTATGCAAAATATTGATGATGAAGTTGATGATGATGATGATGATGATGGGTG
>CAZEIM010000023.1:1497-35665 GCA_964512145.1 uncultured Flavobacteriales bacterium
AAAATATTGCGATAGGGCAATGCATTGGTATAAGAAACTAAGGAAATATGTAGGGGATTACTTGTCATAGAGACAAAAAAAAAGCCCTTTCAATTGAAAGGGCTTTGAAAATATTTATCTAAAAATTACTCTTGAATTAAAGTGATTTCTGTTTTACCTACAGTTGAACCATTGTCAGTAGTAGTAGTAGTAGTACCTCCTGAAGGAGTATATGAATTTGAAGTAGTCCAAGATTGATTGCTTTCTCCTTTAGCTACCATTTCTTTTCCAGCTAATCTGTCTAAAGCCCATACTTGAGAATTTTCTCCATTAGCATAAGTGCTAGTATAAGTATTTGCATCAGAATCAGTAGTAGTTGTTCCACCTGTAACAACAGTAACCACAGTAGTTTTAGTTTCAGTAGAAGAATTTAATGTATTTAAGATAATTCTTTCTTTATTTTTGTAGTCTCCTTCTACACCACCTAAGAAATTCCAAGTACCTGTTGAAGTTGTTTTATCAACTGTTGTAGTAGTAACAGTAACTCCTGATACTGAATTATCAACGTCTACAAATTCAACTTCTAATTCAGAAGTGAAATTTCCGTCTTTTTCAAACGTATAATTATTAACTTTTACAGTACCTGTTCCATCTGTAGAAGTAGTTACTCCATTGTATGTGTATGAACTTGACCAAGTTAAATTAGTTCCATCTACAGTATATTTTGATACATCTGTGTAAGGCTTATCCGTAGAAGTAACCCAGTCATAAATTGTACCAGTTTCAGTCTCATCAACCATCATTTTTGATACATTCCACTCACCAGATACTCTAGCTTTTCTAGAAGATAATGACAAACCTGGATCATTTTCACCTTTTTTACAGCTGCTAGCAAATACGATAGCACCAGCTAAAACTAATAAATTAATTTTTTTCATGTTTTTAATAATTTTTTTTAAAATTTATGCAAACTTAACATTTTTTTGGATTCCATCAAAATCTTTACTGCTAAAAAATTTATCAAAAACTATATGTTAATATAAAATTACCGAAAGAAGAATACATAAACCGATGCTGTATTTCAAAATTACTACCGGTTAATCGCTGCACCGTTTCTGCCCCATTTAAAGGCTTGTTAATAGTAACCTGGCTATAATCGCCTCCAGTAGAAATAAAATGATACGCCACATTATACTCTAAACCTAATGAAAGATTAGATGCCATAAAATATTGTACTCCGGCTATTAGGCCTACTTTAAAAACACTGCTACCCGGTAAATCAGTGGTAATACTTACTCTTGATTCGCCCACAGTATCTTTGGTTGAAATAATTTCACTGGTTCTGCTTTTACCTGTTTTGCCAAAAGCCATAAAAGGAGCAAAATATGGATCTAATCGTTTATTTTTTCCCATATGAAATTCATGGGCTACAGAAAAATATACCCCTGATTGTTTAAATATGGAGTCCGATTGAATTAAAATATTATTAATGCTATCCAAAGTTGTTTTTTTTGTATTGTTTATTTGTATACCCAATCCAACGCGGAACGCTTTATTTTCTTTATAGTAATACTTGTATAAAACATGCTCATAACCTGCATCGTTTAATATATTAGACTGTATATTTTGAATAAAGCCTGAAATATTAAAGGAAAGTGCTGAACTTTTTATGGAAGGTTTAAACTGTATACTGTCTTTCTGAGAAAATAATGGCTGAAACATTAGTATCGTAAAAATAATAAGAAGGTTATTTTTCATATTTTTTTTGTTGCTGAAACTAAACGAAATAAAAAGTTGTTTTAGTATGTGAAAAATGATTTTTATAAAAAAAGCGTATATTACAAAGAATAAAAATACTACTCATTAGGCTTCATATTTTTTTCAATTTCTTGAATCTTTTTTGAATATTCTTTTTCCCCCATATCTTTTTTTAACATATTTACCAATAATTCCTCCAATTGCTCAACCCCTATACGTTTAGCTAATATTTTTTTGTCCTCATCTAACAAAAAAACACGTGGAGTACTGTATATGTCGTATGTGTCTCTAAAATTTAAGCTTTCAATGGTAGTGATATTGAGGTAGTTATAAGCATTTTTATTTATTTCCGGATTATCCGATACATTAATCCAATCTAATTTATTATCGCGTATATACTTCTTCCACTCCTTTGTTTCAAATTCAGTACCCACAGCCAATACTTCTATACCAAAAGATTTATACTTTTTATACAACTCCTTTAAACGTGGAGTTTCTTTTTTACAATGTCCACAACCGGAATCCCAAAAGTATAAAATGGTATATTTTGCTTTAATATCCTTATACAAATTAACCCAATTTTTTTCGGTAGTATCTTGTAAAATAATATTGGGTGTTTTTTTACCTATTAATGTGGGTTTTGTTTTTCTAACGCGTTCTGAAATTTTAGAAATCATAGTAGAGTCAGCCCAATAAGCCTCCCCACTCATGTAGTAGTTTTCGCCCATATGCACAAAAACAGCATCCATTCCCATAATTTGGGATTTTTCGTAATGGTTAGTAATAAATTGAACAATATGTCTAAAAATATCTTTACTCCCTCTAGCTTTATTCAAAAGCTCATCCGCAGCTTTATTAATAGAATCAGGATGCTGAACTATAATTTGGGTAATATATTTTTCCATTTTTCCATGTAATACAGGGGTTCTTAACAATCTATCATCTTTTAAATCTACATTATCCCAATAATGTTGTAAATAATATCTTCTGGGGAAAGACGAATCTGGCTGGCCGTTGTCCTTTTTAGGCCATTCATTGGGAATTTCAGGTTCTTGAGATATTTGTAACACTTTTGTTATAAACGCATCGGGTTTTTGTGTAAAAAGATTTTTTTTATACTCTATGACTTCTTGATCTACTTTTTTAAGTTGTTCTTTGGCTTCATTTTTTTTAGTCTCAGGAGCTAAAGAATCCGATAAAACATCTCTGTAAGGCTTGCTTTGTTTTAATTTTTGAGAAATAAAATGTTGATAATCGAAAAATATTTGATTCTCGGGAGAATCTTTTACCTTAACGTTATCTTTTAGTACATCAAAATCACCGTACTTTGTTTCCATATAAAAAGAAGGTTCGGCCATAATAAATTCATAATACGTTCTTTTATCAGGCATTACCACCGAATAAATACCTCCCGGGTATTGAGGATTTGACTCAAAAGTAGCTATACCTGTACTACTTATGATAGCGGTGTCTTTAAAATACTGTTTTGGGCCGTTATATCCTGCTAAAAAAAGAGTATCCTTTGGTTTTAAACCATCAACCTTTACTTTAATAGAAGATGTTATTGGTGATTTTTGAGCTAAAAGTGATATTGAAAAAAAAACATGACAAACAAATAATAAACTATAAAACCTCATACCATTTCAATTTAAATTACTAAAGCAAAATTAACAATAAAAAACAATGAATTGGTTAATTTTTGTTATAAAATAGGTTAAGCGATTTTTTTATCAACCCTAAAAATTAATTCCAAGTGGGATCCTCCGGAAACTTAGACATGATTTCAAATTTTTTACCCATTTTTTGCATCATTTTATTCCACAATGTTTTGTCCGATTGCATCATAACGGTTGAAATGGATGCCTTGGAGATTATCCAAGATTTTTCGTTTAACTCTTTAATTAATTGTCCTTTTCCCCAACCCGAATAACCAGCAAAAAAACGAACATCAGACGAAAGCATTTGCTTTGTATCAAGAGCATTTTTTAACATTTCAAAATCTCCTCCCCAAAATAACCCGGGTAATATCTCCCTACTACCTTCAATTAAAGATCCTTGCGTATGCATGTAAAACATATGATTTCTATTCACCGGTCCTCCCCAATATACTTCTGAATCAATTTTAGGAAAATCTTGTAATAAATCATTCACCGAAACACTGACCGATTTATTTAATACAAAACCCAACGACCCCTCTTCGTTATGCTCTACTAATAGAATTACCGAACGCTTAAAAAAAGGATCAAACAGTAATGGTTCGGAAAGTAAAATTTTTCCTTTATCCGGTTCTTTTATGGTAAAATCAATTATTTCGAAAAAATCATCCATAAATATTAAAACGTGTTCTTATTTAATTCGTTGCTAATGTAAAGCTGCTTTTAATGTTAAACTTTTGCAAATTTTTCCTTCTTCATCATTTAAAATGTTTAATCTGTCATATACTTCAAGTTCGGGCCAATATTTTAAAGCCATAACTACAAAAATGTTGCCATGTTTTGCTTCTGAAGTCCATAACATTTTATAAAATTTTTTTAGTTCAGGATCTTTTAATGCTTCCTCAACTAATTTAAACCGTTCAGCACCACGGCATTCAATTATAGAAGCTAATAATAATCTATCAAGCAACCGATCTTCCCTGCCCGAACGGCATAATTTTAACAACTTATCAATATACACATCTTCGATCATTTCCTTTTTTAAGGAAACATTTCTTTTTTCCATAATTTCATAGACTAACTTAAAATGTTCTAATTCCTCAATAGCTGTTTCTATAAGCATGGGGATTATTTCAACCCGATCAGGACATTTAGCCACAAAACTCATAGCCATTGAAGATGCTTTTCTCTCGCAATCGGCATGATCTTGTAAAAAACTATCAAAATCATTCATTACCACATCTACCCAATCTTGACTGGTTTTATAAGATAACTCTAAACTATATTTCATATTTTACGAAAATACATCAATATATAACATAATTTTGTTTTAATTGTTATGATATTATTTCATTTATATGAGTATAGATTATTATATAAAAAACGAACGAAGAGATTTCTCTATTCAAGCCTTGGATGAAAAGAACCTTCCCGACACCCCCGAACATATTTTTGCAGAATGGTTTAGAGAAGCCATGGAAAAAAAAATAACGGACGCTAACGCTATGGTACTTAGTACTGTAGGGAAAAATATGCAGCCTACCAGTCGGGTAGTTTTAATGCGAAATTTTACAGAACATGGTATTATGTTTTATACCAACTATCTTAGTAACAAGGCGAAACAAATGGAGGAAAACCCAAACGTTTGTTTAAACTTTTTTTGGCCTCAAATTGACAAACAAGTAAGAATAGAAGGAGTTGTAGAAAAAATATCTGAACAAGAGTCGATGGAATATTTTAATACCCGACCTACCGAAAGTAAATTAGGTGCCTGGGCATCTGAGCAAAGTGTTTTTATTGAAAGCCGATTAGCCTTAGAGTATAAACTTACCGAGGTTGAAAAAAGGTTTAAAGATATGCCTATACCTAAACCCAAACACTGGGGTGGATATGTGGTAAAAATAAAATTATTTGAATTTTGGCTAGGAAGGCCAGCCCGTTTACACGACCGAATTATATTTGAAAAAAACTCCCAAACCAATACATGGAAAAAATATAGGTTACAACCGTAAGCTATATTTTATGACTCATTAATTTTTTTAAACGTAAAAGTTATTAAAAAACGTTATTATGTAATTTCATGGAATTACTAGAAAAATATATTATTAAGCAAATACTTTATCAACCTTTAATATCTATTGAAGTTCCTTTAAATTTAAAAATCATTATTGTTATCCCTTGTTACAACGAAAAGCACATAAAAAACACGTTAACTTCACTTTTAAAAAATGTATTTTCAGGTATTTCTGTAGAAGTAATGGTGGTCATTAACTCTAGCATTATAGATTCAGAAGAGGTCGTTATACAAAATAAAAAAACATACGATGAAATTTTAGATATCAACAAAAATTCAACCCCATTTTTATCTATATTTCCAATACTTTTAAACCAATTACCCCAAAAACATGCCGGAGTAGGTTTAGCAAGAAAAATTGGGATGGATGAGGCAGTACGAAGATTTAATTGCATCAATCAGCCGGATGGAATTATTGTATGTTTAGATGCCGACTGTACCGTTGCCAGTAATTATATACATAGCATAAATGAACATTTTAAAACAAATACCAAAAGTCCAGGATGCTCCATATATTTTGAGCACCCCTTACAAGGGAATGAATGTTCAAAAGATGAATATGAGGCTATTGCAAAGTATGAATTATTTTTAAGGTATTACAATATTGGTCTTCGATTTACAGAGCTACCTTTTGCTTACCAGACGGTGGGTTCAAGTATGGCCGTGAGATGTTGGGCATATGCAAAACAAGGCGGTATGAATAAAAGAAAAGCGGGAGAAGATTTTTATTTTTTACATAAAATTATAAGCTTGGGTAATTTCACCTGTTTAAACAATACCTGTGTTTATCCTTCCCCTCGCATTTCAAACAGAGTTCCCTTTGGCACCGGAGTTTCTGTAGAAAAAATAATTCAAAACCATCAATATAAAGTATATAATATTCAATCCTTTATCGACTTAAAAAAATTGGTCTCAGCTATTCCGCAATTATACACCACTAACCCTGAAAAAATAGAAATCCCGAAAAGTATCATGCAATTTTTAAACACGGTAAATTTTATTCATGAACTAGAAATCATTCGCCAAAACACGCAAAATATAAATACTTTTATAAAAAGATTTTTTCAATGGTTTAATGCATTTATGGTATTAAAATATATGCATTTTTGTAGAGATCATTTTTACCTAAATACTCCAATTTTAGATGCTTCTAACAACTTATGGCAAGCATTAGGTAAAAATAGTTCTTTTAACAAATGTGTAGAAGCATTACATTCTTTCAGAGATTTAGAAAGAACCATGTAATTATCTATTTCCTTTTAATACAAGCTAAGGCTGCCTCTACAATATTTTTGGATTTCAATCCATACTTTTCTAATAGCTCCTCGGGAGTTCCACTCTCTCCAAAAACATCATTTACGGCTACCATCTCTATAGGCACAGGCATTTTTCTACTCAATACCCCTGCTATGCTTTCGCCCAAACCTCCATATATTTGATGTTCTTCGGCTGTAACTACAGCTTTGGTTTTTGATACAGAATCCAAAACAGCTTCAGTATCTAATGGTTTAATAGTATGTATATTTATTATTTCTGCTTCTATTCCGTGTTGTTGTAAAATTTTTGAAGCCTCTAATGCCTCCCAAACTAGGTGACCGTTAGCAAAAATGGTTATGTCTTTACCAGTTTTTAAAAGTTGTGCTTTTCCAATTTCGAATCGTTCATTTACTGGAGTAAAATTAGGCACTTTAGGTCTTCCGAATCGTAAATAAACCGGCCCGTACATTTCGGCAATAGCAATGGTGGCAGCTTTAGTTTGATTATAGTCACAAGGAGCTATTACCGTCATTCCCGGTAACATTTTCATTAAGCCAATATCTTCTAAAATTTGATGAGTAGCTCCATCTTCACCTAAAGTTAGGCCGGCATGAGATGCACATATTTTTACATTCTTTTTGGAATAGGCAATACTTTGACGTATTTGATCATACACTCTACCGGTAGAAAAATTAGCAAACGTTCCTGTAAATGGTATTTTACCACCTATAGTTAAGCCAGCGGCAATACCCATCATATTTGCTTCAGCAATTCCGCATTGTACAAATCGTTCGGGATATTTTGCTGCAAATGCATCCATCTTTAAAGACCCTGTTAAATCAGCGCATAAAGCAACTATTTGTTTGTTTTCACCTAATGTTAACAATCCGTCTCCAAAACCTGAGCGAGTATCTTTTGATCCTGTATTTTCAAACATAAACATTAAAATAAATTTACGGTAGTAGATAATCCTGATTTAATTTCAAATTTTTTCTCAATAGTATAAGATGCTTCTTTAGCCTTAACCGATCTAAAAACTACTCTATACTTACCCGGTAATAACTGAAAGCTTTTTTTAGTAACATTAGCCGGTAAATTACATACCCACTCTAGTTTACCTTTGTTTTCAGACATAATAGATCCTATACCCGGCACATCATTCATAATATGTACAACACCCGGTTCAGGAATTTCAATTTTTGTAGTATGACTTTGAGAAATTCTTACGTCTGAAATTTTTAATTTTGGTAATGTGTTAAATTCTATATCATAATTTCCTACTAAATATTTTTCAGTTTCTCCAATAGATTGAACATTTAATGTATTGCACGTAGCTTTAGGATAAACATGTGCAATGGTGTTATGTAATAATGAGTTTTCAGAAAAAAAAAAAAAAAGAAATCCCTGAGGTGCATCTATGGCTACCGTATTATGAATACCTGGAGTAATAACTATGCTATCTTTTCTTACAAAAGGTATGGTGTGCACTAAAATATCATATGTTATGGCTGCATCTACTGGAAGAGTATCCGGAACCCCACGATAGTTAATGGTATGAATGAAATTATATTCAATTTTTTGTGTGAAGTGATTGTAAAAAGTCATGTTAACATCTGTTTCATTAGGTTTTCCATTTATATCTAGCAAATTTACTTGGATAGTAGTATTATTTAAAGCTTGTGAAACTACAATACCTAATATAGTTTTAAATTGATTTTCATTTGCTACATCGTAATAATTACCTACACAATCATAGGTTTTTTTAAACATAGGATCAATTCCTAAACCTAGTATAAATGGTTTTAATGTTACCCCGTTTTTTTGTAATGCATACGCTACAGCACATAAATCGCCTCCGCATTCTTCTACACCATCGGTAATTAATATAATGACATTTTTACAGTTTTCGCAAGGT
The DNA here is from genome assembly GCA_964512145.1 of uncultured Flavobacteriales bacterium. GTDB lineage: Bacteria > Bacteroidota > Bacteroidia > Flavobacteriales_G > JALEGO01 > CAYOHR01. The sequence continues at coordinate 10,136 of CAZEIM010000023.1, forward strand.
GGAAAATCATGTAATGTTTGTTCTAAAGTTAGTGCAATAGGTGTTGTACCTTTAGGTTTTAAATCGTTTAATTTTTGGGTAATTTTAGAACCATTATTTTTAGCAAATGGAACTTCTAATTTTGTATCGTTACACACTTGTGGCGGAAAAGGATGCTGATGACCAAAAAAACGCAACGCCAACTCAACATTAGGCATTTTGTTTAAACTATCCACCATTTGATTTAATAAATTTTTAGCCGTTTCGTGTTTAGGTTTATTTTGCCACTTCCCATTCATACTATTGGATCATAAATAAAAAGAATTCTGGTAATGCTTACCGTTTCTTTACTTGGGTTATTTATTTGACCGTAGTAAACAGATGTTAAAGAAAAGAATAATATAAATATATGTAGTTTCAAAATTAGGATATATTAATAATCGCCTAAGGTTTCTTTTAATTGATTTAATGCCGATTTTGTTTGTTCTTCATTTGGCGCTACTCCATGCCATTTATGGGTACCCATCATAAAATCAACCCCCATACCCATTTCTGTTTTCATTATTATGACTGTTGGTTTTTGATTTTTTGATATTTCCTTAGCATGTTCTAAGGTGTTTAATATTTCAGACAAATTATTACCATTTGCTGTTAATACTTGCCAACCAAAAGCCTCAAACTTTGAGTTAAGATTGCCTAATGGCAAAACTTTATCCACATCGCCATCTATTTGCCTTCCATTGTAGTCTATAGTAGCAATTAAATTATCTAATTTATGAGCAGATGCAAACATCACCGCTTCCCAAATTTGTCCTTCCTGTAATTCTCCATCGCCATGTAAGGAAAAAACCCAACGTTCGTCATTATTTAATTTTTTTGAAATAGCAGACCCACAAGCAACCGATAATCCTTGGCCTAAAGAACCAGAGGCTATTCTAACTCCGGGCAAGCCCTCTTTAGTTGCAGGATGCCCTTGTAGTCGAGAATTAATTTTCCTGAAGCTGTTTAACTCTTGAATAGGAAAATACCCGGAACGAGCTAAAACGCTATAAAATACGGGTGAGATATGGCCATTTGATAAAAAAAACAAGTCTTCTCCTTCTCCGTTCATATTAAAGGGCTGTGGGGTATGTTTTAAAATAGAAAAGTATAGAGCCACAAAATATTCCACACATCCTAAAGAGCCTCCTGGATGACCACTTTGAACTGCCGATACTTGCCGTATGATATCTCTTCTAACTTGAGTGCAAATATCATGAAGCTGATTGATGGTATATTTTTTTTCAGAAATAGATGAAAGCATGTTAATACGCTTTTAATAATTTAACATCAAAAATTAAGTCGGCATTAGGAGGTATGACATTTCCAGCTCCATTTGGTCCATACCCTAAATTTGACGGAATTACTAGTTTAGCGGTTTCACCAATATTTAACATGCTAATACCTTCATCCCAACCTTTAATTACTTGGCCTTTTCCTAAGGTAAATGTAAAAGGTTTTCCACGGTCATAGGAACTATCAAATTTTGTTCCGTTTAATAGATATCCGGCATAATGTACATCTACTTTTTGTCCGGCTTTTGGTTTTTCATTTTGGGTAGTTTTTATTCGATACACTTTTAATCCAGAAGGTGTTAATACTGGTTTTATTCCGGTAGTATCAAAATTATCCATTTCTACTTTTTCAACCTTAACTAACTCCACTTCAAAAACTAAATTGGTATTTGGGGGAATTAACTTTCCGGCTCCTCTTTCACCATATGCCAATTTACTGGGTATCCAAAATTTAGCTTTAGATCCTTGATTTAACAAAGCAATACCTTCGTCCCAGCCTTTAATTACCATTCCCTTGCCTAAGGTAAAAGGTAGTGGTTCTCCCCTATCAAAGGAACTATCAAATTTTTCTCCATTTTCAAATGTTCCAGTGTAATGTACAAAAACTAAATCACCTGGTTTTGGCATAATTCCATTGCCTTGTTTGACTATTTTATATTTCAACCCAGAAGGTGTGGTTTGATAATCTTCTTCAATCATTTTATTTGAAGAGGTTATATTCATAAGGTTATTTTTTTTATTTACATATGCATAGGATGCAGATATCGCTAATGCTGCTGAAAATATCATGAGAATGTTTCTTTTTTTCATATAGGCTGATTTATCGATAATACTTCAATTTCATAAAGCAAAGGAGTAAAAGGTTTAATTTTTTTATTGCTTGAGCCATTTTCTCCAAAAGCTAATTGCGAAGGTAATATAATTTTGATTTTACTATTTTTTTTCATCATAGAAATTGCTAACTCAAATCCTTTAACAACTTGCTGAGGATCTCCAAAAACAAAACTAAATGGTTCTTTATAATCAATGGTTGAGTCAAATTTTGTGCCATCTAAAAAATAACCGTGGTAGTGAATGGTTACTAAATCTCCCTTTTTAACGAATGTGCCATTTCCTTTTTCCGTTAATTGATAATACATGCCATTTAAGAGTTTCCATTTTTTTTGATCATGTACGCTTAAATAGTGTTGAATTTCCTCTAATTCCTTTTTTTCAGACCTCAATTCCATGTCTAATTTCATTTTTTCGTAATCATGAGGAGTTAAAATGCTTCTAACAGCAATGTGTAAAACTGCATTTTTTATACTATCGGTTGAATGATTACCCGGACGAGAAATAATATAACAAGCACTATCTCCTAAATTTAGTTGAGACAATGCTTTTAAAATTTCTTGATGGTATGGCTCGCTCATATAAATGTATATCCCTGTGTCCTGCAACATAATTTGCTCGGTATTGATATCCATTAATTTGTAATCTATCTTAGTATAAGAATTCGGGTAAACCGGTTTTGTTTCATCCCCAATGATAAATACTTTTCTACACACACCTTCATCCACAGAATGATATCCATCTGAACATGGATTACACGTAAAAAAAGACTGAAGGTACGAAAATAATGTTAGTATTACGATATATCCCTGCTGATTCATGCCAACATAAACTAATTTTTAAACACTTTTTCTTTATTTTTTACATCAACTAATTCAAGATGGTACACAACGGTAGACTTAGGGGGAATTTTATCCAAATCCCCAACCAATCCATAGGCTAAATATGAAGGAATAATAATATTCGCCTTATCTCCTACTTTTAAATAAGTTATGGCTTCATGTAATCCACTTTCAATATTATCCATGCCGATTAAAAAAAAAGTAGGCGATGCAGACATATTCGTATAACAAATAGTTCCATTCAACAAACTTACTTCAAATTTAATAAATGCTACCATTCCTTCTTTAGCTTGAGTACCATTACCTTGTTCATAAATTCTATAGCGTAACCCTGTGCCTGTTTTTACCATTTGCCAATTTCTACGCTGAATGTATTGCTCAATTTGATCGTTTTCAATTTCAAGATTTGTTTTGTTTATTTTTATAAGTGGTTCCTTTAACTGTTCATATGAAATTTCTACATCCTTTGGAGAATTATTACAAGAAAATAGAAATATCAGAAAAAAAAGTATAAAACCATTATTCATACAAAATATGTTTATTTTCTTGTATAACTTGTATAACTTTTTGAACAGTATCATCCAATGATTTTAAACCAAATCCTCCGGCTGCATTAACATGACCTCCCCCATTAAAATAGGTTTTTGCCAAATAATTTACATCAACCTTACCTTTAGATCGGAACGAAATTTTAATAACCCCTTCATTTTCCATTAAAAAAACAGACAAAACAATCCCTTGTATAGATAATCCATAATTTACCAAGCCTTCCGTATCACCTTTTTGATATTGATGTTCCAGTAAATCATCTTTACTTAACGATATAATAACTACCGGTAAATCTTTTAACAACATCATTTTGTTTTTTAAAGCAAAACCCGTTAACTGCAATCTGGAAAATGAATTTTGATCAAAAATATGTTGATGAACTAAATGATGTTGAATAGGTAACTCCAGTAGTTTTGAAACCACATAATGGGTGTATGCCGTAGTACTTGGAAAACGAAATGAACCGGTATCTGTCATTATTCCAGTATATAAACAGGTTGCCGCTTCTTGAGTAAGTTTACCCGAATAATTCCAGTGTTTATAAATAAACGTATATATCAACTCACACGTAGAGCTAGCGGATGTATCGGACAACGTAAAATCGGCTTTCAATTGTGGTTGTTGATGGTGATCTATCAAAAATATTTTAGCCGTAATTTTTGAAATATGATCTTGTATTTTTCCCGTTCTGTCCCAAGCATTAAAATCTAACGCAAATAGATACTCTGCTTTTTCGAGAAGATACTGCGCTTCAGAAATATTTTGGTTAAATATTACGATATCAGAAGATCCTGGCATCCAGTTTAAAAAAGAAGGAAAAGGATCTGGAGTTATAACAATGGGCGAAAAATTTTGTGATTTTAAAAAATGATACAAAGCTAATGTTGATCCCATAGCATCTCCATCGGGTGATTTATGGGTGATTATTATAATCTTCGCTTGGGTATTTGATTTAAGAAGCTCTATTTCAGAAACTGTAGAATTCAAGGAAATAATTTTAGCATTCAAAAATATAAATCATTCGATTATAAATATTAGTTTTGCGCAAAACTTATCAACGTATGTCAACAAACAGAACTTTTACCATTATAAAGCCCGAGGCTGTAGCTAAAGGGTACACCGGAGGAATATTAGAAATGATAGAAAAAGCAGGATTTAAAATTGTTGCGCTTAAAAAAATATCCTTAAGCAAAAGTGCTGCCGGAACATTTTATGAAGTACATAAAGAAAGACCTTTTTATGGGGAATTAGTAGACTATATGTCATCTGGGCCTATTGTTGCCGCTATTTTAGAAAAAAATAATGCGGTTGAAGATTTTAGAAAATTAATAGGTGCTACGGATCCTGCCCAAGCAGAAGAGGGAACCATCCGAAAAAAGTTTGCCGAATCTAAAGCTAAAAATGCAGTACACGGCTCCGACAGTGATGAAAACGCTGAAATTGAAGGGCATTTTTTCTTTAATTCTTTTGAGCGTTTTTAAGTTTTGATTTTTTGTTTTCTTTTTAAGTGCTAAAAGTACAAGACATTTATAAATCATACCAATCCATTGCTGTACTTAAAGGCCTAAATTTTGAAGTACAGCAAGGAGAAGTTATTTCGATAGTAGGCCCTTCCGGTGCCGGAAAAACAACCTTATTGCAAATTTTAGGCACTTTAGATTATCCCGATTCAGGAGAAGTTTTGTATGATGGAATCTCCCCATTTACCTTCAAAGACACCAAACTTTCTGCTTTTAGAAACAAAAATATTGGTTTTGTTTTTCAATTTCATCAGTTATTACCCGAGTTTACCGCGTTTGAAAATGTATGTTTACCAGGATATATAGGTGGTTTTCACAAAAAAGAGGTTGAACAAAAAGCTAAGGCTTTAATTCATTTGCTGGGAGTAGAAAAAAGAGCCGAACACAAGCCCATGCAACTTTCCGGAGGTGAGCAACAGCGTTTTGCCGTTGCACGTGCATTGATTAATTCCCCAAAAATAGTATTAGCCGATGAACCCACCGGAAATTTGGACTCAAAAAATGCCCATGAATTACATTCCCTGTTTTTTAAACTTCGGGAAGAGTTAAACCAAACGTTTATTATAGTAACGCACAACCCTACCTTAGCTGATATGACAGACAGAAGCCTTACCATGAAAGACGGGGTGATGGTGTGATTTGTTAGAAAGTTACAAGTCTTAAGTTGAAAATGGTAAGTCGGAAGGGGTTTACCATTGATCTTTAGAAATTTTACTGCCCTAGAGTAAAAGAATCATTTTACTGTTGAGTTTTGTACATTTATTCAAACCTTTGTGTGTATTCTATACGTTACACTTTTCTTTCCATAATTTTTGGGAAAAAGTATTGCAAAAACATAAACCTAGGTAAAGCCCTGCCAAAGGGATTTTGTCGTACTTACCCACGCGAACCAGGGATAATCCCTTCCTGCCCTTTTTCGCTCAAACGCACCAGCCTCTTGGTTTCATGCTCCGCCCAAAAGAAATAGTAAAATATACATTACATGTACTATTCGACTAAATTTTAATAATATCAAAATCCATTTGTCTTTTCAAGCCTTACGACACTGGAGTAAAAGCTTACTCCCTAGCCATGGGTTTAAACCCGTGGCTAGGGAGTTTTATACTTCGACTAAACAAGTTTGCTCATTATTACCGGTACTAACCGACTTTGCTATCCACAAATTCGTCAAGTACCGGTATATATCCATTTGCCTTTAGAAACCCGAAACTACTGTTTTACAAAAGATATTCTTTGCTCTCCATACTGTAATACATACACCCCGGGAGTTAAATGCTGTATATCTATTGGTTGGGTGTTATCTTCGGTATTGGGCAGTATCCATTGTTTTAATTCTCCCATAGTATTGTAAATATAAAAACCTTCAGTTTCGTAAATGTTTTGCTGTTCTGGTAATTCTAAGTTTAAACTGTTTTGTGCCGGATTGGGGTATAGTTTTAGGTTTTCTGCTCGTTGGGGTTTGTATAGGGTATGTACTATATTAAAACTGGTTTGGGTACCATCGTAATCGGTTTGGCTTAAGCGGTAATAGTTATCTCCTTGGTAAGGACTTTCATCGTAATATACATAATCTTGTTTTTGGGTGCTGTTGCCGGCTCCCGGGATTTGTGCCATAGGCTCCCAGGTACTGCCGTTGGGTGATTTTTGTAAGGTAAAATAGGCGTTGTTGATCTCCGTAGCCGTTTGCCAGTTCAGTTGTATGTAGTTTATTTTGGGTGTAGCTGTAAACTCGGTTAACTCAATGGGTAATGGATGCATGGTGGTTTTAGCATAAAAACCGATGGTGCTAAAGGTGGTAAGCTGAAACTCCGCATAAGCGATTCCTCCCTCGGTTCCGGTGGCAATAGGTTCTAAATGTACTCCAGAAGGCAAATCGGTACTGCTTATATCGGCTACAACCTCAGCAGCAGTATGGTAGTTGCTTTTAAACCAACCGCTATATTGTAGGGTGCCGGCCGGAAAAGCATTGTTGGTCATATTGATGTGTTCGGTAGCATTGTAATACACCCGTACAATAACCCCACCATTTGCACTATACGTACCGGGTGCTTCTATACTGGTAAGCCTTCTGCTAATGCGAAATGTGTGACCACTTCCGGTAGCTTGGTAATAGCCGTTAGCATTGCTGGTAACCCCCGGAGGTAAAGCCCCAATACTATTATTATTTACTGAAACAGTAGTAGGATTTATTGTATTTCCATTAGGATCTATAAATAAAAATCTTTGAGAAATATTTGATAAGTTATAATATTTATAATTGCAATTTAACAAACTACTAATACTATTTCCTGCAGCAAGTAAATATGGTACTCCCCCAACCTCCGCATCTCCATTAATTGTCCATCCATAAGTATTAATAATACTTTGTCTAGCATCTTTAGCGTTACAATACCTCCTGCCAATACAGTCAATTGTTCGGCCACTTTGTAAGGATTGAGTTGACCAGCCTATTAAGGTATTGTCATAGTTCTCAACACTCATAGCGCAACTACTCAACATGCTTGAAAAATTGATGATATTTTCAATGTTCCATGCACCTAAGTTTTGATTAAAATTTGCCGCATTATAAAACATTCCAGAAACAAGAGTGACAGAAGAAGTATTCCAACCACCTATGTCCTGATTAAATAAAAAAGCACCATAAAACATATTAGTGAGATCAGATACATTTTGTATATCCCAACTCCCAATATCCTGATTAAAAGCTGTCGCTTGGTAAAAGAAGTTAGACATGCTAGTAACATTTGAAGTATTCCAACTGCCAATATTTTGATTAAAACTGGTTGCTTGGTAAAACATATAATGCATAAAGTTTACCGAGGACGTGTTCCAGGCACCTATGGGTTGATTAAAAACTGAAGCTTGCCTAAACATATTTGAAAAACTTGTGACTTTAGAAGTATTCCAATTATTTATTGTAGCTAAACCACCATTATTAAAAGCTGAAGCTTGGTAAAACATTTCGTTCATATCGGTAACGTTTGAAACATTCCAATCTCCAATATTTTGGTTGAAACTAGTTGCTAAATTAAACATTCTATACATATTCGTTACCGTAGACATATTCCAGTCTCCAATATTACTAGGTCCATTCAACGCACTACAAGCTCTAAACATTGCTGTCATATTTGAAACGGAAGAAAAATTAGGTAAATCAGTAGCTGTAATATTTAAATTACTACAACCCCAAAATGCATTTTGCATGTTTGTCCAAGGAACATCGCCCCATTGAGTAACATCAATTAATCTTAATCTGTGCGTGCCATTGCTGATGTAAAATAACCTAAGATTTGTCGGTTCCATACTTAATGTTAATGTATCTCCTGCACTAATTGTTACCGATAAAGTACATGCACCAGCACTAGTAACAGTAAAAGAAGATGCCCCATTATTTCCCGATGGAGAACATGACCAAGTATAATTTACACCTCCAGCAGTAGTATGTGTATTAAAAATAACATTTGCACTTGCCGATGGAAAATACCATTTGGTAATAAAATTCTGTGCCTCTATACTCAGCACTGAAAAAGCCAAAAACAATAATAATAATAATTTTATGCACATATTAGTAGCAAATATTACATTAAACGAAAAAAAAAAACAAAATAAATGAACAAATAAGAAGCAAATATTAAAAAAAAAAAAAAAAAAAAAAAAAATAGGTTACGTTTTTTAATTATTAATGGAAAGTGGTAAGTCGGAAGGTTTCTCCATAGCCACGGGTTTAACCCATGGCTAAGGAGTTTCATATCCATTTGGAATTCTAAACAGAAAGAAGAATTTTTATTAAATCATACACTCTATATTTGTAATAATATCTTTTTATGAAACATATACTTGCTTATTTATTTTTGATTGCTTTTTTTTCCTTACAAAAAGTTTCTTGGACTCAGTCAGCTGACACCTATAATGAAAGGTGGCGTACTATTGACTCTCTTAAATCAAAACAGCTTACTCGCTCAGCATTAGATGAGACTAATAAATTGTTTGAGTTCGTCAAAAACAAAAAGAATTCAGAACAAATCATTAAATGTTTAATCTACAAAATAGGTTTTGAAACTTACTTACATGAAGATGCTTTTACAAATTCCTTCCAGTATTTAATGCTTGAGATAAATTTATCAAAAGAACCGCAAAAGCAATGGTTACATTCTATGACTGCAGAAATATTAAGCAATTATTACACCTATAATTATTGGACATATAATAACCGGACATTTTTACCCAATAAAGACTCCCTAAAACCCTTAACCTGGAGTCATGAAAAAATTTTACAAGAAATTACCTACCATATAAAGCAATCTTTACAAAACCCCAAGTTATTGTTTACTTTACCTAGCAACTATTTTCCAGAGATTATTGAACCCGGTAAAGATTCAAAAATATTAAAGCCTACTTTATTAGATTTACTGTCAACTCGCGCCTTACATATTTTAAATACCATAAATTATGAACCTATAGAAGATATTGACTTTTTTTCTGAAGCGTATTTTGATATAAGTGCTAAATTCATTTACATAAAACCTGAAACTGAAGACTCCCTATCAGCTAATTACCTTTCTTTGCTCATTTACCAACAACTGACTTCTTTTCATGTAGAAAAAGCATTAGAAAACCATATGTATGAAAATCCTTTAGTTCAATATACCTTAGAGCGTTTACAGTGGATATATGAAAAATCCAATCTCGAAAATAAAGATGGGTTATATTTAACTTCTTTACAAAAATTATATCAACAAACCTCACACCTCCCATTGCAAGCATGGGTTGGTTATCAATTGTCACAACATTACCAAACACTAGGCAATCAATACCATTTTAATGATTCTACAACACATCTATATAAAAATCTCCTAACAGAAGCTCATGATATTTGCCAAAATGTGCTAGAAAAATGGCCCAACGAATATGGTGCAGAACAATGCAAACAATTATATCAAGAAATGACTACCCAAAACATTAATATTCAAGTAGAAAAAGTAGTTTCTCCAAATGCCCATTCTTTGGGCTTAGTTACCTATAAAAACACTCCAAAGCTATACTTTAAGCTTATCCCATTAAATTACAAGGAGTATAAAGAAATAAAGCAAAAAAATAACTCAGAAAATATTATCCAAGTTTTAAATCATAAAAAAGCAGATAAAACTTGGCAAATAAATACGCTGGTATTCAAAGATTTTCAACCACATACCTTAGAATTTTCAATTCCGCCTATTTTAGAAGGATTTTATGTACTTGTATGCTCTAACGACTCTAGCTTTAATTATAGCAAAGCCACCTTAACATATAGTGAATTTTGGGCCAGTAATTTATCTTCAAACGAAAGAAGCCTAAAAAATAAAGGCACCATTATTCAAGTTTTACATAGGGAGAAAGGAATACCACTTGAACATGTTGAAATAATCCTATATTCAAAGGATTATAATTACAAAATCAACTCTTATGAAGAAAAAGTCATAGGAAAATTTACTACTAACTCAAAAGGAGAAATTCTAATTCCGGAACAAAATAAAGGATACAGAAACTATTTCTATGAACTTATTTATAAGAACGAATATTTACCTGTAGAAAATCTATATTCCTTATATTCTTCTTCTCTTCCAAGCCAACAAATTCGCACGCATTTATTTACCGACCGAATCATATATAGACCCGGACAAGCAGTCCTTTTTAAAGGCATAGTAGTAGAAAAATTGGGTGAAGAATTCACCATTCCATCCGAATACGCTACTACCATAAGCTTGTATGATGTAAACAGTCAAAAAATTGAAAGTATAGAGGTTGCTGTTAACGAATTTGGATCATTTAAAGGAGAGTTTATATTGCCCATGGGTTTATTAAATGGAAAAATGTACCTTAAAGATGAAAAAAACAAAACTACATATTACTTTTCGGTTGAAGAATACAAGCGACCAACCTTTGAAATGAGCTTTTACCCCTTATTAAATCATTATAAATTACATGATACTATTATTCAACAAGGTCAAATAAAAAACTTTTCTGGAGCTACTTTAAATAATGTAGAAGTAAAATACACTGTTAGCCGGTCAGAATATAATCCTTATGTAAGATATTCGAAATACGAAACCCCTAGTTCAAATGTACAAAACAAAACCATTACACAAGGCAAAACTAAGACAAACGATTTGGGTGAATTTTCGATTTCTTTTCATGCAAAAGCCCCTAGTACTCCAAAACACGAAAACTCATTTTATATTTATCATATTTCTGTAGAAGCCACTGATATAAACGGAGAAACTCAAAAAAACAGCACCTATATATATTTAGGATATCAGGCCTATACATTATTTGCTCAAATAGAAGATTTTGTATGCCAAGAAAAGATACATGTTGCGCAAATTCAAGCATTAAATCTGCAAGGCGTAAAACAAATAGCCAATGTAGATGTAAACGTATTTTCTTTAAACCCATTGGAACAGGTATACATAAAAAGATATTGGGATAAACCGGAGTTTACATCTATTTCTGATGCTGATTGGAATAGAAATTTTTTCCATTATGAATCGCCCAAAAAAAATAATCCTGAAAATGAACGTAAAAACCGTATTGTTTGGAAAAAAAATATAAATACTGCCACAGATAGCGTATTAGATTTATCATTCACACGTTTGTTACCATCGGGTGAATACCTATTGCAATTAGAATCTAAAGATGCCTCAGGGGTTATAGTACGTTATTCTAAAAAATTTACTGTATTTTCTGAAAAAGATAAAAAAACACCTACAGAAGATGTTGTTTGGACTTACCTATACGATAAAAAATACGAGCCTCAAGAAACGGCAAAAATATTTGTAGGAACCAAAGAAAAGGAGCTTACACTTTTTGGTTATTTAGAAAAAAATGGAGAAATACTTTATGAAACTCTATTACCCTTAAAAAATGAGATGAAATTTATTGAGATTCCTATGTTAGAATCCTACAGAGGAAATGTATTTTTTCATATATACACCTGTAAAAACAACCGATGGTATAAAAAAATCATACCTATCCGAATTCCTTATAGCAACAAAGAATTAAGCATAAAAACACAGCGCTTTAGAACTACATTATTGCCGGGAACACAAGAAGAGTGGTCATTTTTAATTCAAGGATCTAAGAGCGAAAAAAAAGTATCTGAATTAATGCTTGCAATGTACGATGCCTCTCTTGATCAACTATCTCCCTATAATTGGAACTTCAATATCTATACAAACAGAATATCTCAAACACAACATATAGCCAAGGGGTTTCAATCTATCCCATCGGTAAATTACATTAAACCTAGCCTTTACATACCAAAAAATATTTCAACCCTTGAGTTTGATAAATTACATTGGTTTGATCTTGATTTTTATGCTTTAACCTCAAGTTATAGAGGAGGAAACGGAATATACCCCACTAAGATGTTGAGTTTAAAAAACGACAAAAGCATGCTTGCAGTTGAAACTTTAGCTAGTGAGCAGGAATTTGATCAAATGGTTATGGAATCAAGTCCTGAAGAAACAATGGATTCAGATTTTATTCATCAAAACCCACCCGTTATTCGAAAAAACTTACAAGAAACAGCCTTTTTCTTTCCTCAACTAAAAACCAATGAGTATGGAGATGTTCAAATTTCATTTACTGTACCAGAATCTCTTACAAGATGGAAATTATTGGGTTTAGCTCATACTCAAGAGTTGGAATATGGTTTATTCGAAAAAGAAGTCATTACTCAGAAGAATATTATGGTTATGCCTAATCATCCACGATTTATAACCCAAAATGATCGAATAATATTGAGTTCAAAAATCATCAACAATACAGATACAACACTCGAAATTGAAGCCTTTTTGGAATTTTTTAATCCTATTACCCATAAACCTCTGCAAGGATTTAAACATAAGCAGAAAACCATTTCCTTATCTCCCAAACAATCTAAATTTGTTGAATGGGAAATACATGTTCCCGATAGTCTATCTTTATTGGGATATAGAATTATTGCGCAAAGCACTCATTATAGTGATGGTGAAGAAAAAATTGTGCCGGTATTAAGCAATCGAAAACTAGTTATTGAATCACTTCCATTTACTTTAAGAGCTAACGAAAAAAAACAATATACATTTGCATCATTTAAAAACAATCAATCCAATACCCTAAAAAATGAAAGTTATACTGTAGAGTTAACGTCTAACCCTATATGGTATGTAGTACAATCGATCCCCTATATGGCCGAGTTGCCTTATGAATCGGCCGAACAACTATTTACGCGATATTATTCTAATATGCTTGCATATCATATCATACATGCTAATCCTGAAATAAAGAATGTTTTAAATGCTTGGTCACATAATCATCAATCTGCTTTTACATCAAACCTGGAAAAAAACAAAGACTTAAAATACATATTATTAGAGCAAACCCCATGGGTATTAAATGCTAAAGATGAAAGTTCTCAAAAAAAGAATTTAGCCTTATTTTTTCAAGAAAATTTGATAAGTCAACAGCAAAAAATTAATCTTCAAAAATTAAAAGAATGTCAACAATATAATGGAGGTTGGTCTTGGTTTAAAGGAATGCCAGAAAACAAGTACATTACTATGCATATTATATCAGGTTTAGGTCATCTTAAAAAACTGGGAATTTTAAATCAACCACAAATTGAAACAACCCAAATGATAGAAAAAGCTCTGCAATTTTTAGATCGTGAATTAGAAAAAGAATACGATTGGATATTAAAAAATGTTGATAAAAAACATGAATATCAACCCTCTGAAGATGTAATTCGGTATTTTTATGCTCGCAGCTTTTTTCTTGAGGACATACCAATATCAGAAAATTCGAAACAAGCCTATGATTACTTTTTAAAACAAATGAAAAAAAAGTGGACCAAATATCCACTACATCAAAAAGGGCTAATTGCTTTAGTATTTTATAGAAATCATGATATATTATTAGCAAAAGGAATTGTAAAATCTCTATTAGAAAACACCATTCAATCTCAAGAGTTAGGTATGTACTGGAAAAATCTTTCGGGTGGTTTATATACAAATGAGTCTTCTATAGAAACTCATGCTTTATTAATGGAGGCATTTAAAGAAATTGATCCAAACCCTAAAATTCAGAATGAATTGAAAATTTGGCTTATTAAAAACAAACAAACCAGCCATTGGGGAACCTCTAAAGCAACGGCTAAGGCTTGTTATGTTTTATTAATGGACCAACAAACAACCTGGCAAGTATCTGCTTCAAATATTTGGGTAAATCATAAAAAAATAAACGATACACAACATATAACACCCGAAGCCGGAACAGGATATTTTCAAAAAACATGGTATTCGGATGATGTTAAAAAATCGTTGTCAGAAATCGAAGTTGAAAACAGCCAACGTGAAATAGTATGGGGCGCAGCCTTTTGGAAATATATTGAAAACAGTGATAAAGTAGCGCAAAGCCCAACCACTGCTTCCCTAAGAATTGAAAAAAAAGTCTATATTAAAAAACAAACCAACTCAGGGACTACATTGATAGAAATAGGCCATGATAATATTCCAAAAGTAGGAGATAAAATAACCATTCGACTGGAAGTGTTTTGTGATAAAAATTATGAGTTTGTTCACATTCAAGACAACAGAGCCGCTGGTTTAGAGCCCTTGCAACAATTATCGGGATTTCAATGGGGCGAAGGTATAGGATATTATCAGAGCACTCAGGATGCATCCACCCATTTTTTTATAGATCATTTAATAAAAGGTACATATATTTTTGAATATGATACTTGGGCCAGTCATTCAGGAAATTTTAATTTAGGTATTTCCTCCATTCAATGCCTTTATGCACCGGAGTTTAGTGCACATAGTTCGGGAAATAAAATACAAATACATGCAATTGAGTAATTTTTATTATTTTCATAAAAAGTAAATATGTATGATTTCTAATATATCCTCTTTTGAAGAATATCAACAAGAATATCAAAAAAGTATTGAAAATCCTGAAAAATTTTGGGAAAATATAGCCAATACCTTTGTTTGGAAGAAAAAATGGGATCAAGTATTGGAATGGAATTTTCATGAACCTTCCGTGCAATGGTTTAAAGGAGGAACCTTAAACATAACCGAAAATTGTTTAGACAGGCACTTACAATCACAAGGCGATAAAACGGCCATCATTTGGGAGCCTAATAATCCTAAAAGTACTTATAAAAAAATCACCTATAGGGAATTATATACCAGTGTAAATCAAGTATGCAGAGCGTTACAAAACAGTGGGATTCAAAAAGGTGATCGAGTTTGTATTTACTTACCTATGATTCCTGAACTGGTTTATACAGTATTAGCATGTGCTCGAATAGGAGCTATACACTCCGTAGTTTTTGCCGGATTTTCTGCTAAATCGTTAAGCGAAAGAATGCTTGACTCACAATGTTCTTTACTGATTACTGCCGATGGTTTTTACCGGGGGGAAAAATATATAGACCTTAAAAAAATAAGTGATGAAGCCTTAGAAAACACTTCATGTACCCAAAAATGTGTCGTAATTCAACATTCCCATCAACCCATACCCTTTAACCAAGCGGTAGATATTTGGTACCACGAATGGATTGAGCCAAAAAACAACAATCATTTTGAGGCGCAAGAAATGGATGCTGAAGATCCACTTTTTATTTTATATACTTCCGGATCAACCGGAAAACCCAAAGGAGTGGTGCATACCACAGGCGGTTATATGGTATATACTGAATATACGTTTAGACAAGTGTTTCAATATACAGAAAATGATATTTACTGGTGTACTGCCGATATAGGATGGATTACCGGACATTCTTATTTAATATATGGACCACTTTTAGCTGGAGCTACCCTTTTAATGTACGAAGGTATACCTACTTTTCCGGACGCGGGTAGGTTTTGGGAAATTATCGATAAACATAAAATAAGCCTGTTTTATACTGCCCCAACGGCTATTAGAGCTTTACAAACGTTTAGTTTAGACTATGTACAAAAACACACCTTATCATCCTTACGTGTGCTGGGTTCAGTTGGTGAGCCGATTAACGATGAAGCCTGGATGTGGTATTTTAAACACATAGGAAAAGAAAATTGTCCTATTGTAGATACCTGGTGGCAAACCGAAACCGGGGGTATTTTAATATCTCCCTTGGCCGGTATAACACCTACCAAACCTTCATATGCTACCTATCCCCTTCCGGGAATACAACCTGTTATCGTAAACGAAAAAGGTGAAGAACTAACCGGAAACAATGTGGAAGGAAATTTATGCATTAAGTTTCCTTGGCCTTCTATTTTAAGAACTACTTGGGGTGATCACCAACGTTGTAAAAGCAATTATTTTAGTACCTACGCTTATTTATATTTTACCGGTGATGGATGCAAACGCGATGAGCAAGGCATGTACCGAATTACAGGCCGAGTAGATGATGTTATTAATGTTTCGGGGCATAGAATTGGCACAGCCGAAGTAGAAGATGCTATAAACAGTCACCCAAATGTTATTGAGTCGGCAGTAGTCGGTTATCCTCACGATATAAAGGGACAAGGTATTTATGCCTACGTAATTTGTGATGAGCTTACTAAAGTAAGTTCTGTGTTAACCGAAGAAATAAAACAACAAGTAAACAAAGAAATTGGTGCCCTTGCCAAACCAGATAAAATTCAATTTGTAGAAGGATTACCAAAAACTCGTTCGGGAAAGATTATGCGCAGAATTTTAAGAAAAATTGCCGAAAATGAAACTCAAAACTTAGGAGACACTTCCACCCTATTAGACCCTAGTATCGTAGATAAAATTAAAAATGAACGAATAATTTAAATTTATCTATTTGATAATAAAATAGATAAAAAATAAGTCGCGAAAAAAATTTCGAATGTGTAACTTTTTACACTCGATAGGTTTCTTATATAAAAATAAAATTATGAAAACCATTCGAGCTTTATGCATGATACTTATAATAAGTATAAGTGCCTGTAAAAAAACTGATGATTCTATAGAAAGCTTTATCGTAAGCAAAGGGATAAGTCAGTGGGATGAAATAAACAGTTGGTTAGAAATAAACTATCAAGGTAACTGTATAGTAGAAGATTTTAAAATAAGTATTTTTAATCAGGCAGGTGCTTTAGTTTTTGATTCCTCTCATATAAATATCGTTTGGGATGGTACAATAAACAGCAAATATACTCCGGGAACATATATCTGGAAAATAACATATAAAACAAGCTGTACCCATTATAAAGAACAATATGGATTAGTACAAGTATTTTAAAAACATATATATGAAAAAAAACCTTATTATAATATTTAGTTTGTCTATTGTTCAAACTATATCTGCACAAGATGCGTTGTTTACCCAATATAAATCTGCGGGGAGCTATTATACCTTAGGTAATGTGGGGCATCAACATAGCACCCGAATAAACCTAATACACCGAAACCAATGGCCAGGTATAGATGCAAAACTGCACAATAATTTTATTCATGCCGATCATACCTTTAATTCAAGCACTATTGGAACTTACTATTTAAGGGAAAATACGATGTTCGGGAATATTCAACACGATCAAGTGGCTGTAAGCTTTTCTAAAAAATTTATTATTTCTCAAAAAATTCAGCTTGGATTTGGCATACGTGGGCAATACTTTAAAACACATGTAAACACAGGTTATTTCCCAATTATTGTTGGCACGGGCAATAAAAGTGGTTTAGATTGGGCAGCAGGTATAAGTTTAAACATATCCCGTTGGTATATAAACTACGCCTTGGATCATATTACAGAACCCGAATACGGTATTATTGGTCCACACAGCACATTAACGAGAAAAAATATTTTTCAAACCGGATATATATTTTACGCTCGGGATAAAAAAATGATCATAAGTCCCAGTCTTTTTGTAATACAACAAGGCTCATTTATAATGTCACAATTATCAATATCGGCTCGTTACAAAGGAATTATCGGTGGTTTTGCTTACCGTACTCAAGATGCTTATATTGCATTAGTTGGCTTACACCGAGATAAGTTTTCATTGGTTTACAGCTACGACATAACAACCAGTAAATTGGGTTTAAGCACACCAAAAGGCTCACACGAAGTTTCGTTGAATATACAGTTAAAGTGGAAAAAGGAGGAGTAAGCCTGTAAATAATAAATTAAAAACTAACTTAAAAAAAGCCTAAACCAACCATTAAAACATGCGTAAACATGTGGGCTAGTATAGAGGCCTCCAGTCCATGTTTCCAATACAAATAGCCGTAAACTAGCCCTCCTATGGTATTACCCAAAATAACATACATAAATAATAATCCGTTAAATTCATTCGACAGTGCAAATAAAACCGGAAGATGTCCTGCTGCAAATAAAAGAGAAGAAAGTAAAATGCCCACTCCATATATCATAGGGGTTAGTTTGCCCGTAATTTTATATAATAGCCAAACCAAAAAAGTCATCATCCCAAAACGTATTAATATTTCTTCGGTAATACCACCATACCCAAGTTTTGTTATTAAGGAAGGTTCAAATTTTGTCGATTGTTCTAAAAAAGAAGCCGGCATATAGGGCATTAAAAAGTAGCTTAAAAAAAACAAAACTACTCCAGTGCATGAACCTAATAAAATTCCGGTATATAAGAAATTACTTTTTTTAGCAAAATTACTAGATAATCCTACCCAGTCCGAAACAAAGGCTGTGCCTAGTTTAACCTTATCATACAACACTACGCCAACTGCAGTAGAAATTATAAGTAAAATAATGGGATTAACCATAAGCAACATATTAAGCTGAGCTGAAGTGAATTTTTGTTTTACTTCTTCAGGAACTAAAGCAACCATCCCCTCTGAAAAAAATATAGATAGTACGCCTAAAAAACCCAATATAAAAATAACAATACCAAATTTTAATTTTTTATTCACGAGACGAATTTAAGAATTTATAACAGCTCAAAAAAAATGTAGAAAAATTATTTAGTATAATTGTATTGAATTAATTTACATAAACTCATATGAGTAATCGCTTAGTCATTATCCCTACCTACAACGAAAAAGAAAATGTGGAAAAAATGATACAAAGCGTATTTTCATTATCTGAAGTATTTCATATTCTTATTATTGATGATGGTTCACCCGATGGAACATCCGATATCGTAAAAAAACAAATGACCATTTACCCCGACAAACTTTTTTTGGTTCAACGCAAAGGAAAACAAGGTTTAGGTACCGCATATATTCATGGTTTTAAATGGGCTTTAGAAAAAAATTATGAATATATTTTTGAAATGGATTGTGATTTTTCGCACAATCCGAATGATTTAATTCGGCTTTATAAAGCCTGCGCTGAAGAAGGTGCTGATGTAGCCATTGGTTCTCGATATGTTAAAGGAGGAAAAGTAAAAAATTGGGATAGAAAAAGATTACTATTATCATATTTTGCGTCCATTTATGTGAGAATGGTTCTGGGTATTAAAATAAAAGATACCACAGCCGGCTTTAAATGTTATAAAAGAAAAGTACTAGAAACTATTGACCTGGAAAAAATTCGTTTTGTAGGGTACGCATTTCAAATTGAAATGAAGTATACAGCTTGGCTTCATGGATTTAAAATTAAAGAAGTTCCCATAACGTTTATTGATCGCCAATTTGGCACTTCTAAAATGAGTTCTAAAATATTTAAAGAGGCCTTTTTAGGCGTATTTATAATTAAAAATAAAGAATTATGATTTTGATTAAAAATGCCAAAATAGTAAATGAAAATAATATTTTTTTGGGGCATTTACTTATTAAAGATCACTACATACACAAAATATTTACGGAACATGAAGATTTAGATCATATACCTAATATATCTACTACTATTAATGCTCAAGGCTTGTATTTACTTCCCGGAGTAATTGATGATCAAGTTCACTTTAGAGAACCCGGCTTAACCCATAAAGGCGATATATTTTCAGAATCAAAAGCGGCAGTTGCCGGAGGTATTACTTCGTACATGGAAATGCCAAATACAATCCCCAATGTATTTACACAAGAATTACTAGAAGATAAATATACGTTGGCTATCGAAAAATCATGGGTTAACTATTCATTTTATATGGGAGCTTCAAATGATAATTTAAACGAAGTATTAAAAACAGACCCTGAACATGTTTGCGGTGTTAAAATTTTTATGGGATCATCCACAGGAAATATGTTAGTTGATAATAGAGAAACTCTTAAAAATTTATTTTCTGAATGCAAACTTCTTATAGCTACACATTGTGAAGATGAAACAACCATTCAACAAAATTTAAAGTTATACCAACTCCAATATGGTGAAAATATGCCTATGCATTATCACCCACATATCCGAAGTGAGGAAGCGTGTTATAAATCTTCTTCCTTAGCAGTTGAATTAGCCCATAAATACAATACACGATTGCATGTATTGCACATTTCAACACAAAAGGAATTAAGTTTATTTAACAACACCATTCCGTTAAAAGATAAAAGAGTTACTTCAGAAGCCTGTATTCATCACCTATGGTTTTCTGATAAGGATTATGAACAAAAAGGCTCTCTAATTAAGTGGAACCCTGCCATTAAAAAAGAAAGTGACAAAGAAGCAATATTAGAAGCTGTTTTAAACAATACTATTGATGTAATTGCCACAGATCATGCACCACATACTTTAGAAGAAAAAAAACAAAGTTATTTTAAATCACCTTCCGGAGGTCCTTTAGTGCAACATGCATTGGTAGCGATGTTGGAGCTATATCATCAAAAAAAAATATCCCTTGAAAAAATTGCAGAAAAAATGAGCCATGCAGTTGCTAACTGCTTTCAAATAGAAAAAAGAGGATATATACGAGAGGGGTATTTTGCCGATTTAGTGTTGGTGGATTTACAAAACCCTTGGAAAGTAAATACTTCTAATATTTTATATAAATGTGGCTGGAGTCCTTTTGAAGAAACTGTATTTCAATCAAAAATAACCCACACCTTTGTAAATGGAAATTTAATATTCGAAAACGGGAAATTTTATGAAAAAAAGAGTGCACAAAGGCTTCGTTTTAATCGTTAATATTTATTTTACGATACTTTTTTCTGCCTGTTCTGAAAAAAAAGCCACAATTCCTCTACCTAACAATGTTATTGCAAAAGACACCTTTACGTTATTGTTAAAAGATATTTATTTAATTGAAGGGTTATTTTATCAAAACACCTTAGCTACGTATAGTATTGACTCTGCCTCTATGTATTATTCATCCGTATTACAAAAATATAACGTAAATCAAGAAAAATTTAAAACAAGCTTATTATTCTATCAAGAAAATCAACCTGAAATACTAGATATTTACGAGCAAATTTTAGAATCCCTTAGTATTGAAGAAGAAAAAATTAGCACACAAGAAGCGCACAAACCATGAAATATAACGTTAGCGAAATATTAGATGTAATTAACAACCGAAGAAACATTAAACCGGAAGACTTTACCGAAAGAAAAGTACACAAAGAAATTGTAATAAATATGCTTAATGCGGCTAAATGGGCTCCTACCCATGGAATAACTCAACCATGGAGATTCAATGTTTTCATGAACGATGGAATTAAAAAATTCGCACATTTTCAGGCAGAAACATATCAAAAAATAACTCCTATTGAATTATTTAAGCAACCCATGTATGATAAATTAGCTTCCAGACCATTGCTAGCATCGGTTATTATTTCTATTGGAATGAAAAGACAAGAAACAGAAAAAATACCCGAAATTGAAGAAATTGCTGCTGTTGCTTGTGCGGTACAAAACATGAGTTTAGTCGCTACTGCATATGGATTAGGGGTATATTGGGGGTCAGGAGGTATTACATATACCGAAGAAATGAAAGAGTTTTTAGGATTAAGTTCAAAGGATAAATGTATGGGATTTTTATACATTGGCTATCCTAATATTGAGTGGCCTTTAGGACAAAGGAAACCTTTAGAATATTTTACGGAATGGATAGATTAGCATAAGATGAATAAAATTAAGAAAAGTACTTTTTTAGCATTGTTTTATGCTTTCACAATTCAGGTATATACACAAGAAGAAATAAATATTAAAAATTTTATTTTTCAAGAAAAAATAGCAGAAATTAAGCGTGAATTTTTGTTGAAAAAATATTCTAAGAATAAAACATTTACTAAAAATGTTGAGCTTCCTTCTATTGTTGCCTTGCAATATTACCCTGAGTTAGTCAATGCAAATATTGTATTCAAAAAACATAATATTCCTTATTCAATGGACGCTAGACCTACATTTTGGTCGGTTTTTAAAAAACCAAAAAATAGAAAATATATTATTCGAATAAACAAAAAACTCCAAAAAAATTCCGGATTTTTAGTAGACAGTTTAAACTTTAACGCTAAAGTTGGCATTATTGGACACGAACTAGCTCATATTTTATTTTATCATGAACGAACTACTATTCAATTATTTAATGAAAGTATTAAATATTTATTTACAAAAGGTTATAAAAGAAAAATTGAGAGGCAAACGGACTTAATAACCATTGAAAGAGGTTTAGGTATACAAGTTTTAGAGTTTAGAAAAAGTGTTGATGAGTCTGATCTAGTACCCCAAAACTATAAAAAAAAGCAAGATAAATACTATTTGTCAACTGATGAAATTAAAGAACACATGAATAAATTAGCGAATTAAAGTCACATGACCTTGCATGAAATGTTTTTGTTTATCAAAAAGTCCTTCTGCTTCAATTTTATAAACATATACATCTTGTTTAAAATTTTCCGCGTTCCATTGTTCATGAATATCCGAAGTAGTAAATAACTGTTTTCCCCAACGATCAAATATCTGAAATTTATATTCTGAAGGATTTATGCCAAATACAACAGGTCCAAAAGAATCGTTTACATAATCTCCGTTTGGTGTAAATGCATTGGGAACATAAATAGAAAACTCAGGAAATATTTTTACAGTTTTATACAAAGTATCTGAACATTCATTTTTTGAATATACAACTAACATTACTTGATAAGTTCCTGTATCAATATATGTGTGAGTAGGATTTTGCTCTTGAGAATAGTAACCATCATTAAAATCCCAGTACCATTGAGTAGCCAATGATGACTTATCAGAAAAATCAATAGAATTATTTAATAATACAGTCTCGTATTCTGAAGCAACATAATCAGCTATAGGTATATTAAACACCTCAAAAAAGTCATCTTCTGAAAACACTTTACTACAACCCTCTTGAGTAGTGATTTTTAATTCATAAGAATAAGTTCCAGGTTTATTTAAGCAAAAGACCGGGTTTGCAATATCAAAATTGTATAAATCATTTGAAATACTCCAATCGTAAATATACAATATGTTTTGATCAGACTCAAACTGAATATCGGTACATAAATTTCCACAATTATTTCGTTTGGTGCTAGTAACCACACCTTTTGGAACATCATAAATTGTAATCATGTTTGTTTTTTCATTTGTACATCCAAATTCATTTTCTACCACTAAACTAATATAGTAAGCTCCTGCATTAGCATATTCAAAGTTAGGTTCAAATTCAGTAGAGACATTCCCATCTCCCATATTCCAATGATATATTAACGTGTTACTGCCATTTAATATGCTTGTATTTTCAATTGAAATAGGCTGTGTGTTAATACATGTATTATTTGCAATAAATTGAGCTAATGGAGATGGATAAATATGAATATCTTTTTGAACAGATTGTTTACAACCATTTGATGATACTGCTTCCAGAACTATACTATAAAAACCTGACTGCTCATACATGTGTAATAGATTAGAAACATTTTGTATGGTATTACCATCTCCTAAATCCCAAGAAATGCTTTGAATTGAACCATTATTTATATAAGTATTATCTATAAAATTTGCATTATTTCCTAAACAAACATTTTCAAATGTAAAATCTGTTTTAGGCAATTCCCATACCTCAACATGTTGAACGTGTGTATCAGCACAAAACCCAGGAATAATATACATGATTTGGTAATCCGTACCTTCTGTTGGGTTTGATATAACTCCGGTGTTTGCATCAATATTAGCAAAGTCTGTTGGTGATGTGTAAAATGAAAATATTCCTCCTGGACTAGTATTAGATAAATCTACAATATTTTGATCTCCATAACAAAAGCTTCCGGTGTTAAAAGTAGCATCCGGCTGTTCATAAACTTTTACCTGTAGTACCTCTTTGGCATAACAATCTCCTGAAAAGACATATTCTATATCATACGTATGTCCGGGGGTAACATTTGATAGAACTCCATTACTTTGGTTAATGATAGCTCCATCTGTTGGGATAGTATTAAAACCAAATAGCCCTCCTGATTCAACAACTTGAATTGAAGGATTTGAACCATAACAATAATCTGAATAAGAAAATGTAGCTTCTGGCTGATGAATTACTTGAATTGTCTGTGTTGAAAATGATGGACATTTTCCTGAAAATGAGTATTGAATAGTGTAACTAGCTCCACTTGAATAATTATTGATTTCTCCGGTATTAGAATCAATTACCGCCCCATCCAATGGCAAAGGGTTAAATGTAAATATGCCTCCTGAAGTTGCATTTGTTAAATCATAAACTACGTTGCTTCCGAAACAAAAATCATCTGCATTAAATTGGGTTGAGGGATAAGAATTTACCTCCACATCTTTTATATATTTTCCTTCACACCCATTATTTGTGTAAGAATATTCAATGGTATACATATTACCCGATTCTCCATCTTGAATTATTCCAGTTGCATTATTAATGGTTGCTCCGGTTGGATTATTAATTAAACTAAATACCCCTCCTGTAGGTTGAATATTTTGAACCAAAGGAATATCACCCTCACAATAATCAAAAGTCTCAAAAGAAACATTGGGTATAGGTTTTACCCAAACATTTTTTTGAATATCGCTAGCACAAATTCCTATCCCAACTTGATAAGAAATATCATACACACTTCCTTCTGTTACATTACTTAACTCACCGGTTACAGCATCTATTGTAGCCATATCTAGCGGTGCTGTATTAAAGCTAAACGTTCCTCCGCTTGTTCCAGTAACCTGGGGAATTCCAACACTGCCATAACAAAAATCTGCAAAAGTAAAGTCTGCTAATGGCTGATCTAATACCTTTACTGAATCTATAGTGCTATCAGGACAGTTTCCTGAAATTTTATATTCTATGTAATAACTATTCCCTGCTGTATATGAACTTAAAACACCCGTTGATACATCTATCTGCGCACCATCCACAGGGCTTATGTAAAAACTAAATACACCTCCACTTTCTTGTGTTTGCACTTGCATAGTACTTCCCGAACAAAAATCGTCAATACTAAAACTAGCATCTGATTGTTCTAATACCTCAACTTGTACATGCTTGCTATCTCCACATGACCCCGAAAAAGCATACAGTATATCATACATACTCCCTTCTGTTACATTACTTAACTCACCGGTTACAGCATCTATTGTAGCCATATCTA
>CAZEIM010000023.1:35765-40294 GCA_964512145.1 uncultured Flavobacteriales bacterium
GATCTAATACCTTTACTGAATCTATAGTGCTATCAGGACAGTTTCCTGAAATTTTGTATTCTATGTAATAACTATTCCCTGCTGTATATGAGCTTAAATCACCGGTTGATACATCTATCTGTGCACCATCCACAGGGGTTATGTAAAAACTAAATACACCTCCACTTTCTTGTGTTTGCACTTGCATAGTGCTTCCCGAACAAAAATCGTCAATACTAAAACTAGCATCTGATTGTTCTAATACTTCAATTTCAGTTTCATAATATTGGGTACATGTTCCGGTTACTGAAGTATAACCAACCGTATATATTGAATTTAATGTTGCGTTTTCTATTTCACCTGTAGCCGAATTAATTGTTGCCCCATCTGAAGGTATTGGATTAAAATTAAACACTCCCCCTAACGTACCTAATATTTGCACCGAATTTTTACTGTTTTCACAAATATCCGTACTTACAAAGTATGCAAAAGTTGAATCCATCTTAATATTTTTTATTACATCAACCTCAATACAAGTATTATAGGTTATATGCAAATGATAATCTCCATTCTGAACTGCTTGAAAATTAGGAATTATTACATCCCTACTATTAGAAGTAAAACCATTTGGACCAGTCCAACTATATATTGCATTAGGCAAAGTATCTGCGACCATCCTTAAGGTATCTCCAACACATACCGGATTAACAACTACTTTAATATTTTCAGGCCCATAGGTTGCTAACTCTATCCCTTTTATATCTGAGTTTCCACATGCATCGGTTACGCGAACCATATATTGATCATCAGGCAACATTTGAAATAAAGGGTTAGTTTGAGGAGGCATAAGTACAGGTCCGGCTATTATTTCATAGGTATATGGAGCTGTTCCGTTGGTCGTTGAACAAAATATTTCCCCTAAATTTGATTGTTGACATAATACCCCAAAAACATTTAATTCTGGAACATTATAAGGTTGAACTTTTATTGTGTCTTGATATATTATGGTTGGAGAAAAACAACTGTTTAGTTGTGTTTTAACAACATATTCTCCAGGAATTAAATTATAAAAAATATTTGTTTGTTGAGCAGGTGGCAATGATGGGCCGGATAAAATGGAATATGTAATATTTCCTCCTATATTATTGTTTGCTAAATGAATTTCAATTTTTCCTTCGTTACATTCATTCGTACTTAAGTAACTAATTAACCCTTTATAAGAATTTGTAAGATTAATGGTTAATGTGTCTTTATTATTACAAAAATCAACAACTTCAAGCACATACGCACCAGGCATCATAGGGTCTAAATATAAAAAACCAGGGCTAGAAGTCCCAATGTTATATATTTTTGATGGGTACATAACTGGGCCACTTAATATGTTTACGGTAATTGGAGGGGTATGATTCATTAATCTTAATGTAGATCCTACTTTAGGGGTATCACAAGAAGGGTATTGAGAAGAAAGTGTAACATCAAATACATCTCTTTGTACTGTAACATTTCTTGTTACAATCATTCCGCATGCATCGGTAGCTTTAAACACATAATTTCCATTAGGCAAATTAGTAAATACATTAGAAGCTTGTGGTCCAATTATTACGGGACCTGAAGTAATTTCATACATAATTGGACTGAGTAATCTAATAGGATTTAATGTTACATCACTACCGGCACAAGAATATGAAACTGTATGTGTTAAAGAGGCTGTTACAGAAACATTTGCATTAATTATTTGACCACATGCATCTTTTACTCTTATGGTATATGAACCAATTTGAGGTACTTTAAAAATATTAGAAGCCTGGTATGGAAACAATACATGCCCCGCAATTATAGAATATTCTAAAGGCAAAGCCAGTACTTTACCTGACTGCGTATATATATTACAAGTAATTTGAACCGTATCGCAAGACACTTTTGTAGAAATTGAAGAAAATATCATTGTTCCAACGTTTTTCTCCAAAAGAGTAAAGGTTTGAGTACGAATAGTGTTACAAGCGTCTTTAACTTGTACCGTGTAATTACCAGCAGGCAAATTATTAAATGTATTGGATGATTGAGGCCCAACAAGTACCGGAGATGAAGGAATTAAAGAATATTGAAGAGGCAATAACCCTCCGGTAACATTTGCTGTTATAACTCCATCATTTCCTCCAGGACAACTTACTAATGTTGGAGCTATATTAATAGTCGGATTTACATAACTACCCGCTACAGTAACATTTTTTATCATTACTGAACCACAATTATCATTTAGCTTTACAGTATACGTGCCTGGAGGTAATGCATTAAATAAATTTGAAGTTTGAAGAGGACGTAAAACAGGCCCGGCAATTATTTCATATTGATAAGGAATTACTCCTCCTGTCGCAAAAACTGTTATTGAACCATCCGAAGGACAAGTACCAGAAGTTGTGCTAAATGTAAAATCTACAGGCGATCCAGGACAACTTGCATAAAAATTTACAACGAATAAAAATTGAAAAAATATTAAAATAAGTATTTTTTTAATCATATTTTCATTTTAAATAATGTTTGTTACGTTATTACTTTAAAATTGTTTCAAAAAAACATTTATTTATGTTTAATTTATCTTTGCAATAGGTTATTTTTTATACAATTTTGTTATATAAAACAGAATATGTTATTAAGCACAACACATATCATTGAAAACCATACCATTAATTCGTATTTAGGAATTGTTTATGGAGAAACAATTATTGGAACTAATATTTTTAGAGATATCTTTGCCAGCATTACAGACTTAGTCGGAGGCAGGTCATCTGCTTACGAGGAAGTGTTAACCAAAGCTAGAGATACAGCCATGGAAGAAATGAAACAACGAGCAGAAAAACTAGGTTGTAATGGTATTATAGGGATTGACATTGATTATCAAACCATTGGCCAAGGTATGCTTATGGTATCCGTTAGTGGAACAGCTATTCTTTGTAGTCCAAAATAATGACGCACCAATTAAAATATGTTTTTCTAACTATTATTTTATGTACAGGAATAATTTTTGCATTTTCCTTTCAAGAAAAAAACAAAAAAAAGTTTCAAAATACCCCTAAAAAGTATATTCCTTTTCATCAACAAAATAATTGGGTTGACTCAGTTTATAACAGCTTGACTTTAGAAGAAAAAATTGGTCAGCTATTTATGGTAGCTGCTTACTCCAATAAAGATCAAAAACATATTGATGAAATTTCATCCCTAATTGAAAATCACTCCATTGGTGGACTAATATTCTTTCAAGGTGGTCCTGTTCGTCAAGCCCTCTTAACCAATTTATATCAATCAAAATCAAAAGTTCCATTATTAATTTCTATTGATGGAGAGTGGGGTTTATCCATGAGATTAGATAGTACCATTAAGTACCCACGCCAAATGATGTTGGGTGCAATACAAGATAACCAACTAATATATGAAATGGGTTGTGATATTGCTGAACAATGCAAAAGAATTGGAATTCACGTGAATTTTGCTCCTGTATTAGATGTCAATGTGAATGCCAAAAATCCGGTCATTAATAGTCGTTCGTTTGGAGAAATAAAAGAAAATGTTGCAGAAAAAGGCATAGCATATACCCAAGGTTTACAAGATGGGAACGTTATTGCCAATGGAAAACATTTCCCGGGACATGGAGATACAGATAAAGACTCCCATAAAACACTGCCTACTATTTCTCATGACAAAAACCGTTTAGAAGAAATTGAATGGTATCCGTTTAAAAAAGCTTTTGATCATGGATTAAGCAGTGTGATGGTGGCGCATTTAAATGTACCAAAATTAGATTCAAGTAAAGGGAATGCTTCCTCAATATCTAAGATTATTGTCACCGATATTCTTAAAAAAGAATTAAAGTTTGATGGATTAATTTTTACAGATGCCCTTAATATGAAAGGAGTTAGCGAGCATTTAAAACCGGGTGAAATTAATATAAAAGCAATTTTAGCAGGGAATGATATTTTACTTTTTCCAGACGATGTTGCCTCCAGCATTAAAACTATTAAACAAGCTATTGATAGTAATATAATTTCAATGCAGGATTTAGAAAAACGTTGTAAAAAAATATTATGGGCAAAAAAATGGGCAGGACTCGATTATTACACGCCTATTCAAATAGAAGGAATTCAAAAAGCATTAAACCTGAAAAAATATAATATTACACTCAGAAAAATTATTGAATCATCTATTACAATAGTAAAAAACCACGAAAACATAATTCCATTACAAAGACTCGACACGTTAAAAATTGCCAGTATTACATTTGGAGAAAATAGTAAGAACGCATTTCAAAATACATTATCATTATATTCCAACATAGATCATTTTTATTATTCAAAAACTCCTAATGAAAAAGAAATAATAGAGTTAATTAAAGAAATTGATAATTATAATTTAATTATAGTAAGCATCCATAACACGAACGAATACCCTTCAAAAAATTTTGGAGTTCCAGATAACGTTATTCAAATAATTGAACAAATTGCTCAAAAACAAAAAACTATTTTAAATCTTTTTTCAAATCCATACGCACTTAATAA
>CAZEIM010000023.1:40320-42808 GCA_964512145.1 uncultured Flavobacteriales bacterium
CGTACAAATCAATTAAATTCAATCATTATTTCATATGAAGATAATGCTTTAATTCAAGATTATTCCGCACAAGTAATATTTGGAGGAATACAAGCAAAAGGCAAACTACCGGTAAGTGCTTCAATATTTAAAGCAGGTACTGGTATTGAAACCATAGCGCCTATTCGTTTAAAATATACAATCCCCGAAGAAGTAGGAATTGCATCGGCTAAGCTTGATTCAATTGATGCTCTAGTTTTAAAAAGCATACAAGATAAAGTTTTTCCCGGATGCCAAATATTAGTCGCCAAGGAAGGAAAGGTCTTTTTCCATAAAG
This sequence comes from uncultured Flavobacteriales bacterium, assembly GCA_964512145.1. GTDB lineage: Bacteria > Bacteroidota > Bacteroidia > Flavobacteriales_G > JALEGO01 > CAYOHR01. The sequence goes on from CAZEIM010000023.1 coordinate 40,637, forward strand.
CATTTGGACATCATACCTATGAAGAAAAAAATAAAGTTGATCTAAATGATTTGTACGACTTGGCATCTATTACTAAAATTGCCGCATCTACTGCTGCCATAATGAAATTGCAAGATTTAGGTATGCTAAATTTAGATTATACGCTTAAAGACTATATCCCCGAAATTGTAAAAAATTCAGAATATGCTAAACTTACCTTGCGAGAAATATTAGCACATCAAGCAGGATTAGCTGCCTGGATTCCATTTTACTATACCACATTAAATAAATCGGGAGGTTTAAAACCTGAATATTACAGCAATGTGTTAAATAGTGAATTTGATACTAGAGTGGCAGAAAACATGTATATAAAACATTCCTTTTTAGACACTATTTATGCTAAAATTATAGCTACTCCGCTTGGAAAAAAAGAATATAAATACAGTGATTTAGGTTATTATTTAATAAAAGCAGCCATTGAAAAACAAACAGGGATTATGTTTGAAGAGTTTTTAATATTAAATTTTTATAAGGAATTAGGATTAAGCACCACTTGCTTTAGACCTAGAAGAATTTTTAATTTAAATGATATTATACCAACAGAGTATGATATGAGCTTTAGAAAGCAACTGGTACATGGCGATGTACATGATCCTGGAGCTGCTATGATGGGAGGAGTAGCTGGACATGCCGGTTTATTTTCTAATGCAAACGATTTAGCCAAGCTTATGCAAATGTTTTTAAACTTTGGAACATATGGAGGAAAAGAATTTATTAAAAACGAAACGGTTAAAGAATTTTCTAAATGTCAATATTGCAAAGACAATAGACGAGGTGCGGGGTTTGATAAACCCTCAAAACACGGTGAGCCAGGTCCAACCTGCGACTGTGTTTCCTTTGAAAGCTTTGGACACACTGGATTTACCGGCACCTTCTCATGGGTTGACCCAGAAGAAAAAATTACGTATATATTTCTTTCTAACAGAGTGTATCCCGATGCAAATAACAAAAAATTAGTTCAGCAAAACACTCGCTCAAAAATAATGCGCATAATATACGATGCTTTAAACTCTGAAAATTTATGAAAATTGGAATTGTTTGTTACCCAACCTTTGGAGGAAGCGGAGTTGTAGCCACTGAATTAGGGAAAAATTTGGCAAAAAAAGGCCATCAAATACATTTTATTTCATACGATCAACCCTTTAGGTTAGAAGAGTTTACAGAAAATATTTATTACCATGAAGTTCGTGTTTCCAATTACCCCTTATTTGAATTTGCTCCATACGAATCTGCTTTAACGAGTAAACTGGTAGATGTAGTTAAGTTTGAAAAGCTAGACATCATTCATGTGCATTATGCTATCCCTCATGCATCAGCCAGCTATTTAGCAAAGCAAATATTAATGCAAGAAAATATTCATATTCCCTATATCACCACATTACATGGAACCGATATTACCCTAGTAGGGAAAGATCCTTCCTTCAATCCTGTTATTACCTTTGCAATTAATCAATCAGATGCTGTTACTACCGTTAGTGAAAGTTTAAAAAAAGACACCCTTTCATTTTTCTCTATTTCCAATCATATTCAAGTAATTCCAAACTTTGTTTGTATGCAACACTACGAACAAATTAAGGATCATGGCTTAAAAAACTTTTATGCCCCCAATAATGAAAAAATTATAGTACATGTTTCAAACTTCAGAAAAGTTAAAAGAATTGAAGATGTCGTAAAAGTATATGAAAAAATACAGCAAAAAATACCCGGCAAATTAATATTTGTGGGAGATGGTCCCGAGCGACAAAAAATAGAAATTATGTGTCGTAATTTAGGTATATGTAAAAATATCGTGTTTTTAGGTAAAGTGGTAGCAGTTGAGCAAATACTATCCATTGCTGATATTTTTATATTACCCTCAGAAACAGAAAGTTTTGGGCTATCGGCATTAGAAGCAATGGCTTGTGGTGTTCCGGTAATCTCTTCCAACTCCGGAGGACTTCCCGAAGTAAATATTCATGGAGAAACCGGTTATTTATGTAAGGTTGGAGACATAGAAGACATGACCGAAAAATCAATGATATTACTAACAGATAATACTTTACATAAACAGTTTTCCGATAATGCTAAAAAAAGAGCTTACCTTTTCGATGTAAAAAATATACTTCCTATTTATGAAAATTTATATAAATTAGT
>CAZEIM010000023.1:42818-43357 GCA_964512145.1 uncultured Flavobacteriales bacterium
AGCTAACTTTGGTATGTCTTTTGCTATCTTTATCTTTTGAATTCCTATTAATTTTCGTAATTTGATAAACCACTAAACTTAAACCTATGAAAAATATTTTTTCAAACACATTCGTGCTATTCACTCTTACAGTTTTGATATTTAGCTCATGTTCAAAATGTTATGTATGCGAAACTACAGTAACCTACAATGGCACGCCTGAACAAATTAGTAAAGACATATGCACTGCTGATAACACCGAAATTGAATCTTTAGAAGATGAAGGATATATTTGTAAAGCAAATTAAAAACACAAATCTACATTAGAAAAATAAGTAGAATGAAATTTAAATGATGATATAATATATTATTTTATTTCCGCTAACTGATTATCTAAACAAAATGATTGTGCTTCATTTAAAGATTTAGCTTTAACTTCAAAAGAAATTTCTCCTGTAGAGTATTTAATACTAACCATCTACCGCGATCCTATAGCGTGGTATGAGTCGTTAGCTTCAATGCATAAGCTATTCGTTCGCGGATGGCTTGCTACTGGCGAT
>CAZEIM010000024.1:0-1193 GCA_964512145.1 uncultured Flavobacteriales bacterium
TTAAAAACAATTTTTTTTTTTTTTTTTATCATCTCTTAAGTATCCAATTAAAATAGTGATTCATAAACAATTCTAGGATAAACGTCTAAAATACCTCCGTTGGTTGCATTAAAAATTTTTTGATTATGTTTCTCTCCAAACTTTCTCAACAAAATAAGTTGCTGCCATGTCGCCCATTGTGTAAAAAAATTTCGTCCAGAAGCAATAGCCAAATCTGAAATTTTATTTTCTGCGTCATTATTTGTAATTTGAGAATGTCCATAAAATCTGAGATTATTTCTATCATTCCACCTGCAAATTTGGTCTAAATCAAATCCAACTAAATAAATTTCACGAAATCCCATATATAATGCGATAATTATGCATTGGGTAATAACGGTAGGTACATTCATAATTCTTTTGGTTATGTCTACTTTTGGATTTTTCAAACAAATAGCATGAAACCCAGTGTTTATATAATAAGATCGATCAGTTAATTTTGTCTTGCTATCAATAAGCCCTTTTGTATTTTTACCAAAAAAGAACTGAGTACTCCTTGGAAGTGTTACTTCCATATTATTAATCCAATCAATCCAGTCCTGATCATACTCTGAAGGATGAAATTTTGGGATTACAACGTGATATGTTGGATTAATAATAGAGATGTCTTTATGAGCATTAAAATGATTTTGTGTAAAAACAATTTCGTTTTTTAATAATGTTAAATCATGCTTTAGAATAGAATGCCCACTCCCTAATATAAAACATCTTTTATCTTTATGAAGATTGAAAAATTGTTTATTTTTTTTTAGTTCATAATCTGGAAATAAATCAAGAATACTATATGCTAAATTTACAGTATGTTTTCTTAAGAAAAAAGTTAAGTTCATAAAAAAATTAAACCTTAAATATTACTTGCAAACATAGAATATTTTTAAATTAAGTTTCACAATAATCTATTAATATTAATCCCATGAATGATATAAGCATTAAATCAATCTCCTCTTCTCATCTATATCTGGAATTCCAAATTAAAATGTGTTAAAACACATTGAAACTACTAAAGTTTCTATTACACAGGAAGATATGAATAAAAAAATCAATTTGTACAAATTAGAATGTATTGTTTAAATAGACTGAAATATCTAATATCTTGTCCTAAAATAATTTTTTAACCAAACTCATTTGATTTTTTAAAAATTGTAATTTCACAT